>JANPAV010000194.1:0-2155 GCA_031430115.1 Armatimonadota bacterium | reverse complement strand
CGTCATTAAGGATTCCCACGGAAACTCGAAGAACCTTTTGATTGACGACCTCGAAGCGGGGGTTGAACTTATTTCTGGTCATGGGTCCGGTCGGGACGGAATGATGGAAGGAATTGACGAGACCTTTCATGCGGCTTTCCTCATCGGTTATCATGCCAAGGCGGGATCCGCCGAGGGAATCATGGAGCACACCTATACCGGTCGCGCCCACCGGCTGTTCATTAATGAAATTGAGCTTGGCGAAATGGGGCTATCTGCAGCAACGGCTGGTCGCTATGGCGTCCCCTTGGCGATGGTTAGTAGCGATGATAAGGGTTGCGCAGAAGCAAGTGCCATGCTCCCGGGTGTTCATACCGCGGTGACGAAACACGGAATTGGGCGCTACATGGGGCGACTACTTCACCCTACTGAAACCGGTCCACTTATTGAAGCGACCGCCGAGCAGGCATTGAGAAACCTCAACCTGCCTTGGACGATCAAAGGCGAGTGCGTAGTTCGACTGGAAGTCAATCGTACCGAAGATGCCGACTGGGCGGCCCGAATACCAGGCGTCACCCGCATTGATGGCTACAGCGTCTCTGTGGCGGCAGCAAGCTACGAAGACGCTCAAAGTTGGGCAGTAGTCCTGATGAGCGTTGGTACGCTTGGCATGGGAGCCCACGACTAAGAAACTTGTATTGCGAGGTGAGCGAATTCGCTTCATTGGCTCTAAGTCGCGCTCAGACCATCCTTTTCATCGCAAACCCGCCACATGTACCAACTGCCAATCGAACGGTAAGGTCGCCAAGGCTCGGCTAATGCTTCCATCTCCTTTTTCTTGGGACGATGGTCTAAGCCAAAGATGCGCTTGAACCCTTCCTGCACGCCCATGTCGTCCACCGGCAAAACATCCATTCGCCCAAACGTAAACATCAGCAGCATTTCGACGGTCCATCTTCCGACCCCTTTGATAGAAATTAGGCGAGTGATGATTTCTTCGTCCGATAGTTCATGTAGTTCCGACGGGGATGGGATGACATCAGCTTTCGAGGCTAAATCCTGTAAATATCCTGCTTTCTGACGTGACACACCCACCGCCCGAAACTCTTCGACGGTCATCTTGCACAATTGATCGGCAGGGGGACAAGTATGGTCAGGAAACAACGCATACAGCCGATCCCGAATAGTGGAAGCCGCTTTGCCCGACAATTGTTGAAACAGAATTGCCCGCATGAGCGATTGGTAGATATTCGTTTCGCGAGCCTCTTCGACGAGAACACAGGGACCATGCCGTTCGACTAATACGGCAAACCTTGGCTCGAGTTGGATTAAATGCTTTTCTGCTTTTTCAATACTCATCTGGTACCGATACGTTATCTGATTAAGCTCTTCTTCCGCTACAATATTGACGAGGATGTCAGTTACGGTAATCGGGATTGGAGGAGGGACAGGTTCGGGCAAATCGACTATTGCCAATGCAATGGCAGATCACATTGACGCTGCCGTTATTCGAATTGACGACTATTATCGGCCATTGAACCACCTTACTTTTGAGGAGCGCGAGCAGGTGAATTTCGATGCCCCAGAAGCAATTGATCACGTTTTACTGATGGAGCACATTATGTTGCTTCGAGACGGAAAGGCGATTGAAAAGCCCCATTACGACTTCACTCGCCACACTCGGGCGGTATTTGGCGATGTTGTTGAACCGAAGGGCGTCATTATTGTCGAAGGTTTGTTTGCCCTCCATTGGTCTGAAGTCAACGACTTCTATCACACGACCATTTTTGTCGAAACTCCGAAGGAAACTCGTTTTGAGCGACGCCTCAAGCGCGATATTGAAGAGCGCGGTAGAGACGAGGCTGAAGTAACTTTCCGATTCAATTCGCACGTGAATCCAATGCACGAGATCTACGTGCAACCGACTTCGATGAGCGCCGACCTTATTGTGCACGGACATCAAGAATTTGAAATGACCCTGAGCCAAGCAATGTCGCATGTGCGGCAAAAGAGTGCCTCGGTTCTGTAATCGAAATGATTTTTGCTGGAAAGGCTGTGCGGTAGCTCCATAGTCTTTATTTTCGAGCACTTTTCAAGCTATCCTATCCCCGATGGTACGAGTTGGATTAGTTGGTTGTGGCTTCATGGGACAGATGCACGCAACGGTATATGGACA
>JANPAV010000193.1:0-3069 GCA_031430115.1 Armatimonadota bacterium | reverse complement strand
AGGTAGCCAAAGACAATGGATTCAAAATCAACTCAGGAGCTTTAGAGAGTCAATATGCAGAGTCTAGCAAACGAAGATATCAGTACACACAGAAAATGTATGAACTAACGGGAGCGATTAATCCTGTTTCAGGACACGGATACCAACTATTGGGTATGTCGGCTCTTCGAGCTCCGGCCAACGACTTTACAGACGCCGCTGGATATTATTTATCGGCAAAACAATCTTCCATAGGACATTGGCCCAGTAGTTCACATCGTCCTCCCATTGAGGACAGTGCATTTACGCTTGCCGCAACATCCGTCCGAGCCCTTCAGGTTTATCCTTTTGAAGTACAGGGTCAAGCTACAATCGAACGAGCGAAGCAATGGATGATTGCTACTCCCGCTCGAAGTGCAGAGGACCGGGCCATGAAACTACTTGGACTATGCTGGTCTAAAGCTCCAACAGACGAAATCCGAAAAGCCCGCAGAGCAATTTTTGATATGCAACGTTCAGACGGGGGTTGGTCACAGGTTAATGGTCGCCCCAGCGATAGTTATGCGACAGGACAGGCTTTAGTTGCCCTAAGAGTAGCGGGGAATTTTCCAGCCAGATCTACTTCGTTTCAGCGGGCTGTAAAGTTCCTGGTTTCAACTCAAAAAGCTGACGGATCATGGCGGGTTCCAACTCGCAGAGTCGTTGAAGGACTTCCCTATTTCGAGACTGGCTTTCCACATAAATTAGATCAATTCATATCAATGTCGGGCACATGTTGGGCAACTACCGCATTGGCAATTTTCTCAAAAGACGGGAATATCGATGCCCTAACGTACTTGAAACCGAAGTCGAGACCTACCAAAGCTACAAACTTCACCAAAAGTCAGTTAGACGAAGCCTTGTTTCAAGCCACACTGCATGGCACTTTGAACGACATGATAGCGGCCCTTGATGCTGGAGCCGATCCGAATTGTCGAAGTACGTTTGGAACTACGCCACTCATTATCGCCGTGCGGTCTCCAGAGAAAATTAAGTTGCTTCTGGATAAAGGAGCCAATCCTAATTTGGCTTCAACTCTTGGAACAACTCCATTGACTGTAGCATCAGCAACCCATGGTGCGTTGCGATCAATGCAGCTCTTGCTTGGCGCAAATGCAGACCCCAATGCGGGTCGAGTGAATGAATTAGAAATTCCAATTCTCGCTGCTGGAGCATCGTTTAGTTTGGAGCGCGTTCAGCTATTGGTCGGTCGAGGAGCAAAAATTCACGATGAGAGTCTTGCCATGGCTTATGCCTACGAAGACTTGAAATTGGTTAACTACGTTCTCGATCAAAAGGTCGATCTAAATTTGCCAAATAAAGAGTACGGAGGCAATTCTGTTAACGATGCTGTTATCAACCGAAATGTTGAACTTGTTGCGATCCTACTCAAACGTGGTGGAAACCCGAATGAAATTGACAAGGAAGGATTTTCTGCTCTGCAGGTGGCAGCATCTGGTGACCCGGAAGATTCGAAAATTGTTGAATTATTGCTAACGGCTGGAGCCAACGTCAACTACGAAACCAAGGGCAAGCCAAAAGCATTTCTAATGGCTAAAAGGCAAGGAAACATCGCTTCCGCCGAGCTAATTCGAAAGAAGATGGTCGAAGATTCTAGCCGTCCAAAGTAGATTTGATGCACAGTGTTCGGAGAGACTTTTAGCGTTTTCCTAAAAGACGAAAGTTAGTTAGTCTTGCCAAGCAAACCTAACTAAGCCATTGGATCACTGCCATGCCATGTCCCTTCTGAATGGAGGACCTTGAACCGAGTGAACGAGGTACGCGCTCCGAACTCATCATCGCGTTGTCGCTTCATGAGCTGTCGATGAAGCCCAGCACCATAGGCAAAATCCCTCGCCGCCGCGAAGTCTCGCCAGAACGTCACAGTGATTCCATCGATATCGAAAAGCCCAGGAAAGGAAAATGTCTGCTGAGAGTGAAGTCCGGGAACGCCGGTCATCGAGATACGAACAGCGGTGACGCCGCTACCAAAGTCTCGGATGGGATCCATATTCGTACCCTCACTTACATCAAATCCGGCGCTGGTCATGATCAAAATGGGAGTGCCAGCTGGAGGTTCCGATGCGGTCACCTTAAACTGCGGACCTGGCTCGTCGTGATCAATGAAGTTCGCCTCGCCGAAGTGCCGAAACGGCTTAAGGACTCCGGTCCACACCTCAGTTGCGTTGATAGTCCACGGTGCAATCAGTTGCTTTGACTCGACGGCATTGCGAGCAGATTCTTCGCTGTCATGCAACCCAAGGATGGCGAATTTGAAGGCATTTACTGAACCTGGGTGCAGTGCACCTGCCCGAATGTCGCCAGCAGCACCAAGGAACATCGTCCCTGGGATTTCTTGAGGCTCGACTGACTGCGGCTCAAGCAAAGAGTCGAATCGAGCAAGCGTCAGCGAGGCGTGCGTGGCTAATGGCATAGAAAATTATAACTGACTGATCAGTGAGCACTTCGATTCGAGTATCGACAATCAAAAATGATTTGACGAGTCCGATACCGATCATTCGAGAGCTAGCGGCTCGATATTTGAAGGGGAAATAGCTTTCAGCAGTCGGCGAACACCATCGAGAGTTAGCAGGCTCCTAGCGATAGCTCAGCATGTTCTTAAGGGTGATCGTGTAACTGTCCTTTTTGACATGTCGACACAGTATGCCATTCATCAACCCCGTCTCCGGATTCACTTTCCACCCGTCGTCCCCCATGTTGATCTGAACAAACTCAACGGGAACGGTGAAGTCGAGCTTGCCTTTGGTTAGCTGGAATCGGCCGCGTCCGCTATGGGAGACATAAAACAACCGTTGACCGAGTTGCTTCAAATGGTTTAAGGCTCCTGTAACATCGAGTATCTCAGAGCGCGGAGGGTTTGGCTCGGCGGGATAAAGATAGAGCAAAACACTCTCTCCTTTCTTGGCACTGTTAAGGTCGCAAATCCAAGTCGGCTGGGCGACGAACGCTACCTTTGCGCCATTAACCCGGCCATTGTAAGTGTCGAGCACGGTCGCCATAGCGACCCTAATGCCGACTACTTTCTCGATT
>JANPAV010000192.1:0-3093 GCA_031430115.1 Armatimonadota bacterium | reverse complement strand
AAATTGAGATAAGAGTCGGTGTTCGTGCCGGCTCCAACACAAATCGCTTCGTCAGCCAACTTAACATGCAGGCTTTCGCGATCTGCTTCAGAGTAGATTGCGACGCTCAGGACTCCAAGTTCCCGACATGCTCGAATGACTCGACAGGCTATTTCACCTCGATTTGCGATTAGGACTTTCTTTAACATTAAAATTTTCCGTGACCAGGATGAGGGCATTTAATATTGCCCGCCTCGTCCATCGTATATGGTTCTTTACCAACGGGACACATCGAGACGCTCGCCGCTCCAGGAATCTCTGCAACTGTAGCGTACTTTGCTTCTTCGTCGGTCGCTTTCTGAACCTTTAGCAGGTCTCTCACTTGGCTCAAATTGCTCTTACAAATCATATCCTCTGCAGTTGCCTTAGCGTTCCCCAGAGTGGTCTGACCTCGGCCATCTGCTTTTGCGAGCGGCTTCGAATCACCCGTTCCCTTCATGAATATCACGACGCAAACGAGAATGATTGCTACAACAATGAGACTAGCGACTATGGTTTGTCCACGACTTCTCATTCTGCCTCCACAACCGCGATCACTTGACCGTATTCAACCGGCTCAGAATCAAGCACATTAACTTCGGTTATCCGTCCTTGAACCGATGACACAACATCGTTTGAAATACCAAGTGCGATTATTGCGCCGACTATGTCGCCAACTGCAACCTCACTACCAACTTTCATGATGTCTCCCTTATCTCGGAAGATCCCAACATTGTGGCTCTTGATCAATTTTTGGTTTGAAACGGCTTCTTCGGCTTTTTGGGCTGCGGTTTGCTTGGGAGCCTGCGCAACTGGTTTCTTCGCTTTCTCATCGAAAACGGCGTGAAATTTAGAATCTCCAAGTTCTAGGTCTACTTCGTCCATGCCAGTTTTCTTGGCCAAGTTCAAAGCATGGCGGACGAGTGCAAAGTCCAACGGTGCCATGCATACAGTGTACCAAGCTCAACGCACGAACCCCAACAAACCAATTTTTTCGAAATCCACAACGTCCTAGTATTTGTACCGATCCCACCCCGCAATTCCTATGGCATCAACCAACCATTGATAAAACACAAGATCAAACTTGTGTACTGGATTAAGGGGAAATTTTGGAAATCAAGGACATTATTCGTAAGGCAAGCGACCTACCATCGATGCCTGAGGTTGCATTCGAAGTCATTCGAATTGCCGATCAAGCGGAGTCAAGCGCACTAAAGGTCGCCAACACCCTCTCACGGGATCCGAGCTTGAGTGCCCGGGTGCTTCGACTTGCAAATTCCGCTTTTTACGGCATGTCCCGCGAAGTTAGCTCAGTTCAAGACTCCGTCATTGTCCTCGGAATGCGAACAACAAAAAGTCTTTCCCTCGTTGCCGCAAGTTTTCCTTGGCTTCATATTGCCCTTAAAGGAAAAGGACTTAAGCCCGAATTACTTTGGAATCACTGCATCAGTTGTGCTCATTTCTGCAAGGCCATTGCTAAAAAGCTTGATGGCGTTGATGCCGAATTGGCGTTTTGTATTGCGCTGCTGCATGACATGGGAACGGTCGCCCTCTATCTGACCCTTGAAACTGAGTTCAATCAACTTATCCGTGCAGCCAAGGAGAGCGAAGTGCCTTTTGACCAGATGGAGCGAGAGCTTTTGAGCTTTGATCATGCCGAACTTGGCGCGGCCCTAGCCGAAAGCTGGAATTTGCCCAAGATTTACTCTCAAGCAATTCGATACCATCACCGTCCATCTGTTTTGGAAGAATCCGATACCCTCGCCGATATCTTGCACGTCGCCGACATTTTGGTACGAAGCCGAGGGATTTCCGAAGGCCTTGATGGGGCATTCTATTTGCGAGACGAAGGTGCCTTTGAACGACTTAGTTTTGAACAAGAATTGTTAGAAGAGTGGCTGGATGAAACCCTCGCCAAGCTCAACGAACCCGAAGAGGATTCCGCTTATCGGGCGGCATAGCGAGAAAATTCAACATGAAACTTGAGACCATTGCACCATTTGTTGAAGCCGCACTCGAAGTTACCGAAAAGCTGACTGGCAAGCCGGTCGTTAGAGGTGAATTGTCCGTCATGCAAGACCTCGTGACCCGATGCCCCATCAACATTGTTTCGGATGTCTCCGGGAGTATTCGAGGCATAGTCATGTTCGGATTGCCTCGTGACACGGCAATGAGCTTAGCTGAAATCATCTTGAATAGAAGCTTAAGGGTTCTCGATATGTCAGTTTCGGATGCCCTCATAGGCCTTGGGCAAAAAATTCTTGAAAGTAGCTCAAGCGCGCTTACCTCAACTGGTCTTGAGGTCGAGCTTACTCCGGCAAAAATTATTCGCGGTGTTAGCGTTGGCGTGCCGACGGAAGGCGTTCCTATTCTGGTTGTGCCCCTTCAGTTTGAAGAAATTGGCACGATTTACGTGAAGCTTAGCGTCAAAGAAGCGCAAGCAAAGCTAGCCGCATAAGGTCAAAACGCCCACGTTTGCAACGCACTTGCCCAAACATCGTATTCTATTTCACATATGAGCGAACGTAAGATTCTCACGGGCATAACCCCAGAAGCATTTGTCAGTGATTCTGATAAGTGGGCCCTCGACAAATTGAGGAATCTTCCCCTCGTGCCTCAGCTTGTTGCCAAGTTCTATGAAATTGGAATTGACCGTTGGCTGTATTGCTACAACATGAGCAGTTCGATCCGGTGCGGACCCAACCAATATCCCACGCTGTACAACATCATGCGGGAGTCGGCAAAAGTCATGGATATGCCTGAGCCAGAACTATACGTCTCTAACAATCCGTTTACCAACGCCTTTGCGGGTGGAGTAGAGCGACCGTACGTCACGCTCCGTAACTCGATGGTTGACGCCATGACCGACGAAGAACTGTACTTCATCATGGGTCATGAACTGGCCCACATCAAATCCAAGCATGTCCTCTACTTCTCAGTGGGATCGCTGCTTTTTCCGTTGCTCGACCTTTTGGGTCGCCGAACAATGGGTGCGTCGGATGTAGCGACTTACGCCCTCGTTCTCGCTTTTTACGAATGGTCTCGACAAGCTGAATTCTCGTCGGATCGGGGCGG
>JANPAV010000191.1:0-4884 GCA_031430115.1 Armatimonadota bacterium | reverse complement strand
AGCCCGATGGCATTGTAACCACTTTCAACCGTCATCTTACAAAGCTTGTGGAGGTACTCGTGAGTAGGGCACTGCTCCCGAGCAATATCGTAGGTCCACATGCGGAGGTTCATGACAATAAGGGTACCGTTTCCGAACCCTGCCATGGCGAGAATGAGCTTGTTAGGTGACTATCGGTTAGTTAGCTTCGCCAATCCACTAGTTTGCTTGGTTAACTCATTAGATTTAAGCCATGTTAATTTTGACTTGTCATGTTTTGCGTAGGCATCAAAGAATGCGAGGGTAGTTACTTGGACCCACTCGACATGCTGTTTGTTTGGCTTTCCTGCACCGGGCCAGTTAAAAAGACCAGAAATTCCTCCGAAGTTGTGGTTTGCTCCTTCAATCCACAATAGAAACTTATCACCCGGCGGAGAGAATTTGTATGGGTCTTGGCGTGCAGAAGGATCAGTCTGCGTTCGCTCATCGTCTAGGGGAGACCTATCCTCGGTCCCACTGATCACAAGCAAGGGTCTAGTGAATTCACTCCATGATTTCTCCGTGCGACCTTGGCCAACGCCCTGAGGAGAAATACAACAAAAAGCGATTGGCTTTAATGACGCAAAACTACGGTTGGCCAGCTTGGTTCCACCGAGAGTCTGGGTCGTATGGGCACCAAATGAATGTCCCGCCTGCAGAATTGTCTTGGAATCGATGCGACCTGCGAGCTCGGGAACCCATTTATCAATGTTTTGGCACGCCGAATAGAGAAACTCGCAGTCGTTGAGTCTTGATCGCCAACTCTTAAACGAGTTAGCATCGGTTTTGAACGCACTCAACTTTTCAGCGCCCTGAAGATTCTGCGCTGAATCCTCGTGTCTTGGCTGAAAAATGACATATCCATTTTTGGACCAATACTCGGTCAACGGGTCCATCGAAGTTTCGGAACCCCTAAATCCGTGTGAAAAGACAATGACCGGAAGATTCTTCCCTTTTTTTGGATATGTGACCCGCACTGGAATGCTTCTGCCCTGTTTGGGATCCGTCCATACGTAGGATTTGACAAGAAAAGTTGGAGTCTGAAGGAGGATAAGCGCGATGGTCACATTGAGCTAAACGTCTGTGGACCAAGATATGTTCGATGACTCGGATAGGAAACACTTTGAGACGCAGAGATCTTGTTTTCTAAATCAACTCCAACGCCACTTCGCTACAAAAATGCCGCCCCTCAGACGTCAACTTCAACCGCTCACCGTTCGCCGAAACCCAACCTCGATCCACTAACGCCGGAATCTTACTACCGTCCGCAATCCCGCGTGGAATCCCCTCATTCAAACGAAGACCCAACATAATCCGCTCTACATTCCTAGTCGAAGCCGATAAAACCTCCGATTCAAACGGAATTGTGGTCCCCGCCTCCACCGCGGTGCAATACCCATCTGGGTGCTTCAGGTTCGTGTAGCGAGTTGAAACTCCATCAATCGTCACACAACCAACCGCGCCCGGACCGTAGCCAGCATAGTCTTCGCCGTACCAATAACAGAGGTTATGCTTACATTCCAAACCAGGCTTAGCAAAGTTCGAAATTTCATATTGAAAGAGCCCAATCTCGGCGGTTCGCTCCAAGCATTCGTCATACATTTCCCGCTGAATATCGTCCTCCGGCAGATCAAGTTCACCCCGCAGATTCTTCTTGTAAAAAGCCGTGTTAGGTTCAATGGTCAAACAGTACAAGCTCAAGTGCTCGGGCTGAAGTGACAAAGCCTTTTCAAGATTCTTCGTCCAAGCAACTCGGCTTTGCGAAGGCAGAGCAAACATCAAATCAAGGTTGAGGGAAGTGAATCCCGCTTCTCGAGCCGCACCAACTGCACGCTCAATCTCGCTGGCTTTATGGATTCGGTCGAGACGGATAAGGTCTTCGTCCAGAAAACTCTGGGCACCCAAAGAAATCCGGTTGAAGCCCGCTCTAAACATATCGCCAAATTTTTGGGCATCGACGGTTCCAGGATTTGCCTCGCTAGTAATCTCACATCCATTTATGGGCGGGTGAACTTCAATAACCGCATTGAGAATCCTAATGAGCTGCGAAGATGACAAATATGTTGGAGTCCCGCCGCCAAAAAAGATCGTCTTCGCGGGAGTTCCCCGCAATGGCGAACGCAGAATCTCGGTAACAATCGCAGTTACCGTCCTCTCAACGATGTCCCCTGTCATTGCGTAACTATTGAAATCGCAATAACCACACTTGCTCGGACAAAACGGCGTATGGACGTAAACTGCGAGGGACATTCTATTTAGTCTACAGTGAAAGGGCAAGGAAGTGGCGGAAGGGGGAAAAGCGAGGGGAGTGGATTTTTTCGCTTCTTGGTTTGCTCAGCTATTGACCAATAAGAACTTCATTCCCTCAGTTCGCAAGCTCAACAACGCACTTTTTTTGTGGTCATCAAACTTCCGTACTCAAAAAGACTTGATGGCTTTGCATCCGCGCGCTTTGAAGTGATGAAAACCCGACCACGAAGTGGTCGAATAAAGTAGCCAGGGTGTCAATTCTAAGCGACGCTTGTCGCAGAATTGACCCCTGGAAAGTTCGAAACTATGAAAAGTCCAAGATCGCTTATCTTGCTTTGATCCTAGATAGAATTAGCGAGCGATCCCAGTTGTTACAACCGTCTCTTCAAGATGGCGTTATCGAACACGAGCCGGACGAAAGACGTCTATCTATGCTAGCAACCGACGACGACTTCACCTTCCAAGGCTCTGGCTGAAATAGCCAACTTTGCATAAACTTGCCAACCTTACCAAGCGAAGCCGAAATGCACTGATTGGTCTGAGCCTGCGAACCGGATGAGTCCGATTGAGCGAAGCGAATAAAAGGCTTGAAGCCTTAGGCCCCCGGCTCCAACCTACTTATTCTTCCAAGGCTCTGGCTGAAATAGCCAACTTTGCATAAACTTACCAACCTTGCCCAAAGAAGCCGCACTGCACTTATCCGGAGTATCCCGGAGCGTGTGCCATGGTTCGTAAGAAAAGTCGATGAAGTCCACCGTCGGGATTCCGAATTCATTCATCACAAGATGATCATCTAGAATCTCGGGACCATATTTCAACGGAAAGGTCTTGTCCATGCCAATTGACTTAGCATGTTTGTACAAAGCGCGAGTGAGTTTTTCTGCCTTTCGCATACTGTTTGGCTCGACTGGAATCTCTAAATCGGCATCACCAATCATATCAAGAAGAATTCCGTAATCAGGCTTTTTCGCCGGCTGATGCTTAGCAAAGTAAGTCGCTCCTAGAAACATTTCGTCGAGTCCAGGACCAAGGTCTTCGCCGTCGACAAAAAGGTAACAAATTCCGAGGGACTTTGGCACGCTCTTGGTGTGGCGCATCAGTTCAAGCAATACCGCAGTGCCAGAAGCGCCATCATTGGCACCCAAAATTGGTTTCTTCTGGTCTTCCTCTTTTGGTTCTTCGTTAGCGGTCGGGCGAGTGTCCCAGTGGGTTAAAAGCACAACACGAGTCGTCGCGTTCTCCCAATTTTGATACCCAATAATGTTGAACATGTTTCGCCGTGAATTGTCCGCGCTCCAAATATGGGAGAATGGCTGAAGCTCGGCGGTCTCGCATTGCTTCTTAACCTCATCATAAATCATATCACGACACTTTAAGTGTCCGGGGGTGTTGGGTACGCGAGGTCCCAAATCGCACTGCTTGGTTAACCAGGTCCACGCGACACTTTGGTCAAAGTTGTATTGAAGGGCCTTTGGCTCTTGTTGAGCAAAAAGTAAAGCTAAAGCGATTGTCGTGAAAGCCATCGTACTGTAGAAGTTTGGACGCTTTTTCCAGTCAGAAGTTTCTCTATTGCTGGGGAAATCACTTTTTCAGGCTTTTGGAAATTCCAAACCGCAAAATAGCTAAGTCCACCGCGAGCAAGGCTTGCGGGCATCGACACTTTGTAAATCTTAGTTGGATCAATCGTCAGCCCTGCGATGGTGGCACCTACGACTTTCGTTTTGATTGCCTTTCCAGATTGAAAGGTGACTTCGGCACCACTGAAGTAAAGCATGTCCGGACAGGGCTCTGGAAAGAAGGCAAGGCTCCGATCAAAGGCATCCATGAGCTGCTTTCCAGTCAGCGAGACTAACCAAAGCTCATCGGTTGGAAATTGAAAAGTATCGGCAAGATTTTTTGTATCTTTGGTTGGGCTCAGAAAACCCGAAGCTACCAAAGATACATCAGCGCCAGACGCTGATCGAAAGATGTCCGCGATGGATTGTCCAACTTGGATTTCTTGATTGTTTGGCGGCATCGTCTGTCCCATCGCGGAATGTGCGATCAGGAATAGTGTTCCCAGGACAATTGATTTGGCAACCATTGATTTACTCTTAAAATACTTATCGGCTTGTTTTCTGAAAAACCAAAAGAGACCAGGACAAATTTTGTCCTGGTCTCTTCCTTGAGCATTATATTATATGCTATTAATCCTCGATTCGAACACCCATTGATCGAGCGGAGCCAGCAATAATTCTCATTGCCATTTCTTCGTCATCGGTGTTGAGGTCAGCCATTTTAAGTTTGGCGACTTCTCGGAGCTTTTCTTTGGTCAATACGCCAGCCTTGTCCATCTTAGGGTTTGCTGCGCCGGTGGTGATTCCTGCGGCTCGCTTGATAAGATCGGTAGCAAGTGGTTGCTTGACAACGAAAGAGTAAGATCGATCTTCGTAGACGGTGATTTCGACGGGAAGTACGAAGCCCATTTGTGGAGCGGTCATTTCGTTGTACTTCTTGAGAAATTCCATCATGTTGATTCCTGCTTGACCTAAAGCTGGACCAACTGGTGGCGAAGGGGTTCCTTTACCCGCGGGGATGTTAAGTTTGATGTTTCCTGTTACTTTCTTAGGCATGGCT
>JANPAV010000190.1:0-3065 GCA_031430115.1 Armatimonadota bacterium | reverse complement strand
GCGAACGTTTCCATATCGATTTTTTCGTGACCAAGACTGCCGGGTAACCCCTGGCAGGTTAACTTCCCACGATCTTGATAAATCCCATATTTGAGGCCTTTGCTGTGAATGTAATCGCCGATTGCTTTCATCCCGTTGGGAAACTTCACCGGATCAGCCTGGAGTCGTTTATTGCTGTCGCGGTCCTTGGCCATCCAAGCATCATCCAGCACCAAGTAAACATATCCGGCATCTCGCATTCCCGAGTTCACCATCTCGTCGGCAATGGCACGAATCTTTGTCTCGTCGATGTCCTTTTCAAAGGCGTTCCAACTGTTCCACCCCATGGGTGGCGTTAACGCCAGCAAAGGCATTGCCTTCTTGGCATTTTGGGCATGAACACCCAAAATCGCAGTCGGAATAATTGCTAGGGCACCTGATAGGAAGTAAACGGCTTTTGGCGAAAGCATCGCCGAATTATACGTCGCAAAGACCAATGAAAAAAGGTGTCCAGCGATTCAGGTGCAAAAAGTGGCAGAGCGAGAGGGATTCGAACCCTCGAGACGTTGACATTCTAAATTCTAGAATATAGAATGGAACTGTGCTAAGACCTCTCGATATTTTAGTAGTTCTGAAAATTCAAGCCATAAACGATGTTTGGAAACAAGGTAACCATGGCTTTGGAGGCGGTGGCGGTTCAGGTGGTGGATTTGGCGACGGCACCGGTTTTGGTGGACCAATTGATGAGGCACGAAAGATTGAAGTACAAATCAGGAATGGACCACCCATTCCATTTTCGGATTTAGGAAACTCGCTTGGAATCAGTGCATCTCAAGCATACTCAGCGGTTCAGCGGTCAAAAGAGGCGGCCCTTTTGCGGCAGGACTATTCCGTGAGAACATCCGCCCTATTAGAAACCCTCTTGGCAATTAATCACTACATGCCAGCCAAACGAGGCGGCCTTGCCAGGGGGATACCGACCGCCCATGCGGCCTTACCGCTGAGCGAACTCATTCAGCCGAACGACGAGCCGGTACCGGTTTGGTCCCATCCCCAGGGAAGCCTTCGAGGAATGATTTGCGAACCACTTTACAAGACTGCTCCGCAAGCTGCCCTCGCAGATCCAATCCTATACGAATATCTAGCTCTGATCGATGCTCTACGCATCGGGCGAGCGCGTGAAGTCAACATCGCGAGGACTGAACTTCAACGAAGACTGCAAGAGAACAAATGAGAATCACCGCTCAAACTCTTATGCTGGAAAGAGCAGCCGCAGCACTAAAACCCATCCTGGCGGAAATCGTGTTTGTCGGAGGTTCCGTCGTCGGTCTGCTTTTGACTGACCTTGCTGCTCCTGCACCTAGACCTACCGACGATGTCGATGTCATCATCGAGGTGACGACCTTAGTCGAGTTTTACGCGGTCGAAGATCGAATGAGAGGTCTGGGATTTGAGCAGAGATCCAACGAGAGGGTCATATGTCGGTGGCACGGATACGGTCTTATCGTCGATATGATGCCTACCAAAGAAATTGAAATTGGATTTAAGAATCGTTGGTATAGCTCTGCAATTACATCGGCAGTTCCAATCGTGCTTCCAAACGACACTTCCATAAACGTTATAAATGGTCCACACCTTCTAGCGACAAAGTTGGAGGCATTCGTCGATCGCGGCAAGGACGATATCTTTGGGAGTCATGACCTTGAAGACATTATTCTACTCGTCGATGGTCGGCCAGAATTGATCGACGAGGTTCAAGACTCACCCGATGAATTGAAGGCATATGTTGCAGAAATCATTCAGCGACTTAGAGATCTTCCTCAGATTGAGGATGCCATTGAGGGGCATCTTGGGTCACTCTTGGACGCTGCCGCTAGGATCCCAATTGTTCGAGAAAGGCTTCAACTCTTAGCGAAAAATTAAGAGGACGAAAAAGTGGCAGAGCGAGAGGGATTCGAACCCTCGAGACGTTTCCGCCTACACGGTTTCCAACCGTGCTCCTTCGACCACTCGGACATCGCTCTACGTCGTCGGATTTAATTATGGCGCATTTTGCCCATATCTTTCCGGCGAACTAAAACAGTGCCGTGAAACCTACGCTAAAACCGACAACAACTCCGCCGTCTCTTGCATTGCATCCTCAAATGAAGACAAGGCAAAGTCAACCTGCTCCGCAGTGATCATCAGCGGTGGCTCGAACCGCAAAACCCGAGGATTGTTCAGCGCATACGCTACACAAACTCCAAGCTTCATCAGCAAGCCCACCATGACCTCGCCTACTTCGTCCATCGTAAACTCGACTCCAATCATAAGGCCACGCCCTCGAGCTTCCTTCAAAAGGTCTGGGTACTTTGCCTGAATGACCAAGAAGCCGTCCAACATCCGCTTGCCAAGAACCTTTGAATTCTCAATCAAATCACCTTCCTCAAGAATCTTCAGCGTCTCCAAACCAGCTCGACACGCAAGCGGATTTCCGCCAAACGTACTCGTGTGTGCCATCGGGTTATCGCCAAAGACCGCATCGTAAATCGGCATCGTAACAATCGTGACGCCAAGTGGCATAATGCCACCACCGAGCGACTTTGCCAGCGTCATAATGTCTGGCGCAACGCCCTCATGGTTGCAAGCAAACATGTAACCTGCACGACCGAGCCCACTCTGGACTTCGTCAAAAATCAACAACGCTCCGTGCCGATCGCATGCTTCCCGTGCGGCTTTGAGGTACCCGTCTGGAGCAACAATAATTCCACCCTCACCTTGAATCGGTTCAACAATAAAGCACGCTGTATCACTATCAATTGCCAAATTGAGAGCGTCAATGTCGCCGTAATCGACAAATGAGGCTCCAGGCATAAGGGGTTCAAACTTCTTTCGGTACTTTTCTCTTCCCGTCACCGAAAGCGCACCGATTGTCTTGCCATGATAACTTCCGTTGGTTGAAACAATCTTGCTTCGCTTAGTGGTCGCCTTTGCGAACTTCAGCGCAGCTTCGACCGCCTCGGTGCCACTATTGCTAAAGAATGAAACTTGCAAATCTCCCGGAGTCAATTCAGCTAACTTCTCAGCAAGGTCAGCCGCATTTTTGG
>JANPAV010000189.1:0-1673 GCA_031430115.1 Armatimonadota bacterium | reverse complement strand
GTTTGGTTTAAGCGTAAAGCTTTTGCCGTGACTTCGGGGCAGAACTCAAATCGAGTGCACTGTAGGTCAAATGTCTTCAACAATGAAGTTCGAAAAGCTTTGTAGCAAGTTGCTTCATCGCTGATCTTTGTAGCAAATAAGATTCGCACTGACCATGCAAGCAGTATGTTTACGATTTTATTGGGAAGAGCCATATCTTTCGAGAATCCATTAGCAAATCGTGTTCCGAATACGACGTGCGCATTTCCGTCAAGGATAGGCTGGATCAGAGTCGGAATTTGTTCGGGAGAGTATTCCAGGTCTGCGTCCTGAACGATGGTTGCAATTCCATTGGCGTTTGGGAGAGCTTGCACAATTGCATGACCCTTTCCTGAAGGTTTTGGATTGGTCAGGATAGTGATTCGATCTCCATATGATTGAAGAATATCGAGAGTATTGTCTTCCGAGCCATCGTTGACAACGATTACTTGTACAGTCAGTGGTAACGCAAGGCACCGATCAACAACTGCCTTGATTGTTGCCTCTTCATTGAGGGCCGGGATTATTATGGTTACGTCGGGTCCCGTCACTGTGCCTTAACTGTACCGCCGGGTACCGACCTCAGATTTGCTTTTTTGTAGTTCGCAATTGGAATCAACCTCATTCTTCATGAAATTAGAACTAATGCACTTATTCACCCATTGTTCAGATTTGAGGACTAGAATAGATAGGTGGGTGGTGTATCGAAGCCAATCAAGGGCAGCGAAGAGTGGTGGGTCGACTATTTAACCCACGGTCATCAGCTTGAAGGAATGGCTCGTTGGCTATTCCCGAAACTCCCATCTGCACCACGGTGCAAGATTTGCAAGGTGCCTTTCAATGGATTTGGAAAGATCTTTAGTCGATTTGGATGGGGTCCAAGTCGCAAAAATCCCAAGATGTGCGGCTTCTGTAGCGATCGACTACCGATAGGCGGGGCAGATGTTCAGGTAGCAATTCTCGTCGTTGACGTTCGAGGGTATACGACTTTGTCCGAAACGATGAAACCGACTGAATTGGTAGCAAAGTTAAACTCATTTTTCAATACCAGCACAGACATCCTCATGCATCACGATGCGCTTATTGACAAGTACTTGGGTGATGCCGTGCAAGCATTGTTTCTGCCGGGGGTTGCGGGGGAAAGCTATCTCAAGTGCGCATTTGAAGCTGGGTCGGATATCTTATCCAAATTTAAGGACTTACCCATCGGAGTTACCATTCATTCAGGGATTTGTTACGTTGGGAATGTCGGCTCAGATCATATTGTTGACTTGACTGCCATGGGAGACGTGGTTAATACGACCCATCGGCTTCAATCTGCCGCATCTGAAGGCACTATGGTCGTTTCATCAACGGTTTACGATCAGTTAAGCCTAGAAGGATGGGCAAAACTTGACTTAGATTTGAAAGGAAAGGCTGAATCGTTTTCAGCCTATCAATCACCAATATTGGTTTAGCTTTGTTCGCCTTGGGTGAAGCTTTCGATAATTTCCCTTGTAGCGAATTCTCTGCCCGCGAAATCTTCCGGTGGATCAACGTACGCAACGATTGGCTCACCAGTTCGAGGATGAGTGATTGCCAAGTAGGCTGCATGGAGTTGCATCGTCCCGGCTCGCCATTCCCTTGGTGCGTACAAGTAATCCCCCATGATTGGG
>JANPAV010000188.1:0-2779 GCA_031430115.1 Armatimonadota bacterium | reverse complement strand
AACGCCGTTATAGACTGAAGTAACTCGGCTTTCGGCGACTCCCTGGGAGATAAGGTGTTGCCGAACGCCTTGGGATACTCCGATCATGTGGTCAGCGAAAGTAAAGCTAAGCTTTCCGCTCATGCCGTGGACGGTCGCCACACAAGGAATTTTTGCCAGTCGTGCGGCGAGGCAGCCGTTGACCGATGAGGTTGAGAGGTGAGTATGAACAATGTCGATCTTCTCGCGCTTGAAGAAGCGAGCCATCTGAATAACCGCAATTGGATCGATCTTGAAACGAACCCTAAAAGGAGTGTGCTTCCAGCCAAGTTTTTGCAACTCGTCGTTGAACGGCTTACCCTCGAAGGTTACGAACTGAACGTTATGACCCGCATCTCGCTGAGCCTCGGCCAGGGTCATCATACTGTGAACGGCACCATAAACCAGGTTCGTCGCGCTCGTAACGTGGGCGATATTCAGCTTTTTCTCTTCACCCACGGCTGTTAGTTTATTCGATTGTGAGAAACAGGTTCTTAGTGACTTGTAAACGAGACACTTTTTACTTCAGCAGCGTATACAAACCTATGTCCCCACGGTCAGTTTTTGTCACGATTTTGCCTTTCTTATTGCTTGCCAACGCAAATGCCTCCGACGACAAGAAATGGACCGTTGAATTTGAGTTAGGGAGCATCAGCACCAGATACAACTACGCTCAAGTACCGAACCCCGGTGGATCGGTAGTCAATTTACGTGATCTCTTTGGTGGAGATGGAAAGTTGGTGGGGCGTACAACACTCATCTATTCGACTCCCAATGGATCTCAATGGAAGTTGCTTTATGCTCCGCTCAGAATCAAAGGAACCGGCCAATTAAACGGCGCGACCCAGTTGGGCGGTCAAACATTTGCCACCGGCTCGGTTGATGGTCTGTACCAATTCAACAGTTACCGATTGACCTACCGAAAGCTATGGAAAGGGAACTGGTCGCTTGGCGGAACTTTGAAGATTCGCGATGCGGAAATCAAGTTGACTCAAGGTTCAACGGTTGCGGAAGAAAAGAATGTCGGCTTTGTGCCGTTGATGAATATTTATGGCTTTGGAATGATCAACCGAGATATTGGCTATGAAATTGAGCTCGATGGTCTAGCTGGTGGTCCAGGTCGAGCCTTCGATTTAAGCATGAGGGCAACCAAGCAACTTGATCCCCGCACTCAAGTGTTTGTCGGCTATCGGGTACTTGAAGGTGGAGCCGATGTACCTAGAGTCAAGAACTTCGCTTGGATCAATTACTTGACGGCTGGCGTATCGATTCGATTTTGAGGTCTACCGTCCAAATCGAAAGGCTCGCCATAGTTTGTAGATGAAAATGGGAAGTGGTGTGTCGTTCCGTATTGCGATCCGCTTGAGTTCAAAAGGGCTCTCGCTGCCATCGTTATGGCCCTTGTTGCAGGTCACCGCGAATTTGTATCCTGCCGCTTTTACCGATCGTAAACTGTTCTCGTCGTAGCTGCCATAGGGATAACAAAACGTGTTGATTGGCAGACCGAGCATTGCTTCAAGTTCGACCTTGCTCTTTCCGATCTCAACATCTTGGTCACCCGCATCGTGAGTGGTGAGCCGAACGTGCGTTTTGGTGTGCGAACCAAACTCGACACCTTGTTGAAATAGATTCAGAATCGAGTCTTTCGACATGAGCGGTTTTGAAACATCGCCAATATTCTCGTCCCAGCCATTTGTCTTGCCAATAAAGTCGGAAACGAGAAAGACTGTCCCGTTAAATCCAAATTTCTGCACGATTGGGAAGGCGTTATCCTCGAAGTCCTGAAAGCCATCATCAAAGGTCAACACGACTGGCTTTTCCGGAGATTGAGTTGAAAACAGCGAGTCAAGCCTTATGCTTTGGAATCCTCGCCGAGTCAAGAAGCCGACGTGTGACTCGAACATCTTTGGTGGGACGAACGTGCCGGGATAGATGGTTTTGGTGTCAACCGGTGAGATCTTGTGATAGGTTAGGATCGGAACTCGGGCAGACACAATCCTAGTTTAGCAAAATCAAAGAATTTTGCCGCGAGAAACCCTGATTTGTCCACTGAAATAGCTCCCACCAACCCAATACCATTCGAGTCCTTCCAAAAGCGCCTTAGCCTGATTCACTTGGATCATGTTTGCCTGCAAATCGGAAATTGCTCCGAGATACCATCGACCAGATCCGGTATAGCCTTCGTTTTCGGTTACATATCGAAGCCAAACCTGACCACATTTGGGGCATTTGCCTAAACTGATATCCGCAAAATCATCGGTCATCCCAACAACGGAAAAGGGAACTTCTTTTTGTTGAGTACTTTGAAAGCAGATGCACTCTTCTGCTTGAATTGCTTCGTCAAAACGATTCACAAGTTCGATAAACTCATCTCCCCACCCACTACTTATGCTCAGTTCCTGAAGAGGTCCGGTAGGTAAGAAGAGGAACGTCAATTGGGAGGTGACGACGAAGTCTTCGGATCTTAAACTTGTCCAGACTTGATCTATTTCCGTACAGGCTTCACTTGAGTCCGCCCAGCCAGAGAAAGCAAAACTATTGCCTTCTCTCAATACGAGACCTCTAATCTCGTCGAAAATGGCTATCAGCGAATGGAGGTTAGCCACTGGCTTATTGGTCTTTTGGCTTTGGATGCTCTTCGCGAAACTTCTTTCTGGCCGCAGAGTCGGCATTCATCATCTTTTTGGCGTGAAGACCACCCCAGATCAAGCAAGCAATGAACATGAACCCAAGCGATCCAATGAAAATCGTGCCTAACAAT
>JANPAV010000187.1:0-1914 GCA_031430115.1 Armatimonadota bacterium | reverse complement strand
ATCAGTGCCAAAAATGATGACGGTTGCGTCTCATGCCACGATAGCTCCGTCCTCCGACGATAGCCAAATTGAGCAAGCAGTCATACCCGAGGCAGCCCCCGTTCAGGCAGGCACGCCAATCAGCAGCCCGATGACAGGGATCTACTACGGTTCCTCAAGTCCAAGTTCGCCGGCGTTTGTAAATGAAGGTGATTCCATTACTGCTGGTCAAGTGGTTGGATTGATTGAAGCAATGAAAGTTTTTAACGAAATTCACTCCACCGTGAGCGGCACCGTTAAGAAGCTCGTGGCCGAGAGTGGTCAGATTGTCAATCCCGGCGACCCAATCATGTACATCGGTTAAGGCGTGGTTACCTCCCTTCTGATCTTTTCGATCCTCCCAAAGCATGGAGCATTTTTGCTGGTCGGGGGTGGAAGCTCTACTCCAGATATTGCCAAGGCCTTTGCGGACCTATGTGGTGGATACTCAGGAGAGATTGTCGTTCTTCCCCAAGTTCATGCAAGACCAAAGGATGGTGAGAAATCAGTCAAGTTTCTTAAACAGAACGGATTCACCAATGTGTTCTTGGTTAAAAATGAAGAATTCTCCGATTCGGAGCGAACGGACCTTGAATCCCACCTTACCAAAGCTTCTGGAATTTGGGTTCCCGGAGGCAATCAATCTTTGTTCATCAAGCGGTTCGGTTTGGAATGGTGCCAAAGGGTTTTCCCAAAACTAATCAATCAGGGGGTTAATTGGTTTGGCACCAGCGCAGGAGCAATGCTGGTTGGCAATCCGATGCTAGACGGCGACAAAATTGTCGAGGGAATTGGCTTAATTGACGGGATTGTCGATACCCACTATTTTGTTCGCCACCAAGAAATGCGCCTAAGGAAAGCGTTTTTTTCTTGCAAGGTCCAGTATGGGTTTGGACTCGATGAAGGCGAATGGATCATCCTTCGCGACAATCAGATTGAAAAGAAAGTCGGTTCGCCGCAAGTCTTTCTTCGCGAGTCTGGATAAAATGCAGAGATGAGTCTCATTGCGGCTTCCGTTCTCTTGTCTGTGGCAGCGGGAAACAAATTCCCCATCGAACCCGAATTTACCTACAATGGCATCGATCGTCCATTCAATGTTCGGATCAATGGTGGAAGAGCCCAAAAGCTTTCGCTTCGAATCTATCGACCAGAAAAAAATGAAACTGTCGACGAAGCAGAAGTCAAAAGCGGAAAGATCGACTTAGCCAAAACTTTCCCTAACCTTTGGAAGTCGAAAAAAGCCGAGGTTCTCTATCTACAACTTATTGCAGACGGAAAATCTGCCGGTCCATCGCTCGTGATGCAACCGATGACCAATCCGCCCGTAGTAACCCTCGACCCGACCACCAAGGCACCAAAATGGGAACCCGATGAAGACAACACCTATGCCGGAATCCGGTGTTGGGAAGACCAAAATGTTGTCCTGGTGACCGACTTTGGTGAAGCAGAATTCAAAATGAGACCCGACTCTGCGCCAAACACGGTTTGGAATTTCATCCAGCTAGTCCAGGGCGGGTTCTATCGCGACATCATCTTCCATCGGATCGTTCAAAAGCACCCAAGAACGGGAAAGCAATTTGTCATTCAGGCCGGTGATCCGACCGGAACCGGCTCAGGTTCTCCAGGTTACAGTTTCATTCTTGAAAAATCGACCATACCCCACGACTTTGGTGTTCTTGGCATGGCTCGGTCAACTGACCCAAACACTAACGGGAGCCAATTTTACGTAGCCCTTAGTCGAGAGGCGACCCAACATCTCGATGGAAAATACGTCACCTACGGACAACTTGTCCGGGGCAAAGATGTCATCGAGAAAATTGCCGGCGTTGAGATTGGTCCGAAGGATGATCGGCCAGTTAAGCCACCGCTGATTAAGAGTGCAAAATTAGTGAATCC
>JANPAV010000186.1:0-9597 GCA_031430115.1 Armatimonadota bacterium | reverse complement strand
GCCTAGGCTTCGACCTTTTCTTCTTCGAGCTCTTCTGCGCCCAACATATTTTGGCGCATTTTGCTAATTTCACTTTGCATCTTCACGAGCTTCGTATAAATACCATCCGGCATTGCGAGAAGTTCCTCATGAGTTCCCATCTCAGCAATTCGCCCTTCTTCCATTACTATGAGGCGATCGGCGTTCCGTAGCGTTGATAGTCTATGGGCAATGGCGAAAACGGTCCTTCCGTCCACAAGGTTTTCAATTGCCTCTTGAATGAGTCGCTCAGTTTCTGTATCGACACTTGCGGTTGCTTCATCAAGAATCAAGACCTTAGGGTTGTGAAGTATTGCCCGAGCAATTGAGATTCGTTGTCGTTCTCCACCGCTTAGCCTTTGACCTCTTTCCCCACAGTAGGTGTCGTATCCGTCAGGGAACTTGCAGATGAAATCGTGGGCGTTGGCGGCTTTCGCAGCTTCCATGACATCTTTCATCGATGCATCTGGGCGACCGTAGGCGATGTTGTGCATGATTGAGCCCGGGAAGAGATAGCTTTCTTGTAAGACAACCCCAACTTGTCGGCGGAAGTCTTCGATCTTGATGTCTCGAAGATCGACGCCGTCTAGCTGAATATGGCCTTGAGTTGGGTCATAAAAGCGGAGGATCATGTTGATCAGCGTGGTTTTGCCTGAGCCAGAGTGACCAACTATTCCGATCATTTCTCCCGCCTTGACCTCTAGATCCACACCATGCAATATCGTTCGTAACTTGTCGTATCCAAAGTGAACATCAGTGAGTACCACATGTCCTTTGACATTCGGCATGGCAACCGAATTCTCATTATCCTTGATATCGTCGGGCGTATCCATAATCTCGAATACACGCTCGGCGGCGGTTAGAGCACGGGTGGACCAATCGATGATTCTCTGCAGAGTCATCAAAGGATCGTTTAGGCGTTGGACATAGGCAATAAAAGCTACCAATTGACCGACTGTCATCGTTCCGGCAAGAACAGCGTTTCCGCCAACCGTCCAGACGGTTATGACTCCGAGGAACATGGCGAACAGAACGAACGGGAAAAACGTTGCCCAACTCGATTCTGCGACGTAGCCACTGTCGGCGAGATCGGTGATACGTTTGTTAAACTTTTTGACTTCACGATCTTCACCGAAGAACGCTTTGACAACTCGTGTGCCTTGGAGAGTGCCGTTGAGGGTCGCACCCGTCCGTGACCATTGATGCCAGAAGCGGCTCCAGACTCGGTTCATCTTTTTGCGGAACATATGAACCGCAATCATCACAAATGGCAACGGAATGATCGCCATTAGTCCGATCTTCCAGTTGATGAACATCATCGTGATTGGAATCGCAATGATAAGGATCATCTGGTTGAGAAGAACCGGAATACCGTCAACAAGGACGTCATAAAGGGCTCCGGTATCATTGGTCATTCGTGACATCAACGAGCCAACATTTCGCTTATCGTAAAAATTGAGCGATAGGGATTGAAGCTTTCGAAAAAGGCTATCGCGAATCTCGACAGCAATCTTGGCACCAAGGTAGCCGACGTTTCTGCCCCTTGCAATCTGGACTCCTAGGATCAGGATTCTTACTAAAATGTAAATGAAGATTAGCTTGCCAAACAACGCCGCATCTTTGTTTCGCAGGGCATTGTCAATCAATAGCATTTGCAAGAAAGGCGGCACTAATTCGAGGCCCATGCCACCGATACTCAAAAAACTGCCCCAAATGATCCTCCCACGATAAGCCTTGGTATATCCGAAGAGCCGCAGGAGAGTTTTGCCCCGGTGAACACAGGCTTCGCAAATGTTGTTGTATTGGGGAAGAGGGCGACCACACTTTGGACAAACCCGAGCTTCAAGTTCTGCTGGCGGGGCGGGTTTACCAACAACCAAAGCCTTCAGCTGCTTTTCAAGGCTTGCAAGGGGAAGGTTTTGTCGATTCGTTGATCGAATCAGTTCGACAGAATGACCGTTTAGGTCGGCAATGAGGGCGGTTGCGTCGACGAGATCTTCGAGGCGGGGATTGGTGAGGTCAGTGACCGTGAACTCGCCAATGGTTTGTTCGCCCACGGGGGTTAATTCGGTTCGAGTTGCGATTCCATTTACAATAGTGAGTGTGGTTCTGCCGAGCCGTCCCCTGGAATCTAGGTCCGACACGACAACAATACTACTAGGGTCAGGGTCACTCATTGGGGATGTCTCTTTTTACCTCATTTGAGCTTAAAAGAGTAGAATTCTCTGCACGTTTTCTAACTACCAAAACCACTATTGCCGATCAAGTACTAGAATAACCTCGAAGGGAAATTGCTGGATTGGTTCTAGGGCAAGTTGTCGACAAACACTTGTCTTAAAAGGGGTCGAAGTTAAAGGCAAAGTAGCCTAGTTCTTCAACTCACCGACGATGTGTTCTATGGTCGACCTCCTAGTTTCCTTCGCAAAGGCTCCGAAAGTCAATGCCCAGGCCCGAAGGGTCGTGAGTATGTCAGCCCAGCCGGCACGGCTGGGTAGGCTGATCGGTTCAAGCTAGGTCTGAAAGACCGATCTATGTTCATTGGTTCGCAGGACCAGGGTTAGTCCCAGACGTACCTTTCATCAATCGGAATACCGTGTTCCTTCATCATGGCTCGAAACTCATCTTGAAATGAAACTGTGGCGTGGTGTTCCTCTTGGTTGTGAATATATGAAACTACAGAATCCAATTCGGACTCTGCGACGCTAAATGTTCCGTAACCATGTTGCCAAGAAAATCCTTCAAGATCAAGCCCTTTGGTTTTCATCCAGATGGATGTAGAGACTTTGACTTTTTCGACTGTTTTGGCGATGGTCATCGTGCGAGATAGACCAAAGAGCATGTGAACGTGATCAAGATGCCCTCCAATTTTTACCGCGGTATGTCCTTCGTCGTTTAAAATTGCCGCCAGGTAGGCAAACAATTCTAGTTGAAGTTCTGGCTTCAGATTCTGAACTCGATTCTTCGTACTAAACACTCCGTGAACAAGGACCCTAGACAGTGATTGAGACATAGCGAAACGGATTTTACTACGGTCCTTCAGACCTGGCTAGAATGAATACGACCACCCAGCCGTGCCGGCTGGGCTGACGTACTTAGGACCCTTCGGGGCCTATTTTGTCACCGAACCAAGATGTTTAAGTTAAAGACTTAGCCGGAACCGCGGCAGCGAAAGGCATGTACAGCGATTTCAATCTCAATGAGACTTGAATTCGAGGGTAAGGATCTCCAACTAAGAATTCAGTAGTTTTGCTTTCGCCTGCTCGAATTCTTGATCGGTCAGAGCACCTTTTTTATGAAGTTCTGCTAGCGATTGGAGTTCGCCGACAAGTCTTTCTTTGGTCAGAATGTCGCTGGTTGAGCTAGTTGGTTGATGATCAAGTAGAGACACCACTTCAAGCACAGAATACGCATAGTCACCCCTCAACCTTGCTGCGCTAATCAGTTTTTGGCGATTTCCTTGATTAGCAGGATCAAGTTTGTATCTAAGTTTGGCTTCTGAGAACTCACGATTGACGTTGTATTGCCACCAAGCTGATATGGCAACAATGATAACAATGCCAACTACAATGAGTACGTTCCCATTGAAGGGACCTTGATCTTGGCTGATTTGCAGAAGGAATTCCACTTTCTGTCCCATATTACAGGAATTCCGCTATTTTGGTTCAAGTAACCTTCTCACCATGTCCATTAGAGTTGTTGTTGTAGGTGCCGCAGGCCGAATGGGGGCAACGGCAGCCCGGTGCTTCTTCAATGATCCTGGCTTTGAGGTTGTCGGTCTTGTTGACCGCGATGCAGCTTCTTCATCCGATGTCAACCTCCCAATCGAGACTGACCTTTCGGCGTGCTTAACTCGCACAAAGCCTGACGTGATGCTGGAGTTTACGACCGGAAAGACGGCAGGAAAGCATGCTCTGACTGCGGTCCAACTCTGCGTTCCGACTGTTATTGGCGCGACCGGAGTACCTGCCGAGGAGATTGACGCCATCAATGGGGCGATTACGACTTCCCCATGCCTGCTGGTTCCGAATTTTTCTATCGGTGCTGTGCTGATGATGCGCTTCTCTGAAATGGCGGCGAAATATCTTCCCGACGCCGAGATCATCGAACTTCACCATGAGAAAAAGGTAGATGCTCCAAGCGGCACGGCCATGCGCACGGCAGAAATGATTTCGGCAGCACGAACCAAGGCGACAACGCCACTACCGGAACAACAATTGAAGTCTGAGGGGGCACGTGGGGCGAATGTGGAAGGGGTCACCATTCACTCGGTTCGGCTTCCTGGGCTCCTTGCCCACCAAGAAGTTCACTTTGGTGGAGTGGGAGAATTGCTCACAATCCGACACGATTCGATGGATCGTTCGTCTTTTGAAATGGGAATCAAATTGTGCTGTTCGAAGGTGAATCAATTATCTGGGTTTGTCGTTGGAATGGAGCATTTGCTGTAATATAGGAACTCATATGGCACTCGTATCTCTTCTCTCGTTGACCCTCGCAACCATTCTCCCGGCCTCGCCTGCTCCAGCATTTGGACAAGGTGATATCGAAGAACCGACATTTTCGAAGCCAAAAGAAGGCGACGAAGTAGCCGTTGTTTCGACCAAATTTGGCAACATCATTATTAAGTTCCGCGCAGATAAAGCGCCAAATCACGTTGAAAACTTTAAGACCCTCGCCAAAAAGGGATTCTACGACAAGACCATTTTTCACCGTGTCATTCCGAAATTCATGATTCAAGGTGGCGATCCAAACACCAAGAGCAGTGACACTTCGACGTATGGTCGAGGTGGACCCGATACAAAAGTAAAGGCGGAGTTCAACAACTTGAATCACAAGCGTGGGGTTCTTTCAATGGCAAGATCCCAAGATCCAGATTCCGCTGGTTCCCAATTCTTCATCTGTGTTGCTGATGCCAGTTTCTTGAACAAACAGTACACGGCGTTTGGCGAAGTTGTTTCGGGAATGGAATTCGCTGACAAGATTGTTAATCAGCCTCGAAATGGTAGTGACTTGCCAAATGACCGAACTGAAATGACGGTCAAGATTGTGAAGTGGCCGGTTAAATAAGAGCACCGCTTCGCTCGAAGGCAAAGGGCATCGCTTCGCTCAGGGCGTGATTTAACTAGTCTGGGCGGAGCGATCGTCGTAAGGCTAGGAGGGTCCAGGCTAACTTTTCAGCTTGCTCAATTTCGTCCGTTTGAGAGCCGATGCCGAGCATTTTACAGATTTCAAAGTGTGTCTGAAGCTCCCTTGTTGATCCTATCGCGATGTCAACAAATCGGGCAAAGTCAAGTTTTGATCATCTTCCGTAGACTTCTGCTCCGTTTGCAGGAATGGAAACGGCAGCTCTTTGAATTTGGGATACCAATCCAAAATTTTCCGATGCAGGTAGCGTCTTGGTAAATCGATAAGCAATTTCGACCAAGTCGATTCCTTTCTGCCAACCAATGTTATCTCGGTAGCTCATACGCCAGCATTCTACTCTTATGCCCCTTGGGCCTGAGCGAAGCGATGCCCTAAGCGAAGCGTTGCCTTTGCCTTACGAAGTAAACTAGGGTGTATGCCAACACCAACAGCCGGCGAAGAAGTCGTCGTTATGCAAACCAACAAGGGAAAGATTGTCGTAGGTTTCCTTCCTGACAAAGCCCCGAACCACGTTGCCAACTTTAAGAAACTTGCCACTGAAGGTTTCTATACAGGTCTTAAGTTTCACCGGGTCATTCCTGGCTTCATGATCCAAGGTGGATGCCCAAACACGCGAGACGGTGCTTTCGGTCACCCTGGAACGGGCGATCCTGGCTATAAGATTGATGCGGAGTTCAATGACACCCCTCACGATCGGGGAATTTTGAGCATGGCGCGAAGCCAGAGCCCTAACTCAGCTGGATCCCAGTTTTTCTTAATGGTTGCAAAATCACCACATCTTGATGGACAATATTCTGCGTTCGGATATGTAATTGAAGGAATGGATGTAGCAGATAGTATTGTTGCATTGAGAGGTCCTGGTGACGTTCCGATCGAACCATGCATAATGGAAAATGTTTCGGTCCAAACTTGGCCATTGGAAGATAACTCATGAAATATCTAGCAGCACTACCCCTTTTAGCCTTCGCGGTTGGTTGCAACCCGGGCAGTTCGTCAAATGATGCAGCAAACAATTTGATTAGCCAAAACGAGCTTCAGTCAAGTTACAATACGCCTGCTCCTCCTGCGCTTGAAGAGCCGAAGTTTGAAAAGCCAAAGGATGGAGAAGATGTTGCCGTCATCACCACTAAGTTTGGAAAAATCATCTTTAAGTTCCGAGAAGATAAAGCTCCTAAACACGTTGAGAACTTTAAGGCTCTCGCCAACAAGGGCTTTTACGACAAGACCATTTTTCACCGAATCATTCCAACATTCATGATTCAGGGCGGAGACCCCAATACTAAGGATCTAAAGAACACAGCAAGCTACGGTCAGGGCGGTCCTGGCACGATGGTAAAGGCTGAGTTTAATAACCTCGATCATAAGAGGGGAGTCATTTCCATGGCCCGCTCGCAGGATGTTGATTCAGCTGGTTCGCAATTTTTTGTTGTGGTCGTAGACTCAGCGTTCCTCAACAACCAGTACACCGCATTTGGTGAAGTTGTATCGGGAATTGACGTTGCCGAGAAAATTGCATCTCAACCAAGAAATCCAAGTGATTTGCCCAATGAGCGAATCGAAATGACGGTAAAGATCGCCAAGTGGCCGGTTAAATAACAAGGAGTTGATAAGTTTGGAGTCGGGAGTCTGTTTCTCTCGGCTCCTTTTTCATTGTTCGTGTCCACCGCTGATCGTGTCATCGTCAAACTACAAACTTCTTTTTGCAAACTGCAAACGGCTGACTGCAATCTCCGTTTTCGAACGGTAAAATTCGGCACGGGAAAACATGGCAGAAAATCTTTCACGAAGGGATATTTTACGGGGATCAGCGGTTGCAGTCGCCGGAATTGCAGTGAGTTCTGCATTTGCAGAATCACAACCACAAAAGGCAAAGAGTGACCGGCTCCGATTTGGAATCATTGGATGCGGTGGCAAAGGCGAAAGTGGCATGTCGGAAGCAGCCAAGCATGGAGACATAATTGCGGTTTGTGATGTCGACGTTACTGCTCGAGCAAACGCCCTAAAGCTTCACCCTAAGTCCTCCAGTTTCGACGATTACCGGTTCATGCTGCAGGCAATGAAAGGCAAACTCGACGCCGTTGTTATAAGTACTCCCGACCATCACCACGCAATTGCATCGGCATTGGCCATGCGACAGGGGCTTCACACCTATTGTGAAAAGCCGTTGTGCCGAACGATTTGGGAGGCGCGACAACTTGCCAAAATAGCTCGAGACAAGCGAGTCATGACGCAGATGGGCAACAACAGTACCGAAAGCACCCCAATGCGAAAGATGGCAGCCCTTATTAAGTCTGGTCACTATGGTGCCGTTAAAGAGATTCATCTCTGGACGGACCGAGCCAAAGGATGGTGGGATCAAGGAACACCCCGTCCTCCTGTCGCCGATATTCCCCGTGAACTTGATTGGGAACTTTGGCTTGGCCCACGACCAGAACGACCTTACGGAAAGGGCTATCACCCATTTTCTTGGCGCGGATATTGGGATTTCGGAACCGGATCTCTGGGGGACATGGGTTGCCATATCTTCAACATGCCTCACATGGCGCTCGATTTGGGTTCCCCAATTGCTGTGCAAGCGCAGACAAGCGGACACAACAAAGAAACATTTCCTGCGTGGTCAATTGTTCATTACGAGTACGCCGCTAAAGGTAACCGACCGGCTTTCAAAGTGCATTGGTACGACGGTGGACAAAAGCCGGACATCGATCTTGGCGAACAATTTCCGTTCGGCGGAAACGGAACGATTACTATATGCGAAAAGGCTACGATTTTCAGCCCAGATTCTTCCAACAACACGTTCTTCGACGTCAGTGGCAAAGCAATTCCGGATGTCCAAGTGGATGAGTCACCTGGGCATATGGCAGAATTCGCCAGGGCAGCAATGGGTGGTCCGCCTGCGGTTTCTAACTTCCCCAACTATTCGGGTCCCCTCACAGAGGCTGTCTTGCTTGGAAATCTCGCTATTTGGGCAAATGGTCCTCGATTAGAATGGGATTCCAAACGGATGCAGGTCAAAGGCACGACCGTGTACGATTCCTTGATTCGCCCTTCCTATCGAAAAGGATACGGCGTTTAAATCGATCTAAGTCAACTAAGGTTATTAAGGGCCGCGTGAGGTTATTCACGCGGTCCTTTGTTCTTTGGGATGCAATCTCATGTAAAATTGCCCACAGGGAAATATGGCAAAAGAGCTTTCACGAAGAGATATTTTAAGAGGATCAGCGGTCGCAGTCGCCGGAATGGCAATGGGGTCAGCGTTTGCTGAAGGACAACAAACTCCTACGCCAGGTAAACGACTAAGATTCGGAATTATCGGTTGCGGCGGAAAAGGCGAGAGCGGAATGTCTGAAGCCGCCAAGCATGGTGATATCATTGCAATCTGTGATGTCGATGCTAACGCAAGAGCCAAGGGAATGATGACCCACCCTAAGGCTTCAAGCTTTGATGATTACCGATTCATGTTGGAAGCCATGCGCGGCAAATTGGATGCTGTTGTTATTAGCATTCCTGACCATCACCACGGCGTAGCTTCCGCCCTCGCCATGCGACAAGGTCTGCACACTTACTGCGAAAAGCCTTTATGTAGAACGATTTGGGAAGCGCGACAGCTCGCGAAGATTGCTCGAGATAAAAAGGTTATGACCCAAATGGGAAATAACAGTACCGAAAGCACGCCAATGCGTAAGATGGCGGCTTTGATCAAGTCAGGACACTTTGGAGCGGTGAAAGAGATTCACCTTTGGACGAACCGAGCCAGTGGAATGTGGGCGCAAGGTGTTGAACGACCTGCCGCATCTGAACCACCAAGAGAGCTTGATTGGGAGCTTTGGGTTGGTCCTAGACCGGAACGACCTTACGCCAAGGGATACCACCCTTTTTCGTGGCGCGGATTTTGGGATTTTGGTACTGGTGCTTTGGGTGACATGGGTTGTCACATTTTCAACATGCCTCATATGGCGCTCGACTTGGGATCTCCAATTGCGGTGCAAGCACAAACCAGCGGACATAACAAGGAAACCTTCCCGGCTTGGGCAATTGTTAAATACGAGTATCCAAAGCTTGGCGATCGGCCCGCGTTTACTTTGACCTGGCATGACGGCGGACGCAAACCCGACATCGACCTTGCTCCTGAGTTTGACTATCCCGGCAATGGAGTTATTGTCGTTTGCGAAAAGGCAACTATTTATAGCCCTCATGAAAGCAACCGTGAGTATCACATTGTTGGAGGCGGAACGATTCCTGACATCGCAGTGGACGAGTCTCCTGGACATATGGCGGAGTTCGCCAGAGCGGCGATGGGTGGAAAGCCGGCCGTCTCTAACTTCCCGAACTATGCCGGCCCTCTCGCCGAGGCAGTGCTATTGGGCAACCTCGCAATCTGGGCAAACGGTCCTCGCCTCGAGTGGGATGCGAAGAGGATGCAGGTGAAAGGCACCA
>JANPAV010000185.1:0-2027 GCA_031430115.1 Armatimonadota bacterium | reverse complement strand
CGAGACAGTACCAGTATTGGAGTTTGGAGTCCCGCTTGCACTAAAGAGTCCGGTGGCATCCAAACTGCCTCCAGGCGAACCACTCAACGAGTAGTCAGAAGTTGGTATGACGACCCTCACGCTGTTGGTGTCAACACCAGTTAACCGAAACCGAATTTGCTCGTTGGCGAAAACGTTGGTTGGGTCTATTGAAGTCGAAGTGCCATCTAGCACAGCCTCCATCCGGATGTTTGTATAGGGTCCACCGCCAGATGTGTTGTTTCCACCACCTCCACCACCACCACAAGCTGTGATGACCATGAGGAACAGGACAAACAAAATGCCAACAATGACTTGGTTATGTTTCATTTTTTCTTGGTTTTGTGACGAAGTCGCTTCGCCATAGGTTTGGTGCAAGTTCTTGCAACGTGTGGATTACAAATCCACTGTTAGATGGTACGACAATTTCGCACAAATTTGGGTCAGAACAAAACTCATTTATCGCCTGCAGGCATATTCCACAGGGATAGCCTTCGTCTTTGGTTACAACGGCGATTGCCAAAATATCGGTATCGCCGCCCATGACCATGTTTCCGATCGCGGTTCTCTCGGCGCAGATAGTGGCTCCATAGGAAGCATTTTCAATGTTCGCGCCAAGAAAGATGTTTCCTGATTTACTTAAGATTGCCGCACCAACCATGTAGTTGGAGTAGGGCGCGTATGCCTTGGTTTGGGCCTGGCGAGCACTTTCTAAAAGATCAAGGGCTTTGGCTTTACTTAAAGTTGACAACAGTTACTCCTTGACCACCCTCAGTGGCATCTCCATCTCGGAAAGATTTTACTTCCCGATGTTTCTTCAAAAACTCTTGAGTGATTTGACGCAAAATTCCTTCGCCTTTGCCATGGACGATTCGTACCCACGGAACGTTCCCTAGCAATGACTCATCAATAAAGGACTCGAGCTCTCTTATTGCATCTTCCGCTCGCATGTTACGGAGGGTGATCTCGGTTCTTGCGTTCATTGTTCGATTGAGGCTATCTCGACTCCGAGTGCTTCGTTCTGCAACTGGCTTGACGTTGGTTGGCAACAGTTTTCGAACGTTAATCTTCATTTTGAGCGCACCAAGCTGAATCATGACTTCGGGTCCAATTGCGTCTTCAAGAAGAACTCCATTTTGTTGCATCCCCAAGACTTGAACATTGTCGCCTTTCTTAAAGATGTGCTTTTCAGTCGATTCTAGTGGCTTATCGTTGGTTCGGAACTTCGACGAGACACCTTTGCCCAGATCGTCTAGGGCCTTAAGATCGAGCCTTGCCCTTTGGATTGACTCTTGCTTCGTGCCTTGCTTTTTGAGACCCTCAATAATGTCGTCGGCTTGGATTCGAATGTCACGTAACGTGCTTTCAATGGCGTCGTGGGCCCGTTCGTTGGCCCGTTTGCGCATGTCTTCGGCTTCCTTTAGTTTCTGGTCCGCTTTTGCTTCAAGAACTTTTAGTTCGGCAGTACGGCGGTCAGCTTCGCTTTGGGCCATTCGAGCTTGCTTTTGGGCACCTTCGAGATTTTGAAGCATCTCGGTCATGTCCTTGTGTTGCTCACTCAGACCTTCTTCTGCCCTTGCCACGATGCGTCGGTCGATGCCGTATCGCTCCGCGATTTTCAGCGCCTGGCTTGCACCGGCCGCGCCAAGAATGAGTCGGTAGGTTGGCTTCAGGGTCTTGGAATCAAATTCCATCGAAGCATTGCGGAATCCCTCAGTTGAAAAGGCAAAAGCTTTAAGTTCACCGTAGTGGGTACTGGCGAGAACTGCGGCGTTATGCTCATGAAATTCTAATAAGAATGCCCTTGCCAATGCGGCGCCTTCGGCGGGGTCAGTTCCGGCTCCGACTTCGTCAAGGAGGATCAGGGCTCCCGACTTTAGGTTGTTTAACGCTGAGGCAATGTTCTTTAGATGCGCGGAAAAGGTTGAAAGAGATTGTTCGAGGCTTTGCTCATCTCCGATATCCGCCCATATTTGGCTAAAGTGTCCAAATTTGCAGTGGTATGCCGG
>JANPAV010000184.1:0-3247 GCA_031430115.1 Armatimonadota bacterium | reverse complement strand
TGATTCGGAGAAAGAGACAAAGGAAGCGGAAATGAAAAAGCTCTGGGCAATTGATCTCAATGCGGTAGAGGAGTGGTCATTTAGCCTTGACGAATTGATATGAATGAAATTGAAGGAATTGCGGGCATCCGAAAGTGCCTTCGCGACTCGGTATCTACCACCAAGCGAAAGCATCTACGCAAGATGCAGTTGCACTTGCTTGGCTTTGACCCCGATTGCCGAACAACTGACCGAGACGCCGGTGTTCAGTTTAGCAATGAGACAGGTTCGCGGTATATCACCGAGAATCTGGGATCAGGCGCACAGACGAACTCGTTTGGAGTGTATGACCTCATCACTCGCTCGCCCGAGGCGTATATGCGCTCGAACCCGATCCTCAACAACCTAAGGATTACGTTAGCGCAGACTCGGGCGGTTGACTTGGTTCCCGAGTGGACCGGGATTCAGCCCGACGGTATTGTTGGTCTTGCCCGAAAGGCATGGTGGCAGCAGCGTGCCCAAGGTATTGACGGCTACGGCGGTTGGAAAGACGACCTCGACCGCGCCTATATGGATTTTGCTGCGTTAGGCATTGGGTGTCTTCGGATTGGGGTTTGTGAATACGAAGATGGCAACCGGGTCTCGCCGCGCTACATTTCTCCGTTGAACGTGATGACCGACCCTTATGCGGCGTCGATGGATGAATCGCGAATGTGCTCGTTTGTGACGATCATGGGGCTTGAAGAAGCGTCGGAACGGTTTCCGGATTACGATTTTGACAAGCCAAACGCGAAGCAGACTTATATGTCGATGGACGGCGTGACCACGGAAGGTGTGCAGATTGTGGAGTACTACCACGTTCGCGACAAGGACGACGCGCCGGGCTACATTGCGTTTTTGAACGACGATAGGGGCGAGATTATTGAGAAGTCGGAAAATCCGTTTCAGTTCTTGCCCCTGGGTACATTTTTGAATTTCCAACCTCCCGGTGCCACAATGCCGATTGGGTTGGTCGAGATGCAGGTTTACGACTCTCGGGAGATCCAGAAAGAAGAGGAAGAGATTCGACGGAAGTCGAAGCGTGATGCCCAGATTGCCCTTCATCCATCTCTCATCCATCCTGATGATTTGCAGGCGATTGCTGATGGCGAGGACCCACGATACATTCGGTTGCAGGACGACCCAGCTTTGATACAAGCGGGCGGAACTCCGATCATGGAAGTTCCCCGGGTGCCGATTAATCAGGATCGTTATGCATGGCTGAAGATGCGACAGGAATCGATTGATGAGAAGTCAGGCGTTGGCGCAAACGCAGCGGGAGCATTGACTAGCAATGGAACCACCGCTACGGAAATCAACAGCATTAACTCTCGACTCGGAGCGCAGGCTTCCTTCTTATCCCGAGAATTCTCTCGTGGGTATCAGTCGTTCGCGGTGAAATTGGGCCGGGCGGCGGCAATGTACGACACGGCTCCGTTTGTGATGACGTTTGAGAACACTCCGATTGTGTTTAACGGAAAGGTTCGCGAATTGACTTCCCGTGCAGTGTGGGATGGACCGCTGAACGCGGTGATTGGGGAAGAGGATTTGCTGCTGACCGACGTGAACCATAAGAAGGATAAGGCGATTGCCAAGGCGCAGATGTGGCTTCAGGCGATCTCTTCTCCGGCGGCGCAGGTTGCTCCGAAGGGGGTCATTTTGCTCGGCGAGGCTCTGGGGATCACTGATCCGGAGAAGTATTTGCCGAGTCAGGGCGAAGAGATGATTGTTCCTGCGGGTACTTTTGTACCTACAAGTCAATAGAAATTGTTGGCGTTGAGGTGGCCCTAGACCACATCGGGCCCTAAATTTCTCCAAACCAGCTAGGGAAGTCAAAAAAGAGAGGCAAAGCGAAACATTCAGACTCACTTGACGTCTATATTGATAGATGACAACACGACGAAAGAACTACACGTCTACAGAACTTTGGCATAAACGTAGATCAATTTCTACTTACAGAGATGCAAAATAGGCTGTTAAACTATGGCTAGCAAAACTACCAGTTTTGCTTTTGAATCGATCTGCTCCGGTAGTCCGTACATAAGATGGTAGAATCCTTTCACTAATTTGGAAAAAAGCATGTTAAAGAAATTTTTGGCTCGCCTGAAGCAAAGCAAGATTAATCGCAGTGAAAAAGCGCATTTCGACAAGGCCGGGAAAGTTAGCGCAACCAGAACCTTTAGAAAATTCTAAAGGATGCGCCACTGCCCTGTATTTGGGGTAGGATTCGTGAGTGGTTTATTGCCTCACGGATGAAGACAATGTAGACTTTACTGTCGTCTCACAATTCTTTAAACATTGTAATTTTCACTTAAAATTCGTGGAACCTAATGTGGAACACTTTTCGGCAACGCTCCACTTACTACAATTCGCCAAATCTCGTCGAGCCCGATAGTTGATCCAAATACTTCAACCCAAGAAGCTGGTAGTTTTAAACTAGTTGGTGAAGTTAACGGCAGGATTCGAGGCGAAATTACCCACTACAAAGTAGGCGACATTGAGCGCCAAGCAGTTGTACTTGCCCACGAGTTAAACCATGGACTAGACGGAATGGTCTTGGGAAACGGAAAATATTATAGTTCTCACGGAAGTTACAATCCCCGGCTCGATTTGAAGGTTCGGACTGCAATCCAAGATATATGTCAACTGCTGAGGAGCACTAGGCGATATGAATGTTGGTCAAGGCGCATGCATGTGGCTTATCGGCAGACTCACGCGATGGGAACTCTGCCAAACCCGATTCTCTTTCCCAAGCAACATAGTGCTCTCGACGATGATTTTAAACGCATACGCGCGATACACCAAATTTCCCGGGAATTCTGTAACACCTCCGAACTATTTGCTGACGCCCTTCTACAATATCTCTCAGTTCGATTCCGCGCAAACCTACAAAATTGCACAATCGGTGAGCATACTGTAAAGAACTTCTTGGATGCGGAAGCCGAGGCATGCCGCCTCGCCTTTGTTGGCGACCCTCTCTTGGCCAATTTGGATTCAGACATAAAACTCGATGCAAATGATTTCAGGCAGAGCTTTTATCCGAGTGAAATTGAGCAACTCGGGCCTTATTTCGATATAGTTTGGAATTGGCTGATTACTCATTCAGAATTCGAACTTCAGAAGATTGCTGCCAACGGAGAAGCGTACATAAATTAAAGCAGACCTGAAGCATTAATTAGGACTGCAATGCAAGTGAACACAAAGAAAACTTGATCGATATGGCCTCAAA
>JANPAV010000183.1:0-4341 GCA_031430115.1 Armatimonadota bacterium | reverse complement strand
TTTTCAACCTGCCGAAGAAGGTGGTGCTGGAGGCGAATTGATGGTCAAAGATGGTTGCCTCAATGGTTCATTGCTGGGTAAGAAAGCTGACTTTATGTTTGGTCTTCACGGTTGGTCTTCCGTAAAGCTTGGTCATGTTGCCACACGAATCGGTTCAATGATGGCATCAACCGACGAAATTCTTATCGAATACGTTGGTCAAGGTGGTCATGCCGCTGCGCCGGAGATGTCACGCGATCCGATCATTGCAATATCCCATTTGATCATCGCTCTGCAGACAATCGCCTCTCGCAACATTGATCCATTTGAGCAAGTTGTTGTGACCATTGGGCAAGTCCATTCGGGCACTGCAAATAACATCATTCCGATGTCGGCAAATATCCACGGCACGATCCGAACGATGAGTGCGGAATCACGCGAACTTGCTCGAGACCGTGTAAAAGCAATCGCTGAGGGAATCGCGTCCACATTTGGCATGACGGTAAATATTGAACTTAATGAAGGCTATCCAGTTTTGGTCAATGACGCCGTTGCCGTCGAGAGGTTCCTTAACGTTGCGCGTCAAGAACTTGGCGAAAAATTCGTCTCTGACGACGGTAAGCCAACAATGGGCGGAGAAGATTTCGCGTTCTATTGTAAAGAGTGTCCGAGTTGTTTCTATCAATTAGGGCTTATTCCGGATGACAGAGAAGACTTCGAAAGCGTCCATACACCGATCTTTGATTTCAATGATGACGCGATCGAAATTGGTGTGAAGCTGATGACGGCCCTGGCTTTGTCTGCTGAATAGATTAGGTTCTCCCGCCAAGAGAAGATCATGGCGGGAGTCACAGGTTCTAGTGTCCCTTGCCTTTTGAAGCAATATCCGCAACCTTCTTAAGGTTGGATACCACCTTGTTCATTGCTGCAAATGCAGTCTTAGCCAGGGCTGGAAGACAAGCGGTCGGATTTACCCCAGTGATAGGTGCCCAAAGAACCATGCATTTCCCCTTAAAGGTCATTTTCATCCGATGCCGAAAGCTTTCACCATTTGAACAGTATGCCCAGATTTTCAGTTCCATCAAAAATAGGGACATACTCTAGTCATGTGCGCAACGATTCTCTTGGCGGCAGCCATCTTGCAAGGAAACACTCTTTCGGGACCATTTTGGGCTCCGAAAGGAATGGCCGATGAAGCCGATTCTCATGTCGCATTTCGCGGAACTTTCTTGACCTCAGAACCCAAAGGATCGTTAAAAATTATAGGAGCCACAGAATATCTGGTTTGGCTGGATGGAAAGTTGATTCATGATGGTCCAGCTCGATATGCCAAAGAGTATCCCGAGACCCAACATGTTCCGTTTTCATTGCCCCCAGGAAAGCATACATTGGCAATTCATGTACGAAATGTAGGGATAACGACTCGCATAATTAGCGATATTCCGCCATTTCTCGATTGCGCAGTGTTTGATGGAGAGAAACTAGACCAAGTAGTTTGGAAGTGCGAACGAATAACGGGATATCAGCCGAGAGTCCGCCGAATTAGTAATATCATGGGATGGATTGACTGGTGTGATACCGGAAAGATTTGGCCGGATTGGCAAAAACCAGACTTTGATGATTCTAAGTGGGCAAATCCGGTTACGGCTTCTCCCGGAGTTGGTTCCTTGACCGAAGCCAAAACAAGTCCGGTTCGAATGAACGACTTGCCGATCAAACCTATCGCCAGCGGAGAATTCGTCCCCACTTATGGATATGAACAAGATGATCCAGCAGTGCGATTCTTCCTTGATGAACTAAACCCAAAAGGTGTTCCAAGTCAAGGAGTTTGGCGGAGATATGACTTGGGGCGGGTGAGGCTCGGAAGACCAAAGTTCACGATGGATCTGCCGAAGGGGGCAGTTGTTGAGTTCGCCCTTTGTGAAGAGTTACGTCACGGTCGAGTTCATCCTTGGTTGAATTTATCCGGATCTGCATCGTGCAACATGGATCACTTTGTTGCTCGTGGCGGCGTGCAAGAATTCATGCCGATTACACCGAAGGGTGGGCGATTCTTAGAAGTTCATGTTAAATCCAAAGAGAAAGTCAAGTTCATTAATGAGGCTTTCCTTGAGCGGACGTATTATCCAGAACCTCAGGGTTCGTTTACGTGCGATGACCCGCTGTTGACCAAGATTTGGAAGACCGGGGTTGAAACCGTTCGGGCCTGCTCCGAAGATTCGTTTGTTGATTGTCCTACCCGCGAGCGAGGGCAATGGACGGGAGACGTTGCATCGGTTGCGACCGAAATTGCGGCAGTGGCTTGGAATGACTTGAGTTTGTCACGCCGGGCATTAGTGCAGGCGGCACAATCCGCAAGGTCTGATGGCTTGGTTGCAGGAGTTGGACCCGGGGATCCGGGCTATTTATCGACCTATTCCGCCCAATGGGTCACAGCTTGCGTGCACTACTGGGAGTTGACAGGGGACAAATCTCTATTGACTGAACTCTTAACTGCCGCTCGAAAAAACATGTCCGCCTTCAAGGCTCAAGCAAATAAGGATGGAGTTTCCGATGGACTTGGTTGGGCATTTGTGGATTGGGGCTACGTCCGTAACGAAGGTCCGACGGATATGGCGCTTAACCTCCACTATCTCATGGCACTTCGATCGATGATCCGATGGGAAAATGCAGTAGGAGACATTAATCGTGGGGACGGCTATAGTGGGGAAGCACATGCTCTTGAGACGATGGTCTCCGGTTGGCTTCAAGACCGAGTTAACCGTAATGGAGGATCAGGATGGTCGGCAGTGGGTTACCATCGTGCAAGTCTTGCTCTGCTTGCGGGTTTGGTTCCAACGAATCAGATTTCGGCTTGTATCGCTGCCATAAAAGGCCATATCATGGGATGTTTTCCCAACAATCCAAATGGCCCTAGGCTAAGCGATCCGTCGGTTGAAAATAGTCAAATATTAACTCCATACTTCGCCCACTTTGCGTTTGCCGCCTTATTGAACCACGGTGAATCTAACTTTGTCTTGGCTCAATATCGAAAGTGCTGGGGTTGGGCTTTGGGAGATAATCGGACAACTTGGTTGGAAGTATTTGATACGCGGTGGTCTCATTGCCACGAATGGTCGGGTTGCCCCACATGGCAACTTTCGAGGCGAGTGTTGGGATTGAACCCAAGATTTGACCTCGGAGAACGAGTTTATGAGGTCAATATTCAAACGGGAAATCTCAAGTGGGCATCGGGAGATGTTCCGATTCCTGGTGGGGGAAACATTCATGTTTCCTGGACGAAACAAGGAAAGCTTATTGAACTAGAACTGAAGACTTCAAAGCCCATTCGCCTGAAGATTGACGCAAAGGAAATTGAGGTCAAGGACCACTGGAAAGCAACAATTCCGGGATCATCTGTATAATCCGATCATGATCGCGGAGATTGCCCTTGCCAGTTTGCTTGCACCATTGCAACACCAAAACTTTGTTGTCATTTTCACCGATGATTTGGGCTACGGAGACCTGAGTTGTTATGGGAATACTAAATTTCGGACGCCGAACCTAGATCGAATGGCTCGAAATGGAGTGAGGTTTACCGACTTCAATGTTGCATCGCCTGCCTGCAGTCCATCTCGGGCGGCGATTCTGACTGGATGTTATCCCGCAAGAGTTTCAGTTCCTCAAGTGCTCAATCCAGATTCTAAAACGGGACTTAGTCTAGAAGAAACGACCATCGCCCAGATGCTGAAGCCACTTGGATATGCAACCGCATGTATCGGCAAGTGGCACCTTGGAGTCAAAAATCTAATGCCGACGTTTCACGGCTTTGATTCCTACTATGGCCTCCCGTATTCGAACGATATGTGGCCACAAAACGGCAAAGGGTGGCCAGATTTGTACTTGTATCAAGGCACAAAACCGGTAGAGCCAGTGAAGACTATGGAGGACCAAGCACTCCTGACGCAAAAGTACACGCAGAAGGCTAAAGAGTTCATCGTCCAGAACAAGCAGAAGCCATTTTTTTTATATATGACTCCTTCGATGCCCCATGTGCCAATTGCAGCGAGCAAAAAGTTTAACGGAAAGAGCGGCAAGGGGCTTTATGCCGATACGATCCAGGAACTTGATGCGTCGGTCGGTGAAATTCTCGACACTCTGGAAAAGAATGGCTTGGAAAAGAACACCATGGTCATGTTCTCATCTGATAATGGACCTTGGCTCCCCTATAGGGAGCACGCTGGATCTTCGGGTGGCCTACGCGAAGGAAAGGGAACGGCGTTTGAAGGAGGTTTTCGAGTTCCAGGAATCTTCTACCAACCAGGAACCATCCCGGCAAATCGGGTTGTCCGAGAATTGGCTTCAACCATGGATGTGTTGCCA
>JANPAV010000182.1:0-1794 GCA_031430115.1 Armatimonadota bacterium | reverse complement strand
TCGACCAGCAAGCGGTTCGGTTTTCATCAGTGAAGGAGATGAGTATGATTCGGCGTACTTTGATAAGCGGTCTAAATTTCTCCACTACAAACCAGATATCGCGGTTGTCAACAACATTGAATTTGACCACGCCGATATCTTTGATGATCTTGAGCAGATCAAGAAGTCGTTCAGGCTCTTTATTCGGCTCGTTCCTCGTAATGGAGTCGTCCTCGCTAACGGCGACGACCCGGTTGTCCTGGAAGTTCTGAAAGACGCCTGTTCACCGGTTGAGACTTTTGGGTTTGGCGAAGGATGTTTCTGGCGAATCGTCGATTTTGTTGCGGGGGAAGATGGTTCATCCTTTACGGTTTTGCGCGAAGGAACTTCGATTGGTGAATTTCATAGCCCGGTAACGGGAAGCTTTAACGCCTTGAACATGCTGGTTGCCATTGTCTGTGGGCATCGACTTGGGATGTCTTTGAAGCATCTTCAAGATGGGACGTCATCTTACATATCGCCAAAACGGAGAATGCAAGAGAAGGGAAGTTGGCGAGGAGCCTTAGTGATTGACGACTTCGGCCATCATCCGACCGCAATAAAACAAACAATTGATGCAATTATTGATCGGTATCCGAACAGAAGGTTGATTGCTTGCTTTGAGCCAAGATCGAACACCACCACAAGGAATTTCTACCAGAAAGAGCTTGCGGATTGCTTTTCTAAAGCTGGAGCCGTTGCAATTGGAGCCCTCGATCGACCCTGGAGATATTCGGAAGCCGAACGATTAAATCTCTCAGAACTTGCGAATGCTTTGCCGAACCCACACTTTGTACTTTCGATTGAGCAAGGAAAGGAACCAGACTGGGGACACTATATCAAGGATTGGTTAGAGAAGATTGTCCAACCTAACGATCTATTGGTTACCTTTAGCAACGGTGACTTAGGCGGACTTAGGCAGATGCTAGCTCCAGAGAGTAATATTGAAGCATGATTGCTACGCTTGCCCTTACATTGGCTGCAACCCCAAACCTCGCTAAATTGGAACAGACTCTAAATGCAATTGCGACGCCATTTCATGGTCGTCTTGGCTATTGCGTGGTGGATATAAAGTCCGGAAGACGTATTTCATTCCGTGGCGAAGAGATATTTCCGACCGCTTCTACCATTAAGACGAGTGTGGCGTTCGAAGCTTTATGCCAAGTTGACGAAGGCAAGCACAAGATGTCTGACAAATACCCTTTGCTTCCCACCGAAAAACGTCAAGCCAGCATGTGGACTTACCAAATGAAGGACGGAACCAGTCTCGACATTGATGGCTACGTCAACCTTATGATTGGGGTTAGCGACAACACTGCCACGATGACAATGCAGGACTTTATTGGCAGCAAGAACGTCAATGCTCGCATGTCAAAGCTTGGACTTCTAAATACCAAAATTCTCGGGCACCGTGACGATCGGGACGGTCAGGAAACCGCCTGGCGAACAAAGTTTGGTTGGGGAATGACGACTCCCCGAGAGCAAGCTCGTTTCTATGAGTTGTTGTATAACCACAAGGCAGCTAGTCCAGCTGTATGTGAAAAGCTCTTACGCGTGCTTTCTCGTCAGTACTGGGATGATGTGTCAATTGCTTCGTGCCCGATCGATGTGAAAGTCTGTGCCAAGTCGGGTGCGGTCAACCAAAGCCGATCAGAAGTTTCGATCGTTTACGCATCGAGACCGTACGTTTTGGCTATCTATACCGCTGATCAAGTTGATCAGCGATGGGTACATGATAACGAAGGGGAAGTTGCTTTGCGAAAGATGTGCAATCTC
>JANPAV010000181.1:0-2168 GCA_031430115.1 Armatimonadota bacterium | reverse complement strand
AATCCTGGGTGGCTTATAGCCGCCTTTTTTGTTCCCGGATTTCTAGGATAAAAGGAAGAAGCACGATGGAAGGCGATGTATTACATCAACTAACTCAGATTGCGCAAGAGCGTGATCTGCCACTTGAAGAGCTTCAAGCTGAGCTTGAGGAGGCCCTTGCCGCTGCGTACAAGAAGTACGTTGGCGCTCGAGGCGAAGTGAATGTCAAACTCGATCCTAAGAAGGGCATGACTGCCAGCGTTGAGAAGGAAGTGGTTGCCGTCGTTGACGAACCAAGCTTCCAAATCGGCCTCGTCGAAGCCCTTAAGCGAAACCCCGAAGCAGAGATTGGCGACTTCATCCCAATGGATGTTGATCCTAACCGATTTGGCCGAATCGCTGCCCAAACTGCAAAACAGGTTTTAAGCCAGAAGCTCCGCGAAGCAGAAACTCGAAGAATCCATGACGTCTTTGCCGAAAAGATGGGCGATATTGTTACTGGACAAGTTTCTCGACGGGACGAGCAAAATGTTTACATTCAGGTTAACCGAGTTGAAGCTGAGCTGCCAAGACGAGAGCAAGTGCCTACCGAAAAGTACACGGCGAATACCCGACTCAAGGTTTACGTTTACAAAGTAGACGACTCACAAAAGCGACTCAAAGTTATTGTAAGCCGAACCCATCCTAACCTACTTCGCAAGCTGTTTGAACTCGAAATTCCAGAAATTGGAACCGGCATTGTCACGATCAAGAGCATCGCCCGTGAGCCTGGTCAACGAAGCAAGGTTGCCGTCCACTCTACCGATGAGCGAGTCGATCCAATTGGTGCTTGTATTGGCCCAAGAGGCGCCCGCGTTCAAGCGATTGTGGACGAACTCAATGACGAAAAAATCGACGTTGTTCCTTACAAGGAAGACGCACGAGAATTTATTATTGAAGCGCTTTCACCGGCCAAGGTGAACAATATCAAACTTTCTGAGAAGCAAAACGAAAGAGGAGAAATGGAGAAACACGCTTACGTGGTTGTTCCAGAAAATCAGCTATCGCTTGCGATTGGAAAAGGCGGCCAAAATGTCCGATTGGCAGCACGTCTTACTGGTTGGACCATCGACATCCGCAGCGAAACCCAAGCGGCCGCTGAGCGGGTACGAGGGTGAGGTGATGTTCAACTGTGCCAAGCCATACACCAATTCGGACCTGCGTTTCTTGTAGAAAGAAACAATCCCAAGAGAGCCTCTTCAGGCTCTCCCTATTCGTATCAGATCAGACTCTCTCAACCACCTGGACAGGTGAGGGGCGGAGTGCTTACGTCTGCATGTCAACACCCTGTGTCGAGTCGGTCCTTCAAAAAGGCCGGTTGCAACGGGCATTCAAAACAACGCACATTGTCTCTAACGAGACCCAAATCCAAGACTTATTATGCAAACTGAGGTAAAGAAAGCAAACATGACAAATATCGCCGAGATCGCGAAAGAGTTCGAAATCACACCTGGACAAGTGTTCACCGTGATGAACGATCTGGGAATCAGCTACGAGGGAACAACTTTTGACGCTGATCCTGAAACGGTGGAATTAGTCAAAAGTGGCTGTCTCGAAGCCCTTGACAAAAAGCTAGTTACTCTCAAGCCAAATTCAAGCCCACGAGACCTTGCTTTTGCGTTGGACGTTCCGGCTACCGACATGCAAAAGAGCTTGATTGCCAAGTTCCGAATCATGAAGGCGATTGGTAATCCACTCACGGAAGATGAAACCAGAAAGATTGTTGAAGGCTATGGTTACGAATACGCCGTGGCATCCGCAACCGCCTCAAAACCAAAACCGAAAGTCGTAGCCGGCCCCAAGCCAGGTGAAAAGATTCTTAGACCACCCGTCGTCACCATCATGGGGCACGTTGACCATGGCAAGACTTCCCTACTCGACTATATTCGAAAGGAAAATGTAGCCGGTAAAGAATTTGGCGGCATCACGCAGCATATTGGTGCCTATCAGGTCACGCTTCCCGAAGGTGTCATTACGTTCCTCGACACTCCAGGTCACGCCGCTTTCACTAACATGAGAGCTCGTGGGGCGCAAGTTACCGACATTGCAATCTTGGTTGTTGCGGCTGATGACGGAATCATGCCTCAAACGATCGAAGCGATCCAGCACATTCAGGCAGCCAAGGTGCCTCTTATCGTGGCCGTAAACAA
>JANPAV010000180.1:0-4343 GCA_031430115.1 Armatimonadota bacterium | reverse complement strand
CTTGATGCGATCGACGGCACCCCCGTTATCGACATCAAGCCGTACTATCCGCCTTACGACACTCCAAAAGGCGAGGTCAGAGTCCCGGACTGGATTTGGAAGCTTGAATATTGACAACGTTGTAGAATGGCGGTACCAACGAAATGAATAAACATCTAGCTCAATCCTTTGCAATTCTTTCAGCTTTGCTTTTCACCAAATCAGCGCTGGCTACCACTAACTATTCATTGGCCTCTCCAAATGGGCAGGTGGGACTTGAACTCAAATTGCCAGATCAAGGTTCAAACGAAGTTCCCCGGTGGTCGGCAACACTTTTCGGGAAGCAATTTTTGAACGGGTGTGCATTAAGCCTTGACCTTGTCGGTCAAGGAAATTTGTTCAGCGGGGCCCAACTAAAGAGTGAAAGTAGGGGCTCGAGCAACAAACGCATTCGGGTTCTGTTCGGCAAAGTTGACTATGCATACGACAATTTTCGGGAGATGCGAATTGAGCTTCAAGCCCCCGGAAAGGATCTTGTCACTGCGGTTTTCCGATGCTACAACGATGCGGTTGCTCTTCGATACGAAATAAGCACTGGAACGAAACAAAAGATTGTTATTGCCGACGAAGGAACTTCATTTCAGCTCGCGGGCAATCCAAAAGCCTTTGTTCAATATCTGGAGAACTACAAGACGTCCCATGAACATGCGGTTGATGTCACGCTATTGAATGGTATCAAACCGGACAGTTTGCTGGATATGCCAGCAACTTTTGTCTATCCGGACGGCACTCATGTCGCGATCACCGAAGCTGCCCTCAGACAATATGCTGGAATGGCACTCATGCGGACAGCAGGTGATAACTCCCTGGTTTGCAAACTTACCCCTCGATCCGATGGAACCAAAGTTATCCGTGAACTTCCCATGGAAACCCCATGGCGAGTCGTCTTAGTTGGAACTAGCGCGGGTTCTTTGCTGGAATCAAATGTGTTGCACTGCCTCAACAAGCCGAACGAAACAGGCGACACTAGTTGGATAAAACCAGGGAAAATGACATGGCCGTGGTGGAATGGCAACGTTGTCAAAGACGGAAAAGATGAACCTCCGATTTTCAGTCTGGAAGCTCAGAAAACCTACATCGACTTCTGTGCTGCCAACGGAATATTGTATCAGTCAACCATTGCGGATAACACAACAACTCCGTGGTACTTCCAAACCAAGCAAGGAGTCTCACCAGGACCTGATACCGACGTAACCAGAGTCCGTCCCGAACTAGACCTAAAAGCAATTAAAGATTATGCCGATTCGAAAGGTGTTCGATTGTGGACCTGGGTTCATCAGGCTGCCTTGAAGGGCCGGGTGGAGGAAGCGTTCGCAGCCTTCGAGAAATTCGGATGGAAAGGTATGATGGTGGATTTTTTCGATCACGATGACCAGGATTCGGTTGAACATGCGGAAGCGATATTAAGGGCCGCAGCAAAGCACCGCATCCTCATCCATTTTCACGGAATTTGGAAGCCAACGGGATTGGAGCGCACGTTTCCCAACCTCATGAACAACGAGGCATCTTTGAACCTAGAAGTATATAAATGGGGGGGGCGCGTTAACCCCGAGCACACACTAAATTTACTGTTCACAAGAATGTTGGCTGGTCCAATGGACTACCATTCCGGTGGATTCCGAGCCGTTAGACCGGAGAACTTTACCGCCCACTTCGTCGGACCAAATGTGATGGGAAGTCGATGCAATATGTTGGCTTCCTACGTTTGTTTCGACAACCCTAACCCAATGGTTGCCGACTATCCCGACGCCTATGCTAACCAACCGGGGTTTGACTTTCTAAAACTCGTGCCAACATGGTGGGATGAAACTCGGATTCTTGCATCCGAAATAGGCTCTTATATTGTCACCGCCAGAAGAAAAGGCAAGACTTGGTACGTTGGCGTGATGACCTCTAAGAAATTCAATTCGCTATCGCTTCCCCTTTCTTTTCTTGGCAACGGGTCTTACTCTGCAAAGCTTTGGAAAGACTCGCCCGAGACCGAACGTGACCCAAATCGTTTGATTTTTGAGTCTAGGACTGTTACGAAAAGTGATGTACTAAGTGTTCCAATTACCGCCAACGGTGGCGGCTTCGTAGGTCAGTTTTCGCCCGACGAAACGAACGGCAAACCATAATTTGCCGTTCATTCCATCCTAGAACTCCTAGTCGTCTTTTTTAGTAGCTCGAACGATAACTCCAGCGCTTGAACATGTCCAGTAGACTCGTCCGCCGCCATCAACGGCTACGTCGGTTGGCTCTGGATCGCCAAAGTTAACGATTTCTCGCTTCTTGGTCCCAAGGTCAACTTCCCAAACGAAATTGCCGCCGCCGTTAGCACCCGATACTCCAGGAGTTGGAACTTCCGTAAAGAACATGTTCCCTCTCCGGTCAATTGCTATTCCGGTTGGCTTATTTAGCCCTCGAAGGAACAAGGAAACTGCCCCAGCCGGAGTTTTTTGAAGAATAACACCGGCCGATCGACAAGTCCAATAGACATTCCCGTTCATCGGGTTAACCGCGATATCGGTTGGTTCAGGTTCACCAATTGTGATTTGGGTAATGACGTTACCGTCGTATGAATTAACCGTATTCATGCCGCCCATTGATCCCGGAACTCCAGGTGTTGGAAGTGTGGTGTAGAACACTGTGCCCCAACGATCTACCGCGACTCCACTTGGCTTGGCTAGGTTAGTCAAAAGAGGAGCAATTGAGCCGTTTCGCTTCCTTTCGAGAATAACGCCTGCCGACTTGCATGTCCAGTACAGACTTCCGTCAGTTCCGTAAGCTAAGTTTCGTGGGTCTGGCTCGCCCTGATGGATCGGAGCCATGAAGTTAAGACCGGGAATGAGGACGTCTACTGAGTTTCGTCCGCCATTTGCGCCAGACACTCCTGGGGTGGGCACTTGACTAAAGAACACGATTGCATGGTGACCGGAGCCGGTGACCGTGATTCCTGTTGGACGAGACAAGCCAGACTTGATTACAGTAGTTTGATAATCAGCAAGTGAAAGGGCACTAATAGTGACCAAAGCGAGAGTAGCGAATAGTTTCATGAAGGTTTTCCTAACGACATTGAGTCGTATCTGTCAAAGATTTGAGTTTCGCCAAAAGTTCCATTGTCAATTGGAACTTTCGGCACGAGTTATGAATTAGGATCATTGTGGTGATGTCGTGACTCTTGCAATGGGGGCAAACATAATCGGAGATTCAAGGCCATCCATGACAAGGGAACAATACGAGTCCTACGTGATTCCACTATCGCCATCAATGATGCGAGCAGCTATGCGCTTGACGTATCCCGATGTTGCGCTCGCCGAAGACCTCGTCCAGACCGCAATGATTCGTGGCTACCAAATGATGCTCGATGGACGCTTTGAACCAACCGCGGGGTCACTTTCCTGGTTCATCCGAGGGATCACCTGTGACTTTCTCGCTCATCGTCGAAAGGATAAGCGAAACGACGTATTGCCTCCCGAGAGCAACGTCTTTGCTCTTGCAGAAGATGAAAATACCCCAGCAACGATTCTGGACAGTTTCACTCTATCCGAAGAAATTTCATCAGCCCTGGACCAACTTCCCGCCGATCAGCGAGCCTGTTTAGAGCTTATCGATCTTGCAGAATGTAGCTATCAAGATGCAGCGCGAATACTCAAGGTCCCAGTGGGTACGATACGGTCACGCCTATCGAGAGCCAGACTTTTCGTCTGTGGGCAAATAACAAAATCGAAGGAGTCAAAATGAACGACCCAACCTCCCAATTGACACCTTGCCCACACATGAAGCGTGCCCTGGAATCCATGGCTGAAGGCAAGCGAGGAGGACTGTACCTCTGGTATGCCCGACTGCATACCCTTAAATGTAACCGTTGCCGAGCCGCGCTCGAAGCCCTCAAAAAATACTTTGCTCAAGTAAAATCCCCCATTCCTGAAGGTGAAATCAACCTCGACAAATTCCGTGAAGGACTAAGATCAGCCGATCGTGAGCGGTAGCGCAAAAAAAAGGGGAAGATCGTTTGATCTTCCCCTTCCAAAACCCAACTCCTCTCCTACTTCTTCTTAGCCGGAGCCTTCTTTGGCTTCTCTTCCGCCGCCGGAGCGTCGTCCTTCTTAGCCTTCGCTACTTTAGCCGGCTTTGCCGGTGCATCGCCTTCAGTGACAACGGCATGTTCGATCAAAAAGTTCGAAACCTTTCTTGAGATCGATCGGAAGTGGAGTTCCTGCAATGAGTCATTCTTTCGCATGTATTCGAGAAGCTCCATAGCATCAACTTGAAATTCTTGGGACATGAAGAACAATTCGTTGTTCAATTCTTCATTCGTGATT
>JANPAV010000179.1:0-3173 GCA_031430115.1 Armatimonadota bacterium | reverse complement strand
TCTCCAAACGCCCAAGTTGGGAGTAGGGAAGCCAGCGCCATCGAGCCGAGCCCTTTTGCGGTGTTACCAAAGAACTCGCGGCGGGTTAGCCCAAGGACTTGGCTGATTGGGTGGTCTGGATCGTAGGAGTTCATGATTTATCGTTTCCAAATGACTGAGTCTGAGTTGATGACGGTTTGGACCGTCATGGTGAATGCGGCAACGTCGACGGGGTTGAGGGTGGAATCGGCTTTTGACTCACCTACCTTTGCCAGTTTCTTTGCTTCTTCTGGGGTCTTGGAGAATTGTTCGCGTTGCTCGGTCAAGACTTGACCAAGGATTGCGAGTTCTCTGGCATCGGGATTGCGTGAAGCTAACTTTCGAAACGCCGCCTTGATTCGATCAGAATCGGAAGCGTTCTGCTTGAGGACGAGTTCAGCTAGGGCGCGCGCCGCTTCGACAAATTGTATGTCGTTCAAGAGGACAAGGGCCTGCAACGGAGTATTGGTTGATGGTCGGCGAATCGTACACGCTTCTCGTGAAGTCGCATCAAACGTCATCATGCTCGGCACCGGAGTTGTTCGTTTCCAGGTTGAGTAAAGGCTTCGCCGATAGAGGTCGGCTCCTTTGCTTTGCACAAAGCCGGGGCTCATGGTATTGAATTCTTGCCATAGCCCGGCGGGTTGATAAGGGTTAACCGGGGGACCGCCTTGCTTGTCGTTCAACAAACCAGAAGCTGCCAAAACCGTGTCTCGAACCATTTCGGCAGGTAGGCGAACGCTTGGTCCACGGGAAAGAAGCCGATTGTCCGGGTCGAGTTTCATTGATTTTGCGGTTCGAACCGAATCCTGGCGATAGGTAGAGCTGAGGACGATGCTCTTGACTAAGCCTTTTACATTCCATCCCGAACTTACGAATCGCCGGGCAAGAAAATCGAGTAATTCGGGATGAGTTGGCCTAGACCCTTGGACGCCAAAATTTTCGCTTGTTTCGACTAATCCAGCTCCAAAGAGCATTTGCCAAACTCGATTGACGGCGACCCGTGAGGTTAGGGGATGGTTAGGTTTAGTTGCCCACTTTGCCAACGCCAGGCGGTTATTTTGTCCAGTTGTGACCATTGCAGGTAGAGCCTTTGGAACTCCTCGGTCGACTCGATTTTTGTCGGTTTTGGGCGCATCATAGGCACCACGCGCTAGGACATATGCCGGAACTGGTGGGTTTGCCTCTTCCATGACAGAGACTTCATAGATTCCGTTCTCGAAACTCATCAAGTCTCCCTGAGCCTTTTGAACCGAGGCTTGTGCCGTTTTGACGGCTGGGTCAATTGCCGATGTGTAGTAATCCTTCAGCAAGTCATTCGGAGCCTTCAAAGCATCATCGAGCGAGCGGCCGTCGAAGAGTTGTACAACTTCAAGATCGCTGAGTGAGCGATTGGCAAACGCTAGGTCGTCTATCTTGCCGCCTTTGAAGCCTAAGTCCCTAAACCTCTGTCCAAACGCCCATCCGCCCCCGGTTGCGTGATCGCCGTAAGCATTTATGTTTTTCCAAAGCTTGTCGACAAGGACGGTTGTCGCGGCGGGTCGGCCGTCAACATATAGTTTTAGGCCAGTGGCGTTGCCGCTTCCGTCCCATGACCAAGAGATGTGCGTCCATTTATTTGCGGTTAGGGGCTTAACTGTTCGGATTCCGACGGCGTTTCCGGGCCAATGTCGCATCACGCGAGCGGTTAAGATTCCGTTTTCGGAAATGAGATCGAATCCGCAGAAGCCGACATCGGTTCCGCCAGTTCGGTGCAGGAGTACGATCGGTACTTTGGTCGATCGAGGATCATTGGCCCAAAATGACCAAGTAAACGAGTCGTTTCTTTCCTTGCCTGGGAGCCCATGGACAACAATTCCGTTGTCACCATCTAATAGGGCGGCCTTTCCTTGATGACCAGGGACCAAGTTAACTGCTCCAAACTTTGTTGCCGCCGCGTCGCCTTTTAGTTCATTCGGGAATTTGTCACCGGCTAAGTTTTCAAATGAAAACTTACCGATCAGTCCAGGAACTTCCGCTTGGCTTGGCTTGGTCGCCAGCCAGTTCAAATAACGTTGGTTTGCAGTCGCCATAGCTTCTCGCAAATTCTTCTTGGCGGTCGCATCTGCCAACTTGAGTTCCGATAACTTTGAGTTCTGCTCTATTGTCGGAAGCAAGAGGGACGGGGTTGGAACAATTTCTGAGCTTAGTAACAGACCGTATTCCTTGATGTTGTTGAAGTATGCAAACAGTTGGTAGTAGTCCTTTTGCGAAATCGGATCGAACTTGTGATCATGGCATTTTGCGCATCCCACGGTTAACCCGAGCACAGATGTCCCGAATGTCTCAACACGATCGGAGGCGTACGTGGTCTTGTATTCATCAGCAATTGACCCACCTTCGTTTGACTGGCGATGTAGTCGATTGAAGGCAGTGGCAAGCCTTTGGTCCCTGGTCGCTTCTGGAATGAGGTCGCCGGCAATTTGCTCGGTGAGGAACTGGTTGTAGGGAAGATTACGATTGAAGGCGTTGATGACCCAATCGCGGTATGGCCAGGTTGGGCTCAGGAGGTCGGATTGATAGCCATAGCTATCCGAATATCGGGCGGCATCGAGCCAATCAACGGCAACTCGTTCTCCGTAATGGGGGCTCTCCAAGAGTCGGTCGACAACCCTTTCAAATGAGCCAGGTTTTTCGTCCTTTTCAAAGGTGGAAATTTCGGTTTCTGTCGGAGGCAGTCCAGTAAGATCAAAGGTAACTCGACGCAACCATCGGAGCCGGGATGCAGGTTGGCTCGGGGCTAGCTTTTCTCGATTTAGCCGAGCAAGGACAAATTTGTCAATATCATCTTTAGCCCAATCTCCGGTGACTTTCGGAACGGCGACCGTTAATGGAAGTGGCTCGAAGGACCAGAGCTTGCTGTATTTTGATCCCTCCTTGATCCATCGAGTGATGAGCGCGATTTCCGATTTCGAGAGAGACTTATTGCTGCTCTTCGGCGGCATCGGGGAATTCTTATCGTTGATTCGGTTAACTACCAAACTGTGGCTCGACTTCTTGGGAACAATGGCAAATCTTCCGTTCCGAGAGGCAAAAGCACCTTCCGAGGTGTCGAGCCTCAATCCCGCCATTCTTGTTCCCGAATCCGGACCATGGCATAGGAAGCACTTATCGCT
>JANPAV010000178.1:0-2218 GCA_031430115.1 Armatimonadota bacterium | reverse complement strand
CGAGTACCCACATGTAGGCAAGCTTGTTCGGGTCTCGGAGTCCGCAACGGTTGCCAATTTCGAGTCGGAGTCGATACAAGATATTGTTTCCAGCCTCGTAGCCGTCAGCGATGAAGCAAAGGAGGTCGCCGACTTCTGCCTGTGCTGCTGAAACAACCGCCTTAAGCTGTTCAACAGTGAAGAACTTTGCAATTGAGCTGCGAACTTTAAGTCCGTTACCAAGATCAACGCCTTCTCCTTCGGCTTCAATTGCCATCGAAGCCATTCCTTTTGCGCCGAATTCTTTGCAGAAATCCTCGACGATCCCAATCTCTTTTCGGCTCAAGCCAGATCCGCCAGGGTATCGCACGCCACGAATTCGTCCCTCAGCTTCAATTGTGCTGTTAAATACGCCAAATTCACATCCAGTGACTGCTTCAGTGGCATCAAAGAGCTCAAGCCTAAATCGAATATCCGGTTTATCACAGCCGTATCGATCCATAGCTTCGGCATAAGTCATTCTCGGGAAGTTTTCGACCGGAGCTTTGTCTAAGCTAAATTCCGCGATGACTCCGTTAACAACTTTGCGTACCATCTGCTCATTCAAAGCGAGGATGTCTTCTTCCACAACAAAGGACATTTCAAGGTCAAGCTGAGTGAATTCTGGTTGTCGGTCAGCACGGCTCGACTCGTCCCGGAAGCATCGAGCGATTTGATAGTAGCGTTCAACCCCCGCAACCATCAGCATTTGCTTATATTGCTGCGGTGATTGAGGCAAGGCGTACCAAAGGCCAGGTGTTTGTCGGTAAGGAATCAGATAGTCTCTGGCACCTTCCGGGGTGGATTTTGTGATAATCGGTGTTTCAACTTCTAAGAATGTTTGTCCGTGAAGGAATTCACGAATCTGCTTGTTGACCGCAGCTCGAATTGCAAGCCCGCGATACATCGACGCTCTACGGAGGTCAAGGTACCGGTGCTTTATTCGTAAGTCTTCACTTACGGATTCCATTTGTGCTTCATCACTGACCGGAAAAGGGAGCGGTTTGGAAGCCGAAAGAACTTGGTACTCGGAAACAATGATTTCAATATCACCAGTCGGTGAGTCAGGATTTTTGTTTTTGTCCGTTCGTTCAGCGACGATTCCCGTGAACTCGACAACACATTCGTTTTTGAGTTCAGATCGATTCGCAAATTTCTCTGGGTCAAGAAACACTTGAACCAAACCAGTTCGGTCTCGAACGTCAGCGAACCAAAGACCACCCAAATCACGAACTCGATGGATCCAGCCATTCAAGACGACTTCGCTATCTTTGTGCGAAAGTCGAATGTCACCACAGTTATGAGTTCGTTGTTTAAAGGTCATTTTGAACCTAAAAGGATACCTTAGATTAGCTTTCCGTCTTCAGCCATCAGCTTTCAGCGAACAAGTAACTGAGCTATGGTAACATCGCTGAATGGATAAGTGGGAATATCTCTGGTACAAAGTCATCGCAAATAAGTTTGAGCAACTCGATGAACTCGGCATGTTAGGTTGGGAGGCTGTCAGTTTCGGACAAATACAAGGGCAAGGCGATATCATCCTGTTAAAGCGGCGTCTGCCCTAAGGGACCCACCGCAAATGGCGAATCGGTTCTATCACTTCGATAGAACCGCTTTACTTGAGAAATCCAGGTTTGCCAAAACTAAGGCGTTATTCTTCTTCTTTCTTCGGACAAGGAGTCCGAATCCGCCGACGGCGAAAGCCGCAATCGATGTTGGCTCAGGAACGCCCTGGGTTGGTGGCTTTGGGTTGCAGTTTGGAGGAGTTGGATCGCACTTATATGGTGCCGGGTCACACTTTGGTGGGGTTGTGTCACAGAATGAGCTTTTCTTTGAACTGGTATCTGAGTGGCTGCATCTAATCGTTTACGAGTCTGTCGCAGAATTCTTGGAGGCAAATCGAGGTGTCTCTCCAGGGTGAAATCCCGGCTTCCGTGAGCTTTCTGGTATCGAGAACGCTGTACGATGGTCGTCTAGCAAGAGTGGGATACTCGCTGGTCGGAATACCTTCAATCGAAATCTTCTCGCCAGTCCAGACAGCCAATGTCTTCTCAGCGAACTGATGCCAAGACATTGGTTCATTTCCGACCGCGTGATAGATACCACTTGCCAATCCCGTTTCTATTGCCTCGGCGCATGCCGTCGCTAGGTCGGTGGTATACGTCGGGCAACCGATCTGGTCATTGACAACGCGCAATGG
>JANPAV010000177.1:0-3160 GCA_031430115.1 Armatimonadota bacterium | reverse complement strand
TCATCCAAACGTCGCCTCGAGACTATCTTGTCGATATCGTGAAGGAGCTGAAGAAAGATTGGCCCGCCAATCGAATGGTCGAAGTTGTTTGTCATGGACACAGTGTCCCGGCTGGATTCTTTAAGACTCCAGAAATTCAAGGCCAAAATGCTTATCCAAACTTGCTCAAAGTTGGACTACACCAGCGCTTTCCTCATGCCGTAATCAACGTAACGGTGACCGCAATTGGAGGCGAGAACTCGATTAGTGGTGAAAAACGGTTTGCTCGCGATGTGCTTGGTCGACATCCCGATGTCGTAACAATCGATTATTCGCTTAATGACCGAGGACAAGACAGAGAGACCGTCCATCAGGCTTGGTTATCGATGATCAAGCAAGCCAAAGCTCAGAACATTAAGGTCATCTTGCTTACACCAACGCCAGACCAGTCGGCAATAATGGATGACCCAAACGACCCAATTAATCGGCAAGCCGATGATGTCCGAGCAATTGCAAAAGAACAAGGAGTTGGGCTCATCGATAGTCTGGCTGAATTCAAAAAGGCAATAAAGGCTGGGGCAACTTTACAGTCGCTAATGTCACAAGTAAATCACCCGAATCGGGAAGGACACATGATCGTCGCTAATGAATTGTTAAAATGGTTTCCCGCTAACTAACCGCGGGGCTGTTTGAATTCTTGTTGGTTAGCGCAATCGAGAGTATTCCGGCAACAAAAATACTGCCAGCAAGGAACCAAAGTCCGCTTTGAAAATTGCCAGAATCGGTTTTCAACGCACCAACAATCTTGGGACCAACAAACCCGCCCAAGTTTCCAATGGAGTTGATCAATCCGATCGCAAATGCAGCCGATGAAGCCGTCAATCTAGCAGTGGGATGAGTCCAAAAGACCGGGAGGTAGGCATACAAAGTTGCGCCAAGAAGGCACAAAAACGTAGCCGCCAAGACTGTATTGTTTGCAAAGAAAGCGGCAAGACCCATCGAAACTGCGGCTAGTAGTAAGGGAATCGCAGTGTGCCATCGTCGTTCGCCAGTTTTGTCCGAGTGGGCTCCATTCACCAATATTGCGATCAAGCCCAATACATATGGCAACGTTGAGATCAATGTTTGAACAACTACAGACGTTCCTTTAAAGCGCTCGACAACCGCCGGAAGGAAGAAAGTAAATCCATACATGCCAGTCACCGCGCAAAAATATATGGTGGCGAGAAGCCAGACCTGGGGATTTTTTAGCCCACTCATAATTCTCTCTCCGCCGGTGACCACTTTCGCCTTGTGCTCTTTTTCGAGTTCAGCGACTATCCATGCCTTTTCGTCTTCAGGAAGCCATTTTGCATGCTGAGGTCGGTCCGTCAAATAGAACCAGGTTACGATTCCCAACACAACCGCGGGCAAACCCTCAAGTATAAAAACCCATCGCCAACCTGAATAGTCGAGCCATTTGACTGAATGCATGATCCATTGCGATAAAGGGGTCGCAATAATAGTTGCCAAAGGAATGCCAATGAGAAAGAATGACTTTGTCTTTGCCCGATCTTCGTACAAAAACCAGTGGGATAGGTACACGATTACTCCCGGGAAGAATCCTGCCTCGGCAAGTCCAAGGATAAATCGGAGCGAGTTGAACTGTGCTTCGGCGTGCAAAAACTGAAAAATTGGCAAACCGATAAAGCCCATCATCGTCGCAATTATTCCCCAAGAGACCATGATTCGAGCGATCCACTTTCGTGCGCTCCAGCGCTCAACAATGAGCGTGCCGGGTATTTCAAGCAGAAAGTAACCCAGAAAGAAGATGCCTGCCCCAGTGCCGATTATTGCGTCGGTAAACCCAAGATCTCCCTTCATTTGAAGTTGAGCGACGGCAATATTGGTTCTATCCAAGAAAGCAACCAAAAATAAAAGCACCAAAAATGGTAATAGTCGCTTCGTGATCCGTTTCCGGGCACGGCTCCCAATCGAAACATCACCGCCTAGGGATAACTTCTCATTCATGGTCAATCAACCTCGTACCAGATTATATCAATGCAGTTGAAAATCAAATTCAAAGTGGCCCATTTCCGATAGGAACTCCAACTATTTTGGACAAAACGTCGGCGATCGAAAGTGATTCCGAATCCATGTTATGGGTAACAACTTGGCCTGGAATGATCTCATCAATCATCATCCAGTCCGGAAAAATGGAGTTATTGACAAATTCACCTTGTCCATAAAACCGGAACAAAATGATGTCTTTTCCGTCCTTGAGCCACAGTCCAACTCTAAATATATCCTTAGCGTCATGCGAGACCCAATCGCTTTCTAATGCATCGCTATAATTGTAAATGATCTCCTGAATTCGATCAAAAGAAATGACTTGGCGATTCGTGAATGCCCAAAATCGACGATCTTGAATCCGGATAATTTCGTTTTTTCGATCAACACTTACCCGCCTAGAGCGACCACCAAGCGTCAGCATCGAAGTTCTCCATCCAGATTCGATGATCAGCAACGAGCCTTCGCACCTTACAACAGGGCGAGGAGCAAACGCTTTGGTGATTAACCTAGAAGCAATGGAATCGACAATGTCGCTCATTAATCCTTATCTTAGCTTAAAGGTCTAGGGGTCAACCTTTCCGGGCGGACGAACAAGCGAACCTTTCGCTTTGGTCAAAGTGTCTCCAAAGTCCGAGCGTCCAATCTCAATCATTCGAAGCATTCGTGCCACAACATCAGGAAATTCGTCAGTCAGGTTCTTGGTTTCAAAGGGATCAGCCTCTAAGTCGAACAGGGTAAGTCCGATTTTGCCAGTCGCCTCTCCGCTCGATTTACCAGCAACTCCCGCTGGTTGAGTCTGTAGCCGGTGGCCGTGTGGAACGTGTAGTTTCCACTTTCCACTTCGCACTGCATGCAACTCGCCCGGCCAGTAGTAATAGAACCATCGCCATGGCGTTCTCGCACCCGGCTTATCCTTGATTAAGTCAATAATGTTATGACCATCGATTTCTCTTTCGGGTAACTTTGCCCCCGCAATAGATGCGATCGTTGGCAACACATCCATGGTTGAAGCCAATTCTCGGACAACCCGATTTGCCGGGATGGTTCCTGGTTGGTAGAAGATTCCTGGAACTCGAAAACCTCCTTCAAACGCCGTTCCCTTTCCTTCGCGTAGGCCACCCGAAGATCC
>JANPAV010000176.1:0-3338 GCA_031430115.1 Armatimonadota bacterium | reverse complement strand
GAATTAATCCCGTTGAGTTCAGACAAAGTGTTGTTGCTTACGAACTAGACAATGAAAGTGCTATCAGAGCCAAGACGGCAGTCCTGGCAACTTTAATGGACAATGGCGTTTCGGTAATGGATGCAGAGTTAATTGCAGATTCTTGGATTCGGGTTGGCGATTACTTATTAGAGACGGCACATTTAGAGGGGTCAGCCGATTTCGTGGTAGGCAATCCCCCATACATAAGATCAGAAGATCTAGGTCCGAAAGGCGCGATTTACCGATCATGTTACTCAACAATGGTTGGTCGTGCTGATATATATATAGCATTCTTTCAGGCTGCCTTGACGCACCTTAAGCCAGGTGGCGCGTGTGGTTTCATATGCGCAGATCGGTGGATGTTCAATCAATATGGTGCCGAATTACGTCGGTTAATCACATCACGATTCTGCGTGGAAAGTGTAATCCAAATGCATCATGCAGATGCGTTTGAAACCGAAGTGGACGCTTATCCGGCGATTACTATTTTAAGAAATGGAAAGCAGGGTTCTGTTCGAGTAATGTCAGTTGGTCCATCAGATTCCCGAACCAGAATTAAGGTCGAGCAGGCAGTTCAAGTAGAGACATGGTTCGATGGGTTGGCTCCATGGCCGTTGCTGGAACCATCAAAGCTTGCATTACTACGACGATTGGAGAAGGACTTTCCCACAATTGAAGAAACCGGTGCAACGGTCGGTATTGGCGTCGCAACTGGGGCTGACAAAATCTACATAACTAAGCAAACGGATATCGTTGAGTCAGACAGGTTGCTGCCGCTAGCGATGGCATCTGATGTCAAGGGTCCCGACTTGAAATGGTCTGGTCATTTTCTAGTCAATCCATGGGATTCTGAAGGATTAGTCGAACTTGACAAATATCCTCTATTGAAGACCTATCTCGAAGAACATCGCCAACGGTTGACTGGGCGGCATGTTGGTAATAAAGTCCCAGCAAATTGGTTCCGGACGATCGATAGAGTTAATGCGAAGTTGACCACCGAATCGAAGCTATATTTACCGGATTTCAAAGGAAGGATTGCTCCAGTGTTAGATCGTGGAAAAACTTACCCCCATCACAATTTGTATTTTATTAGACCGGGAACATGGGATCCGGAAGTTCTCGGCGGTTTGTTAATTTCGGACATAGCTCAGTTCTTCATTGAAGCCTATGGAGTGCGGATGCGGGGCGGCTTTTTAAGATTCCAGGCTCAATATTTGCGTCGTTTACGCTTACCAATGCCAAACTACATCAGTTCTGAGTGCGAACAGAGATTGCGAGAAGCTTTTGAAGACCATAATATTGAGTTGGCAAACGCAACGGTTGAAAAGCTGTACAATTTGTCCTTAATCGAAAAAGCTGTCCTAAAGAAATGAGTATTGAACTAATAGCCGCAGTGCAGAGTTACTGGGATGTTCGCGAGGCTCAGGCAGCAAAGCAAGCATTAAAAGGGTCTTCCGACACGGGAACTAGATCTTCCGTGACTGGTGGTCAGCAAATGTCGGCGATGGAACATCTCGTCGTTTCGCTTATTAAGAAAGAGAACTTGCCCGATTTGAAATACTTCACTCGCTCGAAGCTTGAGCTGCCAGGCTATTTTCGTCCTGAGAAAAAGTGGGATTTGATTGTGATTTCGAAACAAAGGCTTGTTTGTGCGATTGAATTTAAATCAATGGTAGGCCCATCTTTCGGTAACAACTTCAACAATCGAACGGAGGAAGCTATAGGTAATTCCGTGGATATTTGGACGGCTTTTCGAGAAGGGCGATTTGGCTCTGCCCCCAAACCGTTTCTAGGTTTCTATTTTCTTCTGGAGGATTGTGAAACGGTTCATAAGCCTGTGAAGGCTGCACAGCCACACTTTAAAACCGATCCAGAATTCATCGGAGCTTCCTATGCCAAACGATATGAGTTGCTTTGTCGTCGACTTGTGCGAGAAAGGCATTACGATGCTACATGCTTAACTTTAGCAACGAAGGGTGCAAACACGAAAATTTGCCATCCTGCGGAAGACATCGACTTTGACAGGTTCATTAGGGCCCTTCTGTCGTCCGCTAGACAATTTCAATAGTAGCCATTACAGCGATGATCCAAAACGGACTAATTCATTCCAAAACAAATATATTTCAAGGTTAGTAGATGTTCTTCCATACCGGCTACACCTGCATCCGACCGTCCTCCAAGTACTTCCTTGGTATACACCGAACCCGGGCCAACTGGTCAATCGACTTCGTCAGTCGATTCTGGCATCGTCGGTATCGCTGCTCCAAATACTGATTCTGCCGCCAAGTCCGTGAAGCCATGGATTGCGAATCAATAAACAGATTCGCGATAAACCATTGAACCCAAGCCGTGGCAATCTGCTCAATCAAGAGCCGTTCAAAGGGAACCGCCTTCTCAATCCCAAAATCAGCGCGTATCGTTTCAATTCTCTCTTTTATTTGTTCCGATGTCTTTGCGATCATGGCTTCATCAAAACCCATCTGGTGCAAAACGTCAATTGATCTTTGACGAATCTCGTCCTCTAACTCTGACTTCACCAAAGGTTCTCTTACTTTCTTCTTTCGTTCCATAATTGATTCTTTCAAATTCTGTATATTGTTGGGCTCCAAAATTCGATGTCGGTATTTTCGCTGTTTGCGCCACTGACCGTGGTGCTGGTGAAATCCTGATGCTTCCAGACCAGATGCGAGTGCCTTCCTAAGTTCGTCAGTCCTTTCTTTTACTAGTGAATCAGTGATTCCGTCACGCTCGCGCCAAAAGCAAAGTAATTCCAGATCAACCGCCCTTTCCGCACGTTCACGCTCGACTCTCGCCGCCGCATCCTTCGCCTCACTCCCACTGCCCCAACTGATAACAACTCGGTTGCCATCGACTTCAGTCGCTTCGTAGAAATACTTCCGCCCGTTGATCGTCTTCCAACCCATACTCAAGAGTTACACTTATATTATACACCAATAGTGTATAATAGTACAACCGTTCTTTGAAAATCTGTGAGTATTGGTATCTCTGACCAAACCAAGCCGAGATAGAGGGTTTGAAAAATTAACCCTCTATTTTTGCGACCCCCGTTCAGGAACCTAGGGCTCCACAAAACCCTCTCTTTTGAACCTACGAGATAGAGAGCAAAACTAAGAGAGTTTGATGCCTCAACTCTTAGGGCGACGAGATGATCCAAAATTGGAGACAGAAATCTACTCGCCCGTAGCGTTGAGGCTAAAAAGGATTTACTCCGCCAGCATTTCTTCGTAGATCTCAATCAATCGTTTCGAATGGCTCTCCGGAGTCGGAGGGTCAGCCCAAAACCGATCATAGGCAGC
>JANPAV010000175.1:0-39463 GCA_031430115.1 Armatimonadota bacterium | reverse complement strand
CCGCGGTGAAAAATTTGGATAAAGCGAACTCCCTTTTGAACCATGCGCCTAGCCAAAAGGCAGTTAGCCGCAAAGGTCCCCGGTTCTTTGGCGTCCTTTCCGTACAATTCAAATGTCTCTGCCGACTCTTTGCTGAGGTCCATCAGATCTGGAACACTGGCTTGAAGTTGATAGGCAAGTTCGTATTGCTTGATTCGGGCGGCGATTTCAGGATCACCAAACGCATCCAATGATTGATGGTTGAGTGCCTCGACGCTATCGAGCATGACTCGGCGGGTCGCACGATCCATTCCGTCTGGGTCGTTGAGGTAGAGCACGGCATCGCCTTGAGGTCGAAAAGCTACGCCCTGATGCTCGCTTGGCAAGAAGCCAGAGCCCCAAAGCCGAGGATACACGGCCTGGTTTGGTTTATTGGAGGAAACTTTGCTATGGAGGACAATGTACGTCGGCAAATTTTCATTCATGCTGCCTAGCCCGTAGCTGAGCCATGAACCAAGACTTGGTCGACCAGGGATTTGATTTCCGGTTTGGAGGAATGTCGTGGCGGGGTCGTGGTTGATCGCCTCGGTCCACATGGACTTAACCACGCAAAGTTCTTTGACAACGCTAGCGGTATGAGGAAGAAGCTCGCTTACCCAGACTCCATCTGCGTTGTTGTCATATTTTTTGAACTTAAATTTTGATGGAGCGATCGGGAATCGCTTTTGCCCGCTGGTCATGGTTGTGACCCTCTGACCACGTCGAACCTGTTCGGGAAGATCCGTATTGAATAATTCGGCGAGCTTTGGCTTGTAGTCCCACAAGTCTAATTGGCTTGGTCCTCCGCTCATAAAAAGAAAGATTACGCGTTTTGCCTTGGGAGCAAAATTGGGAATACCCGCTAGTCCCTTGTGCCCTTGTTCGCCAAATGCAGCAGCCAGGGCGGCGGTTCCCCCCAATCCTCCAACGGTCAATAGTCGGCTTAGTGCGGCCGTGCCAATACCAAGCGCCGCCTTACCAAAGAGTTGTCGGCGGGTTGTCAGGAGGTCAAATTCGCGTAGTGGATCCATGGCTAATGTACAGTTAAAAATTCATCGGTGTTCATGAGGGTTGAGCAAATGATCATCCAACTTGCTTGCTCGGTTGGGGAAATGTCCTTGCTCTGGGGACTTAGACCAACCATCAGTAACTTCTTGGCGGCAACAGTATCGTTGGTGTACTTCTGCCGATAGAATCGAAGGGCTTTGGACAGCAGTTCAATTTCGATTGGCTTTGGTGGTCGGGAAACCGTCAAATCATAGGCAAGTTTGAGACGACCTATGTCGTCCATTTTTTTGGATAGCAAACGCTGAGACATGGTCCTACTCGCTTCCAAAAATGCCGGTTCATTGATCGTCGTTAGGGCTTGCAAAGGTGTATTCGTGGTTGATCGCCTGACAACACAAGTGTCTCGTGAAGGAGCGTCGAGCAACAGCATGGCGGGGTGAGGTGCTGTTCGCTTCCAAAACAAGTACATGCTCCGGCGATAGATCGACATGCCGCGATCTTGTTCGTAAATATGGGTTGCACTCGCGGGATCCGATGCATTTTCCCAAATGCCATCTGGCTGGTATGGCTTGAAACCGCGTCCGCCTTGTTGATCGACCAAGATCCCTCCCGCAAGAAGGGCTTTATCTCGGATGACCTCGGCATCGAGTCGGAAGCGGGGGCCGCGAGAAATGAGTCGATTCTCGGGATCTTTTGTAAGCTTTACGGGACTGATTTTGGACGACTGACGGAACGATGAAGAAGTCACAATCATCCGATTGAGCTTCTTCATGCTGCCGCCATTTTGACTAAAGGTTACGGCAAGATAGTCCAATAAAGGTTGATTTTCGGGCCATTCGCCTTGACTGCCAAAATCTTCGGTGGTTTTTACGATTGCGGTTCCAAAATATTGTTGCCAAACTCGATTGACGAAGACACGATTAACCAAAGGATTTGTCGGTCCGGTCAACCATTTTGCAAATCCTAACCTATCTTGCTTCACGCCAGTAGGAAAGGTCCCAAGGAAACTCGGGGTGTGTCGTTGGACAAGGTCTCCCTTTTGGGTGTATTCCCCTCGCTTGAGAACGAATGTTGGTCGTGGACTGGGCATTTCTTCGGCAACGAGTGACATGGGAATCGATGCTTCAAGTTCGTCCCGTTCTTTCTTTAGTTTTGCGAAAGAGGTCTTTGATGGGGTTTCAGGTCCAACCTCTAAGTAAACGGTTCCTAGCTCTCGCTTTGCCTCAAGATTGGATGGAGTCATTTTTGCGGCTTTGATTGCCGACTCAATCCGCTTCGCATTGGGATTAAATAGGCGTAGGTTGAGACCATCTCCGGCAATTCCGTTGACTACCTTGACGAGAAGTGTGTTTCCTCCGGCCAGAAAATCTCCTGTCACTTGATCAATTCCTTGATTCAACCCACGTCCAATCTTGTGTGAATGAATGAGCTTTCCGTTGAGCCAGACTTTGACGGCATCGTCACTTGATACTCCAAAGGTAATTTTCTCTGCCTTTGGCAAAGTTACGGTTCCTCGAACATAGATAGACGAGTTATCGCGACCAATGAGATTTGGGAAGTCTTTGCCATTTTCAAACGCGAATGGCTTCCAATAGGACTCGCCGCTTCTTAGAAGTTCTGGAGTCTCAGCCCGGTCAAACGCAATATCGAAATTTGGTGACGTATAGACCGGGCTTATTTGCCAAGCACTGGTGGTCAAAGTCGGTGAATTCTGCTTGGTGAAATAGTCTTCTGCCACTGTTAAGTCAACCGAATCCTTGAGATCATTCATCAACTTAGCCAAAGCGTTTAGTTTGGCTTCCTCGCTTGGAGTTGAAGCCCGCACCACCGGTGGAGGAAGAAGAATATTGCCATCCAACGGCTCATCCTTGGTGCTGTTGAAGTATGCGTATAGCCCATAGTAGTCCTTTTGTTTAATAGGATCGAACTTGTGGTCGTGGCACCGCGCGCACTGAACCGTGAGCCCCAACATCACCGTGCTGGTTGTATCAACCCGATCGAAGGTATTGCGGGCTAGGAATTCTTCGGCAATCGCTCCACCTTCATCTGAAGTTAAGTTCATCCTCACGTATCCGGTTGCGAGTCGTTGCTCGGTTGTAGGATTTGGAAGGAGGTCACCGGCGATTTGCCATTCAATAAAGTTCTTGTACGAAAGGTCTTTATTGAACGCCCGAACCACCCAATCGCGATACGGAAATACTCCTCGCTCGTTATCTAGTTGAAGGCCATGGGTATCACCATATCGAACCGCATCGAGCCAGTACCTCGCTTGATGCTCGCCGTAAGATGGCTTTGCGATTAAGCGGTCAACATATCTTTCGTACGCGCCCGGCTTCGAATCACTTCTCAATTGCTTCAGTTCGGCTGGGCTTGGTGGAAGTCCGGTCAGGACCAAAGCCGACCGGAGGGCTAATGTGTCTCGATCTGCCTCAGGCTCAGGTTTCAATCCAGAACTTTCCAGTTTGGCCAGGACAAAGCGGTCAAGAGGATTTCGAATCCATTTAATGTTGCTCACCTTTGGAAGAGATGGCATCATTGGCGGTACATAGGACCAATGCTTTTCGTAGATTGCTCCCTGCTTGATCCATTGCCGCAAGATAGCTATTTCCGAGGCATTTAGTGGCTTCGCTCCGGAATCATCCGGTGGCATTCTCATCCCAGGTCTCTTTTCGGTGACTCGATGAATCAGAAGTGACTTGTCGGGTGAGCCTTTTGTGATTGCCCGCGACGAAAACATGTCGAGTCTTAAATTGGCGGCTGCGGTGGCGGCGTCCGGACCATGACACTTGTAGCATTTTTGGCTCAAAATCGGAACGACATCGCGTCCAAAGTTAATTTTGGCAATTGAGGTCTTAGGCTTCTGAACGTTCAAAACTGCGTATCCGAAGACGCTTACGGAAAGCAAAAGAATGGGTAATGAACGCTTCATGTAATCGACCCTGAACTTGAGGCAATGTTACCTTGGATTTTCGATCACCCTAAGTTAGGCTATGGCAATTTGGGCGGTTCGGAACTGCTTCATAATTTCTGGTGCCTGGAAAGCTGCTTTCTTCCTTCGATCCATGACAAGGCACCTCCTCCCATTACAACTCATCTATTGTGATTACCTTGCCAATCATAGCAATGCCATTCGGGGTAGCACACCAGTCGTTACCGCGAGTTCTCCAGAAAAACAACAATTATTAAAATTTCAACATCTAGCATTTTTACCGGTGAGTTTTGCTCGACCTCAGTACTATTACGGTGTAGGATTGAGATTGCGGTCAAAGTCGCAATCAGTCGCTTTCGCGACAGGGTTAGGGGAAATTATGAAATTACGAACAGTACTTGCGCTTGGAGCGCTAACAACACTTGCATCAACCAGTTTTGGTTTCGTTTGGTATGACAATGGCGGGCCAGATGGGTCAGGAAACGGCAACGAAATGAGTCATTGGACCCAATCGGAAGATGTTCCATTCGACGCAGGGAACAGCTTCGACCGGTTGGTTTTCTGGACGCTAGAAGCCTCATCTGCTGTGTTAAGCACGGTCAGCATCAATTTTAGCTTTGACGACGGCTCAGGCAACCCTGGCGTTATTGCGGCTTCTTTCCTGAACACCGCTCTTACGTCACACACTGCTACTGGCAACGTTTTTGGTGGGCTGACTGAGTATATGGTTGTTGTCGATTTCGCCTCTGTTGGTGAGTCTGGATCCGGCTTTTTCCACATGGATTTGCTTGCCAACGAAGCGACCAATCCAAATTTTGATCGACAGGAAATCTATTGGGCATCCACGAACGCCAACGCTACAGGTTTCGGTCGCGAAAGTGAGTTTAACGCCCGCAACAACTGGGCGAATAACGGCGTTGAGCATGCTTTCCGATTGGAGAACACCTTGGTGCCTGAGCCAGCATCTTTTGCTGTTCTTGGCCTTGGCGCTCTAGTCCTCCTTCGACGACGCCGCAAGTAAGGCTGCTGCTCGAAGTTAGAATATTGAGAGCCGTGCACTTTGTGGTGCACGGCTCTTTTATATGTCCTGTCCTAGGATTGAAGGATAACCAGCATCGTTCACTTCATGCTGCTAGTTACCCAAGGCATCGTCATAAGCTAACGGAATGTTTTGGAGCCGTCCTTGGCTCGTGAGTAATTGAGCCGGCGAGAAAGAAGGAATTCTTAACGCAACTGACGGACAGCGAAGAGTAGAATTGGGCTACTCATGCTCAGCCTTTTGCTTTCTTCGATCATCGCCTTTCAAGAGCCGACGATGTTGCCGATTGGCAAGTACATAAGCCCGGAAGGAACCCACGTTGAAGTCGGAAGCTATCCCCTCAACATGGTTCTGACGAACGACCGAAACTACGGAATTGTTACGACGAGTGGGTATCGACAGGCGCTTTCGGTGGTGGATATCAAGACCGGTGCGGTGACCAGCCAATTTGACTATAAGACTTCAAGAAACAATCCCAATAAAGATGGACTCTACTTTGGAATTGCGGTCCACCCAAAAACCGGAAACGTTTTTGTTTCGCGTGGGGCTCAGGACAAAGTCAGTTCTTACAGCGTTACCAATGGGAAAATCGCCGAAATCGGAACGCCCATCAATGGCATTCTACCAACGGGCAGAAAACTTCCTTACCACTTTGCCGGTTTGGGATTTAACTCAAATGGCTCCCGGCTTTTGGTTGTCAACAACCAAACCAGTAAGGTCACCAACTACAAAGGCTCGGTCACGGTTTACGATTCAGAGTCTGGCGCTTCGCTTTTTGAGGTTCCCGTTTCAGGCTTCCCATTGGCTTGCGCGTACGCTACCAAAGGACCCGGAGCGGATAACAAAGCCTATATTGGTTCAGAACGTGATGGAGTTGTTGATGTTGTTGATCTTCAAAAGCACGTTGTCAGTAAGTCGATCAAGACCGGCAATGCTCCGGTTGGCATGATCTTTAACCGGGCACAGTCGAGGTTATTCGTTGCTAATAGCGGAAGTGACACGGTCAGTGTGATTAACACCCAAACCGATAAAGTCACCGACACTATCACGGTAAGGCCAGGAGAGCTCCGCGGATTGCCCGGTGCCGGACCGCTTGGGCTAAGTCTTTCTGATGACGAAAAGCAACTTTTTGTAACGCTCGGTGATATGCAGGCTATTGGCGTGATTGACCTGGCAAAGCGGAGCCTGATCGGTTACTGTCCGACTGGATGGCTGCCGACGAGCCTCGTGCAAAGTGGCGGACATATGCTTATCGCGTCTGCAAAAGGAGTGCAAAGTATGAACCCGAACGGAAAGCCAGTCGGGACTAAGGGAACTTACATCCAAGACATTATTGCAGGCACAGTGACCCACCAAATGGTCCCAAATTCGACAAATTTGCGAAAGCAAACGGCTCAGGTGATGAGTAACAATCGAATTCGACCAGGTCTGAATTCTGGGAAGTCGAAGGAGTTGATCAATCCTGGAATCAAGTACGTCCTTTATGTGATTAAGGAAAACCGAACATACGATAACGTCCTAGGCGATCTGCCCCAAGGTAATGGCGATCCGAGTCTTACGCTATTTCCCCGAAACGTTAGCCCGAACCAGCATGCCCTGGCTGAGCGATTTGTACTCTTCGATAACTTTTATGTTTGTGCCGAAGTGAGCCAAGATGGCTGGCAATGGTCGATTAGCGGGATGACTAGCGCTTATGGTTCCCGCAACACGCCATACAACTACTCGGGCCGAGGTCGAAGCTACGATACCGAAGGGCAGAATAATGGCGAAGCGGTTGAGCTTTCAGGAATGACCAATGTTGCAAAGCCCGTGGCTGGTTACATTTGGGAGTTGTGCGACAGAAGCAAAGTCTCGTTCCGGAACTACGGGATGTACACCCAGTTCATTGACCCAACTGACAAACGAAACTCTGAGTTTGCGGGAGCGAGGGACAGCCAACCAAACATCAAAGTTCTCAGGAACAATAACAATTCTAATTATCGGCACTACGACACAATGTACGCCGATTCACCGATCTACAAGGAATACGGCTTTTCGTACAAAGGGCAACTGAAAGAGTACGGAGCCAACAAATCGACCAATCGATTCGATGAATGGAAACATGAATTCGACGGATTCGTCAAGTCGGGAGTCATGCCGCGATTCCAAACTATTCGACTTGGTAACGATCACACGATGGGAACCAGAGCCGGAGTTCCGACGCCTTCAAGCATGGTTGCCGACAATGATTACGCGGTCGGAAGGCTCGTAGAAGCAGTTTCAAACAGTCCGTTTTGGAAAGAAACCGCCATCTGCATCCTCGAAGACGATGCTCAGGCGGGCATTGATCATGTTGATGCGCACCGATCCACGGCATATGTCATTTCTCCCTATATTCAGCGCGGAAAAGTTGACAGCACGTTTTACAACACGGACTCGATGCTCCGAACCATGGAACTCTTGCTCGGGATGCCGCCAATGTCGCAATACGATGCGGTTGCTACGCCGATGGCGGTCTTTGGGACTCAACTAGTTAATGCCGAACCTTATATGGCCATCAAGCCAAGCCGAGAAATCGTTTGCGAGGTCAATACGAGGGCGTCTTACAGGTCAAAGGACAGCGAACGGATTCCTAGGTTTTCTGAAGAAAGCGAGATTGATGAAGACTTGAACGACATCCTATGGAAGTCAATCAAGGGTCTAAGCGTTGCAACTCCAGCTCCGAGATTTGGACTAAAGCCTCGCAGGTAAGGTAACTTGGCTTAATACTAGGCTCAATCTTACCGACCTTTCTGGTTTGATACGCGTAGTACGGTAGGGGTTCTCTCGACCTCGTTTTTTGCATGTTTAAGAAAGCCGCTTTTATCGTTCTGGCACTTGCCGTATTAGGCGGGTTGATAGGCTGGCGCATCAAGTCGAAATCTGGAAATGATCAGCAGATGAAGGCGGGAATGGCTTCCAAGCGGACCTCCTCGGTTCAAGTTGGTACGGCTGGTCCAGCGATCATATCGGCAAATATTGCCGCGGCAGGCAATCTCGATTCCCCTTTCAAAGTTCAACTTACTAGCCGAATTTCGGGCAGGATCGAAAGCATCACCGTACGCGAAGGCGATGCGGTCACAATTGGACAAATTTTGGTCAAAATTGACCCCGCAACCGCGCAAACTGGGCTGTCGCAAGCTCAAGCGAACTTAGCTCAAACTCGAGCCAGATTGGCACAAGCAAGAATTGAGTTGACACCAAACTCGGCAGGGGTCAAGGGGCAAATCGACCAACAAGCGGCATCTTTGGCAAACCTTCAGGCTGAACTCACCCAAACAAAGCGGACGGTTGAATCCACCTTGAGCACCTTGACTGGTGCCATTTCAGATGCGAATTCAAGGGTGTTCTCGACTCAATCTACGATTACTACATCCGAAGCCACCCTTGAAAAAGAAAAGGCAACCCGAAAGAACTTGCAAGTCAAAGTTGATCGCAATAAAGAACTCTTGGAAAAAGGATTTATTGCTGAGCGAGAGTATGAAGATTCCCTTACGGCCTTAGACCTCCAAGACAAGCAGATTCAAATTGCCAACGCCCAGTTGGGATCGGCAAAGCAAGCCAACAAAACTGCAGTCACACAACTTGCTCAAGCAAAAGCTCAGCTTGAAATCGCCAAATCAAAAGGTACTGCCGATATTGCCGCTTCTCAGGCAAAAGTCAATCAAGGACTGTCGGCCCTGAGAGTAGCGACGGCGAACAATGCCATGAACCCGGCCTACCAAGAAAACATAAAAGCATTGGCGGCGGCGGTTTCGGTTGCGCAGGCTCAGGTTAGGCAAGCACAAACTTTGCTCAGCGAGACAGACCTTAAGAGTTCAATCAATGGAGTCATTACTGCTCGAAACGCGGATGAAGGCGCTCTGGCATCGCCTGGACAAGCGGTATTGGTTATCCAATCGCTCGATTGGCTTTTCTTTGTTTCTTCGATTCCGGTCGAATTAGGCGACAAAGTTCGAGTTGGTCAGATTGCCAAAATCGCCATGGAAGGAACCGGCGGCAAGGAAGTTCAAGGCCCCATAACCAACATTAACCCGTCCGCAGATCCTCAGAGCAGACAGATCACACTGAAGATTCGAGTTGAGAATGCGGACCGAGCACTCCGACCTGGATTGTTTGGCAAGATTAACTTTTTGACCGACGCTAAGAAAGTTCCTGTTTCGGTTCCCAAAGAAGCAATTCTTTACACCGGCAAGATCCCCTCAGTTGCGGTTGTAAACCAAGACAACAAAATTGAAATGCGGCTCGTAAAACTTGGGGTTTCAGACGAAAAAGTGGTTGAGGTTTTCGAAGGAATCACTGCAGGAGAAAAAGTGGTTACTCTGACCTACGATGCCCTCAAGGATGGCAAGGAAGTCAAGATTGTTGATCCGAAAGAAGCCGGCAAGGACAAGGGCCGTGGCGACGGAAAGAGCGAAGGAAAAGGAAAGCCGTGAATCTCGCTAAGTTTGCGGTAACTCGTCCGGTCGCGGTTACGATGCGAATTCTGAGCCTGGTCGTACTAGGCTTCATCTGCTTACAGCGACTAACCGTCGATTTACTCCCAAAAATTGATGTTCCAACCGTCGCCATAAACGTGAACTGGCCCAATACATCGCCGGAAGAAATGGAGTCTCAAATTACGAGACCAATCGAGCAAGCAGTTGGATCTTTGAAGGGACTCTATATGATCTCTTCAAACTCGTCTCAAGGCAGTAGCTTTGTTCGAGTCCAACTTGATTATGGAGTTGATGTCGATAAGGCAACCATTGATGTTATGCAGATGGTTCAGCGTGCTCAAGGACGATTCCCCAGCGATCCGAACATCTCGCCGCCTTCGGTTTTCAAGTTTGATCCTTCGACAACTCCAATTTTGCTTTATGGGGTCACCGCAGAAGGCAATGATCTTATTAAGCTACGAACTCGGCTTATTAACGAAATCAGCCCTCAACTAGAAGCTGCGGGTGGAGTTGCGGCAATCAACATCTCGGGAGGGCAAGACCGAGCGATCATCGTTGAAGTTGACCCCGAGAAGCTCAAGACTCGCAAAATTTCTATCGCCGAACTATCGACTAAGATCAGCCAAGAGAATATCAGTCTTCCGGCAGGAACCGCAATACAGGGAAAGACCCAGTACAGCTTGAGGTCAATTGGCTACTTCAAAAGCATTGACGAGCTTCGGCAAATGCCGATTGGAAACTTCAATGGCAATTTGGTGACACTATCGGAAGTCGCGAATGTTCGCGACGCGAGCCAGGACGTCCTTTCATACACGCGCCTCAATGGTGAGCCTGCGGTGATGATGAACATCACCAAACAGAGTGATGCGAACACGGTTGAAACCTCCGACAAAATTGAAAAGGTGTTGGCCGACATTGAACAACGAGACCCAAGTTTGCACTTTGGAAAGGTCTATAACCAAGCCAGATTCATTACGAATTCAGTTGAAGACCTGAAGCATACGGCGATTATTGGTGCGGTACTCGCGGTGCTGGTTATTACGTTCTTCCTTCGAAATCTTAAGAGCACCTTTGTAGTTGCGCTCTCGATTCCAATCTCTATTGTATCGACTTTCTCACTGCTTTACTTCTGTGGATTTACGCTCAACACAATTTCTCTCAGTGGTTTGGCATTGGCATCGGGCCTCATAGTCGATGACGCAATCGTTGTGCTCGAAAACATCTATCGGCACATAGAACGAGGTAAGGAAAACCGTGTTCAAGCTGCGATTGCGGGAACACAAGAAATTCTATCGGCGGTATTTGCGTCCACGTTCACGATCATGATCGTGTTTATTCCGTTGCTCCTGATCAAAGGGCAATCTGGGCAAATTTTCACCCAATTCGCCCTTGTTATCATCTTTTCACTCGCAATTTCATTGCTTGACGCAACCAGCATTGTTCCGATGCTAACTTCACGGATGATCAGCGAAGAAGAAGTCCTCGAGGAAGCTGATCCAGAAAATCACCCCCATAAGCGCATTACGGCGGTTACAAGGATGATGGACTGGGCGGGAAGAGTTCTCCATCGCATGGATAGTTCTTATCGACGCGGGTTGGAATGGTCCATTAAACGGCGAAATGCTGTCCTTTTTATTGGCGGGCTTAGCGTAGTTGGTGCGGCATTGCTTTGGCCGTTAGTTGGCAAAGAGAATTTTCCTCAAAGCGATAGTGGCAATGTCAACGTTCGGTTGCGCTTGCCCATCGGAACTCCAGTCACGGTAACCAATGAAACGGTCAAGCAGATGGAGAAGATTTTGGCAGCGGACCCCGATGTTGAAAGCTTCGTTTCTGGTGCCGGTGCAAGCGTAGGATTGCGTGGTGGCGGCGGTGGTGGCCCAAGCGACGGTTCGGCAGCAGTTCAATTGAAGCTGAATAGGAAGCTTTCGACCGGAGATGTTATCAAACGACTCCAAAAGAGCATGGGAGCAATTCCTGGCGTCCGGGCTCAAATTTCGCCGCTCGACGTTGTTCAGCAAATCCTGGGCAACAACTCAGGATTTGGAATTGATGTCTATGGGCAAGATCTTGAACAAATGACGCTTGCCGCTCGGTCGATTCAAAAGGCGATGAGTGAGGTACCTGGCCTCCAAAACGTTGACCTCAACACCCAAGATACTAATCCGGAGATTCAGTGGAAGGTTGATCGCCAGAAAGCTTCGATGCTTGGTGTGTCGTTTACCGATGTCGCATCGGTTATATCAAGCAGTACTAGCGGAAAGATTTCGAGCTATTACCAAGAAAAGGGATTTCAATATCCGATCTACGTTCAAGTTCCCCGTGAAATGCGTCAATCGGTTGAACAACTTGAAGACCTACCCGTCGTGACAAAAGCTGGGATTACGATCCTGCTTGGGCAGGTTGCAAAGGCGGAGTATGGACTGGGACCGAACCAAATTTCACGTCAAAACCGTCAACGCGTTATTACCGTCAACGGAAACATTTTGGACCGATCCCAAAGTGAAGTACAGGATGACGTTATGAAAGCGCTGAAGAAGGTTGAAATGCCGCCTGGCACGTACTACTCATTGGGTGTTCAACAGTTGCAAAAAGAGCGGGAGTTTGCGGGGCTCGGGTTAGCGATCGTGCTTGCTATTGCCCTCATCTATATGATGCTTGCGGCTCAGTTCGAGTCGTTCATCTATCCGCTCGTCGTACTCTTTTCGGTGCCGCTGTGTGCAATTGGATTCGTGTTAGCGTTGTTTTTGACCGATCGAGCGTTTGGGTTGACCGCATTTATTGGGTTGCTGATGTTAGTGGGTATCTCGGTTAAAAATGGAATTCTACTGGTGACCTATACGAACCAGTTGCGCGAATCGGGCATGGAGCGGAATGAGGCAATTTTGACGGCTGGTCCAACTCGGTTGCGACCGATTTTGATGACGAGTCTATGCGCCATTTTAGGAATGGCACCACTTGCCTTAGGAATTGGCGCAGGATCTGAGCTTTACGTTCCACTTGCGACAGCGGTTATGGGTGGACTTGCCACTTCGACGATCTTGACCCTTTACGTAATTCCGGCCGTTTATACGATCATGGATGACCTAAAAAACAAGTTCTATCATCCGACCAAAGTGCAAGAAGCAAGTGTGAGTGGGAGTGGAAGTGGGAGCGAAGAATAGAATTTCTTTGATTCGAGTGGTTTTCCGCCTCACCCGGTTCACCTGCTGTTTCGACCAGTCTTGAGGATCAGGTTCACCGACCTCTCCGTCCTGTAAGTCGCTGGTAGGTGACTCCTGTGCGTTCTCGAGCATGTCGGGTTACACGATTCTGGATGATTTGAAGGATCGCTTCTATCATCCGGGACCGAAAGAGACGGCTTCGATTGACTAACTATTGCCCGTAGGTGGTGTGATATCGATTCCACCACTTATCGACTTCCTTTTGGTCGATGGGGATGACGGTTCCGAGTTGGGTAGCGAGGTGTACGGTTTTGGCGACGTCTTCGACCATCACCGCAGCCTTTAGCGCAGCGGCAACACTTGGTCCCCACGTGAAGACCCCGTGGTTGCCCAAAAGAATCGCCGGACCTCGGCCACGAAATTCCATGATTGCTTCGCCGATGTGGTCAAACTCATTGTCGATGTACGGTGTGCAAGGGATCACTCCACCAAACTCGTCCGAGATTGCGGTTAACACGCACGGAATGGGCTTTTGGCACGCCGAGAACGCGGTCGCATAGTTGCTATGGGTATGCACCACCGATCTGATCGAAGGATTGTGACGGTACATGTAAAGGTGGTGCGGAAGATCCACGCTTGGTTTTGCCTGACCAGCGTAGACTTCGCCAGTTGCCAGGTCGACTTCAACCAAGTTGTCCGGCGTGATGGCTTCATAGTCCATCCCGCTTGGTTTGATCACAACCTTGCCTGATTCTGGATCATAGCCGCTGACATTGCCAGAATGCATCGTGACCAACCCGGTTTTCGGAAGCATTTGGTTTGCCCAGCAAACCTGTTCTCGGATGACTTGTAAGCTCACGCCATCACCTCGCGTCGAATAGTTAGAAGGTCTTTCATCATGTTACTGAGGTCGTTCTTAGTGCCAGCGATCCCGAATGAATCGTGCATGGCAGAGTAAAGGGCATACAAACGATTATAGACTTTGATCGCCTCTGGATTTGGGGTGTACGAAAGCTCTTTGTAGCCTGTCATCGCATCAGCGGCATCGAGTACCGACGCATGGGCACCCGCCGCTACCGACGCCATCACCGCAGAGCCAAGTGCGCAAGTTTGGGCAGATCGGCTGATTTTGATTGGACGTCCTAGGATGTCGGAGTATATTTGCATTGCAAGCGGACTCTTTTCCCCTATGCCGCCGCAAACGACAACTTCCTTTACTGGGACGCCGAACTCTTCAATTCGCTCAATAATCTTTCGCGAGCCGAAGGCGGTTGCCTCGATCAGAGTACGATAGATTTCTCCAACGGTTGTATGGAGGGTCTGCCCAAGAATCAACCCTGTGAGTTGCGGGTCTACCAAAACCGTCCGGTTTCCGTTGTTCCAATCAAGGGCTAACAGCCCACTTTCCCCCGGTTTTAGTTTTAGTGCCTCTTCAGTGAGTTCCTCATGAGAAGCGTTTCCGAGCCGCTCAACGCACCAATTGAACAAGTCTCCTACTGCGGACTGACCAGCCTCAATTCCCATGAAACCGGGAACCACTGAACCAGGAACGATGCCACAAACGCCCGGAATGTCAGGAGTGTTGGCTCCGCCGATCATGACATCGCACGTGCTCGTGCCCATGATCTTGACCAGAGTTCCCTCGCGAATTCCGCTTCCTACTGCGCCAAGGTGAGCGTCAAATGCGCCAACCGCAACGGGAATTCCGGCCGGAAGGCCGGTTGCTTCGGCGTGCTCAGGTAAAAGGGTCCCAGCTACCTGGTCTGCAGTCATCGTCGTGTCGTACAGATGATCTCGCAAGAGTGCTAAATCCGGATCGAGAGATCTTAGGAATTCTTTTGAAGGCAATCCACCCCATTCGGTGTGGAACATTGCTTTGTGCCCGGCGGCGCAAATTCCTCTCGGAATATCGGATGGAGTTACCTTCCCAACTAACCATGCCGGAACATAGTCTTGCAATTCGACCCAGGAATGAGCCGCGGCGAAGACGTCGGGTGCAATTCGTTTGCAGCGAAGAATTTTGGACCAGAACCACTCGGATGAATAGGTTCCGCCGCACTTTTTCAAGTACGGAAATGCTTGGGCTTTCGCGGTTATCTCGGCGGCTTCGGCGTAACCGGTGTGGTCTTTCCAAAGCCACGCCATTGCATGAAGGTTGCCCTTGAACTCGGGAAGGAAAGCGAGCGGCGTGCCATTTTGGTCAATCGGTAGTGGCGTCGAACCGGTCGTATCGACTCCGATGCCAATGATCTGAGAGGGCTCGAAACCATCGCAAGATTGAGCGTCCGAAATTGCGCTTTTGACCGATTCAATGAATCCCTTTTGGTAGTCAGCTGGGTTTTGGCGGGCGAGGTGGACATCCCGGCTATCCTCATGGACCCCGTGATTTCCGGTCTCGTAGTCCCAAACGCCAGTTCCAATCTCGTCCCCATCGGAAACGTCAACGATGAGAGACCGGACGCTGTTTGTTCCGTAGTCAACGCCGAGAGTGTATTGTCTCATTCTCTTTATATCCCTGGATGGCAGTGTATTTTTGCGGTCGTAACGACCGGGTCACTTCGCTCCTCGGACTTTTGCAAGATGGTTCGCTTACCCAGGCCTCCGTCAATTGTTGCCTTCGACCTTGTCAAGCAACAATTGACTCCAACCTGGGCTGACATACTGCCGCCACCTTGTGGCTGGTCGCGGATAGCTTGGGTGCAACATTTCGGATAGAAGTTATGGTCTTTGGAGTCACTGCCAGTATGGGCTTTAGCGACCAAATTTATCCGATATCGAAGTGAAGTCATTGTTCTCTGTCTCACTTTAACCATGGTTATAAACGCTCCAACCAAGATAATTGCTCATGGCTTCTTCCACCGATGAGGCAATTTCACTTAGGTTGAACGCAACATGGTGCTCGAATCCGTTGTTGCAAATGAACTTGAGAAGGTCTTGCATTCTTTCGATCTTCACCACGCCAAATCCGCCAAATGTGTTGAGGACATCATTGGTTAATTGCCCTTGACCAACATAAGCTTGGATCTCGCCAAATGTGTCGTCGGTTGAAACTCGGCAGTAAGTAAAGGCTCCGGTCTTCATCCTGCCGACAATCGTCCCATAGGTATTCTCCTTTCCAACGGCTCCGGCAATAATTTCTTGAAAGTCCATCTTTTGGTCGGCGAAGACTGACTTAGGCAAGTTTGAGCAGTGGAAGACGACCGCCTTGTCGGGATCTCCGCCGTAGTTGTTATTCCAGTCGAGGAGAGCAGAAGGTCGTCCGGATGCGAGTTGCATGGCGTACATTGAGACTGTTCCGGCAACATCCGTTTCGCAGGCACTTGATCGAAGGGTATCGGACATCATGGACATAATCGTGCAAGGCACAACCCCGTAGAACTCTTCGAGGGATGTCCAGCATTGGATCGCCGTGGCATCGATCTCGTTGTCAATGCTCCAAGTATCGATAGCGGCACCGAGTCGAGCCATCTTGTCGAGGCTTTCAGCAGGAATACCTTTTGTTTCGGTGTATGCCTGAATTGCAGCAAGCTTTTCTTTGACAACTTTGTCGCTTGACGTCAACCGATTGGCCCAGCCGAGGACTTCGGAAAGGTCAAGCGTCGCGACGGAAATTCCGGCGTTCTCGAACAGCTTCTCGCTATAACGGACGGTATTGAAGGCACCTGGTCGGGCTCCAATGGCACCGATTCGGCAATTTCGAAGTCCACGAACGACTCGGCACACTGCACCAAATTTTTCTAAGTCCATCTTGAACGAATCGTTGGTTGGGTCTACGGTATGAAGTTCGGTTAACGAGAATTTGAATCCGTATTGGCGAAGGTTATTGCAAGTGGACATCTTGCCGCAGAAGCTATCTCGGCGGTCGGCAATGGTCATTCGTTTGGCATCATCGCCAAATGCGTGAACTAAAATTGGGACATTAAGATCGGAGAACTTTACGGCATTGACAATGCCTGTCTCTTCCCCAAAGTTTGGAAGCGTGATCAGAATTCCGTCGATCTTTTCTCGGTTCTTTTTGAAAAGATCTGCGCAAGCTCTCGCGTCTGCAATAGATTCAACCGTTCCTGATTGACGGGCGGATTCGGGAAGTATGACAACATCAAAGCCCTGGTCTTCGAGTACTTTCAAAATAGTCTTTCGACCAGATTCGCAAAGGTGAGTTGGGAAAAATCCCCGATTGCCGATAATGACACCAAGAGTAACGCGCTTCATAGTTTCAATTGAGAGTTTAGTTGATAAGATATAGGAATGGTTATCAGTCTGTGTAAAAACCCCTACACTCTAGGTAACTAGGCTTTTAAAACGACTTCGATGCTAGAAGGTACTCTCTCGAGGCTCAAAATATGATTCCAACAATCGCCGCTTTGGTTCTATGCTTGCAAGATCCGATCGTGATCAAAAAGAGGGCAAAGCCACCCGAGTTTCATCGCTGGGCACCAAAGCCTCCGCTCGGTTGGAATAGTTGGGACTGCTACGGCACCACCATCACAGAAGCTCAATATCGAGCAAATGTGGAGGTTATGTCGGCAAAGCTGAAACCGTTTGGCTGGCAATTTGCCACGGTTGATATCCAGTGGTACGAACCAAACGCGGTGGGATTTGACTACAACCCCGCAGCAATATTGACGATGGACGGAAATGGGAGGCTCATGCCTGCACTCAATCGGTTTCCATCATCGGCAGGCGGTATTGGGTTCAAAGCCCTCGCCGATTGGACCCATAAGAAGGGATTAAAGTTTGGAATTCATTTGATGCGAGGGGTTCCTCGACAAGCGGTGGATAAGGAACTACCTATTTTGGGATCGAGTTTCAAATGCTCTGACATCGCCGACAAAGTTAATGTTTGCCCGTGGAACTCCGACATGTATGGCGTTGATATGTCGAAGCCAGGTGCTCAGGAATATTACGATAGCGTGTTTAAGCTTATTGCCTCATGGGGAGTGGACTTTGTCAAAGTTGATGATCTCAGTCGACCTTACGAACAAAATCAGGCTGAGATTGAGGCGATTCGGAAAGCAATCAATAAAACAAAACGTCCAATTGTACTTAGCCTATCCCCGGGAGAAACTCCGATTGAATCTGGAAACCACGTTGAATTTCATGCGAACATGTGGCGCATTAGTGACGATTTTTGGGATAGCTGGCCCGCGCTCAAGTCGCAGTTTGGTCGCCTCAGCAAGTGGACTGAGTTTCAGGGTCCTGGGCATTATCCCGACGCAGACATGCTGCCAATTGGAACGTTGGCTAATGGAAGTCGAACCACAAATTTCACTCGAGACGAACAGTACACGCTCATGTCACTTTGGGCAATTGCCAAGTCACCTCTCATCCTTGGCGCGGATATGACGAAAATGGACAGCTTTACGGAATCGCTCTTGACGAATCCTACGCTACTGGCGATCAATCAAAATAGCGTCAAAAACAAAGAGATTTATAACAACAAAGGTGTCGTGGTCTGGTCTGCGGAAGACCCAAAATCGAAAGACCGATATGCAGCCATCTTCAATACCTACGATCAATACGACATTTCGAACGCTGATCTCCTATCGGAAGGCGAACTTATTAACCGTGAGACACCGGGTCAAGGATTGCCGATTATTGCGAATCTAGAAGGCTACTCAAAAATTGCATTAGTCGTGGCAGATGGGGGTGATGGGCTCAAATTTGATCACTCGGTTTGGGTGAAACCCACAGTTGAACTAACTTTTGGGAGCATCATCGACTTATCGATTCAGCCATGGAAATTTGCTACGGTCGGTTTTGGCGAGCCTTCCCTCAAAAATGCGCCAGGCGGAAAGCTTCTGTCTGTGAAAGGCTCTCCAGTTCCACTTGGGATTTTTGCTCACGCCCCTTCAGTTCTGGTCTATTCCCTTCCAAGTGGAGCAATTTCATTCTCCGCCTTTGCCGCCCTTAACGACAGTTGTATGTCCGAGACTACGGGTGGAACGGTACAGTTCTTTGTTTATGGATTCAAGGATGGAGGTCCACAAGAAAGGAATTCTCGCCGAATGAGCTTTGACCTTGGTCCCGCTGGAGCCAAGGCAGGAAACAAAGTTACCGATGTTTGGACTGGTCAGACGTGGGCTCTCGAATCTCAAACAACTATTCTCGACATTCCTTGGCACGGCGTTAAGTTGTTGAAGATTTCTCGTTAGTGCCTCCATTTCGAGCATAATGGCTTTATGCAGCGAAAGTCCTGGCATGATCAGTGGATTGACGTCGACAAGGCCGATGATCCGGGATTCTTTGTTCGATTCCTCGATGAAACTCGAGTAGGAAACCTGCTGGCTATCGAAGCAAATCCTCAGAATTATTATGCTTTCCTAGCTCCTCGAGAAGGAATGTCAGTTCTTGATGTCGGGACGGGAAGTGGCACTTTGCTCCATGGATTGGCAAAATTAGTAGGGCCAAATGGCCGAGTCGTAGGCATCGATTATAGTAAGACAATGATCGAAGAAGCAATTCGGCGGGCACCTGCCGACCTGCCACTGGAATTCATAGTTGACGACGCGTACGCGATGCAATTTGACGACAACTCATTCGACGCAGCTTCATCAAATATCGTTTTCCAGCACTTGCCTAATCCGGACAAGCCATTAAGTGAAATGGTTCGAGTGGCTAAGCCGGGCGGAAGGGTTGTCTTGACGGAACAAGATTGGGACACCTTCTTTTTTGATTGTGGAGAAAAGGACTTAACGAGAAGAATTGTTGCGGCATTTAGCGACACCTTGCCCAATGGGCAAATTGGGAGGGCTTTGCCAAGGATGTTTGCCAATGCTGGACTGGAGCAGATTTCTGTCCAAGGAATTCCCTTTGTCATCACGGGGCAACAAGCTCACATGCTTGACAGCATGGTTGAGGGTCATTTGTCGTACTGCCTCAGTGAAGGTGTCGTCAATCAGGCGGAATTCGACTCTTGGCTCCAAGAGTATAAATCCCGCGTTAATTCGGGAACCATGACCATCGGATTCCTGATCATTCGAGCGACGGGCTTCAAACCTGGCGTTTAAATTCTTACCCATGCTCCGCTTCTACACACTAAACGTCGCGGCGTCCCGATTCCGTCTAGGCTACATTTCCCTCGATTCGCTCGGCGGAATCCCGCACAGTTTCGACTTATTCAATTGAAAAGGTTGCGGCACAGAATGAGAGCGGAGGAAGAGTAGTGACGGCTTTGCCTGCCTTGATCGTGAAGCCGTCAAAACTCTGAGCCGTGATGGCGTTCGGATTTTCGAATGAATTCGCGGTGTTCGGGTCTGAGCCGCTAATAATGTCTGCATTTAGCAATTTGCGGATCCAGTCTGAAATACAAACTTTTCAGGAAGTTGTGAGGCCTTGAAAACAACACCATTGTCAAACTTTATTTCAAATCCCAAAAATAACTTCTGAAGTTGTGGTGACAATCATTTAGCCTTCACTTTCGAATGTACGATTTAATTTGGGTGATCCAAAGCCGCCTTCTGTCCTCGCCAAACGGTTCAAACTGGATCGTACCTTTACCCCTTGCGGTAAGGTCTTTGTTGGCGAATGAGTTACGAAGAGTTTGATCTGGTTATTATAGGAGGAGGCGTGGTTGGAATGTCAACTGCTCTTGCCGCCGCCAAATCAGGCATCAAATCAATTATTTGTATTGACCAGCACGGTGTCGCGAATCCTTTTGGAGCCTCGGGTGACGGGCTCCGATTGTTTCGGTTGAGTTACTTTGAGCATCCATCCTACGTTCCACTGTTGCGACAAGCAATTGAGAGTTGGCAGGAACTTGGGGATTCGCTTTACTGCCCGGCAGGAGGCTTTTACGCTGGACCTATAAGATCAGAGTTGATTCAAGGTTCGCTTGAAAGCGCGAACCGGCACAAAATCGAACACGATATCATGCCCGCCGAGACCGCTCGTAAACAGTTTCCCCAATTCTTCCTGCCCCAGGACTACGTTGTTTTCCTGGAATCCGAAGGTGGCTATGTCCGAGCGGCTGCGGGGACAAGGGCAATTGCCGCCGCGGCTCAGGCAGCTGGCGTCTTGATTGCAGAAGCGAAAGTACTAAGTCTTCATCCTAACGGAAGTAAGTGGGTTGTCGAAGGATCGGACTTCTCGGCAATGGCAGATCGAGTCATTGTCGCGGTGGGTTATGAAACATCTGATTTGGTACCAAAAATGAAACCTTTTCTTTCCAAGGAAGCTCATTTGCTGCTTTGGCTCGACGATTCATCTCATCAATTTGACCTCGGCCCGGGATTTGGGATCATGAATGAAGAAGGTGAAATGCTCTACGGATTTCCGGGAGTCGATGAAGTTCCTGGTGTGAAAGTTGGTGGGCACCAACGATTTTCATCATCCGACCTTGTTGAACAGGAAAGACGTCTGACAGAGTTGGCAAATCAATTTCTTCCGGGTCTTTCCGGCTCAGTTTTATCTCGCAAGGTCTGCCCCTACGACATGTCGCCCGATGGGCACTTCATGTTCGGTGAAGTTGAACCAGGACTAAGCGTAGCCTGTGGTTTCAGTGGCCACGGATTCAAATTTGGAGCTGAGTTAGGAAAGCTGGCTTGGGCGGCAGCGAACAAGTCACTTCCAAAAGATCTAGGATTTTTGAGTGTTGATCGATTTATGAAATGAATTCAAACTCCGTTTTTTTGGACCCACCTACACTTCAAAGCCGTATCATTAAGTGAACAAATGAAATTAAGAAATTCGATGACGCTGCTTTTGGTCGGAATAACCGCGTTGACGCTAGCCCAAAAGGATAGCAGTCCTGATGCTGTCTATCGCGAATTAAAGACAAGCACATACTGGACTCACCCGTCGTTTAACGGAAAAATTGACACAGCACAGCTCAAAACCATTGCGAACGACGTCAAGCCATATGAGTTTCGATTGCTTGCGATTCCTCAACTTGAGGGTAAGTGGGTCAAGAATGGCAAGGAGCAACGGCTCCCATTTGCAAAATATTTGAGTGACCAAAAGTTGCCGTTCGGCGATAAGGGAATCATTCTTGTTTTGACGAAGAAGGGTCTTTCGGCTTACTCAAAAAAGCTAACTATGGCAGAGTTATCCACGCTTAACGCTAGTGCCGCAAAGCTTGCATCTGCCAACGACTTCACGCCAGCGATCACGAGCTTAGCCAAAGGAGTGTATGACAAAGCATTGGTTGCCAAGACCACTCAAGTGGGTCAGACTTCACCTGGACAGAGGACTCCATCTTCGGTCCCTCCGCCGATCGCTGAGAAATCAGGAAGTGTAATTGGTGGGTTTATTTGCATAGCAATTCCTGTCGCCTTGATTGGCATCGTCGCAGCAATAATCTTCGCAGGTAAAAAGCAGAAGATCAACCTGGCTAAGAGGGGTGCCGAAGAAACGAAAGCCAAGGCCCTCAATGCGATGAGTTACTTAGATTCATACGACGGCTTGCTTCAGATGGGACAAGATGCCGACGCGGTTCGGCAATACCGAGATCGGATGGGACAAACCTTTGATGAGGGTACAAATCGCTTACGAACTGCGAAAACAGTCGCCGAATATGATCTTGCAAACAGTGCCTTTAGTCAAGTTGTTCAAGATTTGGATAGTGCAAAGCCCCACGTTAGTGCTCTTACCGGTGATGGTGGCGTTGCATTCACTATTCCTCCAATCATCGACAATCAGCGGGCTCCATTGTTCGAGCCTATGCAAGGTGTTTCTTACTTTTCATCTGAACCAAGTGACAATTTGATTCCAGTGGAAGTGAATTTTGGTGGCACTCGAAAGACAGTCATGGTAACTCCGCAAGAAAGAGATCAACTGTTGAAAGGTCAAATGCCACAATTGCGCGGCCAATATGGTCAGGACGGACAGTTCATGCCGTGGTATGCCGTGCAAGGCTATAACCCCCATAACGACTTTGGTTCGCGTAATTTCATGTGGGACATGATCACGATTTCCGCCTTATCAAGCATGTTTATGCCTCACTACGGCTACGGTTGGGGCGGAGGATTGTTTGGTGGTGGATACGGTGGACACGGCTACGGTGGCGGTGACACCATCATCAACAACTACTACGACCAAAATCCGGGCGAGGCTCCCAGTGGCAGTAACAGCTCGGGCGACTTTGACTTCGGCAATTCCGGAGGCGGTAACAGCTCGGGTGACTTCGATTTTGGTGGGGGCGGTAACAGCTCCGGTGACTTCGACTTTGGTGGAGGCGGCGGTGACTTCGGCGGAGGCGGTGGTGACTTCGGCGGTGGAGATTCAGGCGGCGGTGGGGACTAACATGATTAACTTCAGTCTTCGCCGAAGCTAAAAGCTGCAAACCGACGGACTTTTGACGCCTCAACCATTAGAGTGCCAAACCTGACTTTTAGGGAATGGGTACCTACTCAGCTCTTAGTGTTGAGGCTCATTAAGGACGCATCTTCTAAGTCCTTAAGTCCGTTGGACTACTTCCGCGACGCAAACCGTCGCACTTTCCGCTTCTCTTGCCCAAGCCGGCCGTCGCTTGTACCCGCGATCTTTCGCAAGGATTCGATCTCGTCTCGGACGTGGGCGGCTTTCTCGAACTCCATTGCCTTTGCGAGGTCTTTCATTTCTTTCTCCATGCTGGAAATCAAAATTGGGATATCCTCAACCCGCACTGGTGATCCGTCAAGAATCGCCTTTTGAGTTTCCGAGCTATATTGAGCCGCGATTTCGTTCACTTGATCGTACGATCGAATCGTCTCGCGCACTTCTTTGATAATCGTGGTTGGTTCAGTCCCATTATCAATGTTGTATTGAACCTGGATCGCGCGGCGTCGGTTGGTTTCGTCAATTGCCCGCTCCATAGATCCGGTGATGTTGTCGGCATACATGATGACCCGACCATCGACGTTTCGGGCCGCACGACCAATCGTCTGTATCAACGAAGTTTCGGACCGTAGAAATCCTTCCTTGTCCGCGTCTAAAATCGCCACTAAGGTGACTTCCGGAAGGTCAAGGCCCTCTCTTAAAAGGTTGACGCCAACAAGCACATCGTAAATGCCGAGGCGCAAATCACGTAGGATTTCAGGTCGCTCCAGAGAGTGAACATTTGAGTGAATGTAGTTCACCTTCACGCCAATATCAGACATGTATCCTGACAAGTCCTCTGCCATTTTCTTCGTCAATGTGGTGACAAGAACGCGGCGTCCCGTCGCCACGACCTTTTGCACTTCTGCTAATAGGTCATCTACTTGTCCTTTCGTTGGGCGAATGATGACTTCTGGGTCAACAAGAAACGTCGGGCGAATAATTTGCTGAACAACTTGGGCTTGATTCTCCTTCTCAAACGGACCAGGCGTCGCGGAAACAAACATCACTTGAGGAACCCGCTCAAGGAACTCATCAAACTTTAGGGGGCGATTATCGAGTGCGCTTGGCAACCGAAATCCGTAATCAACCAACACCGACTTACGTTGCTTGTCGCCGTTGTACATTGCGCGAACTTGCGGCAGGGTCTGGTGGCTTTCATCAATGAACACCAGTGAATCCGACGGAAGGAAGTCGAGCAACGTAAACGGCGCGGTTCCGGGTTGGCGACCGTCGAAATATCGCGAATAGTTCTCGATGCCATTGCAGTAGCCAAGCTCCGCCATCATCTCGAGATCGAACTCAACTCGCTGACGAATTCGCTGGGCTTCCAGAAGCTTGCCTTGACTTTGGAACAAAGCTTCTTGGGCTTCAAGCTCTTCCCGAATTTGGACAATAACTGAGTCCAATTTCTCCCACGGAGTTACATAGTGAGTGGCTGGAAAAACACTAATCTTTGACGGTTCGTCAAGAACATGTTGCGTCAAAGGATCCACAAGCCGAATTCGTTCAATCGTATCGCCAAAGAACTCGATCCGAGTCACGGTCTCTTCGTCCTTAGGCTGAATCTCCAACGTATCGCCCCGAACGCGAAACGTTCCACGCTCCAAGACCAAATTGTTGCGGGTGAACTGCATTTGGATCAGTTTCTTCATTGCAACTTCGAGGTCTAACGGCTGTCCGGTTTCGAATGTCACGACCGAATCTGCGTATGTATCCGGCGAACCAAGACCATAGATACATGACACGGAAGCAACCACAATGACGTCTCGACGTTCGAGCAAGGCGTGAGTGGCGGCGTGCCGTAACCGCTCAATTTCATCATTCACGCTCGAGTCTTTTTCGATATAGAGATCGCTTGAAGGAACGTACGCTTCTGGCTGATAGTAGTCGTAATATGAGATGAAGTACTGAACTGAATTTTCGGGGAAAAAAGCCCGGAATTCTTGGCAGAGCTGGGCCGCCAAAGTCTTGTTATGGGCAAGAATCAAAGCAGGTCGTTGAGTCCGCTGGATGACGTTCGCCATTGTAAACGTCTTACCGGTACCGGTCGCACCAAGCAAGGTTTGGAACCGATATCCCGACTCTAAACCTTCGCAAAGCTCATCAATTGCCTTACCTTGATCACCTTTCGGCTCAAAGTCATTGCTGAGTTCTAGCGGAGTATCGTATCGGACAATTGACACTCATATAGTTTACGCTTGTCTAGGTCTTTTTGTCACCTGGGGTCAAAAATTGGTCAATCAAAGTGGGCCAGGATTCAATATGCGCGAAGTGGCTACTTCTGATAAAATCACATAATGGCGATGCTTGAAGTTGCTTTTACTCCATTACGAAAAGTCGTGATGTGCTTTGACGGCACAGGCAACGAGATTTCAAAGCCTCATACGAACGTCTATCGTATATTCCGAGCAACTGAGCAATCGGACGTTTTACGGTTCTATCACCCTGGCGTCAACACTTTGGTCGACGAAGCCAAACTTTACAAAGGGGTCAAGATTCGAAGTTGGATTCTTGACTCAATGACAGGAGCTTCTATGCGGATTGCCTTCATTGAAGGCTACAAATTCTTAATAAACAATGTTCAGGATGCAGACGACATTTACTTCTTTGGATTCAGCCGCGGCTCCTATGCTGCTCGAATGGTAGCTGGAGCCGTAAAAATGTTTGGAATCCCGCGTCCCGAGCATGCGTGCCTGATGCCCTTCATTTGGCAGGCATACATTGGTGCCGCTCTGCGCCCAAGCAAAGATGAGAATACTTTTCAATATGCAACTCGCATAAAGAGAGACTTTAGCCGTGAAGTCACTTTTCGAATGAGATTCATGGGAGTTTGGGATACGGTTTCCTCATTTGGGTTCATTTCTGCATTCAAAGCAGTTCCTTTTACTCGCGAAAATCCGGATATCTCCGTTGTCCGTCACGCCGTTGCGGTTGACGAGCGCCGAAGCGTGTTTAGCATTAATGAAGTCGAGACTAAGTCGAAAGACAAGGATAAGGACCAAATTCCAGATCAAGACGTTGAGCAGGTCTGGTTTTCCGGCTGCACTGCGATGTCGGCGGTGGACATCACCTGGAAGAATCAGGCTTATCGATGATTCCCTACCGATGGATGCTTGATGAAGTTGGCAAGCATGAGTTGACCTTTAATCAAAAAATCTTGGACGAACAATTCGAATCCTTTTCGAAAAACAAGAAGGGTTGCGAGCCGAACCATCTGGGCAAACTCCACGAATCAATGGATGCCATGTATGGACTTATCGAAATGCTTCCGCTTCGCAAATTTGATTTCGAATCGCGTGGCTGGAAGTGGCAATGGCCGAACTGGTTTAGGCGTCGATTTATCGATCCCGGCGATACGATCCACGAATCGGTGACGGATCGAATGAACGACGATCCAACTTATCGACCAAAAAACGTCAAGCTATAGATTGGACAAGGGATCATTGAGCCTCGAAAGCTAGAGGCTCGATAAAAGTCTATGATCTGAATTCGTGCCTTGCCTTTCTAATCCTTTTGCCGAAGTTTTGATATCCAAAAAAATCGCCGAAGTGCATTGCACTTGCGGCGATTCTGTTGGTCTCATTTATAACCTATTCCGCCAAGAGATTACATTCCTTTCTTCAATCGAGCATTGACGGCATCCCAATCAATAACGCCGAAGTAAGCGTCAATGTACTTGGCTCGTGCAGTCTGGAAATCCAAGAAGTAGGCGTGTTCGTAAACGTCGAGTGCCAACACCAAGGTTGAGTTCCAAGCCGGATAGGTATCTTGCGCATCGCCCATAAACGTGAACAGTCGCTCTTCGTCGTGGTCGTAAGCCAAGTAAGCCCAGCCTCTTGCACCGATGCCAGTGGTCTTCCACTCTTTTTGCCAATTCTCAAATGACCCGTAAGCTTCGTTGATCAACGTAGCGATGTCGCCCGTTGCCGGACCGCCGTGACCTCCGATTGTGTCAAAGTAAACGTTGTGGTTTTTGTATCCGCCGTAGGCGAATGCATAGTTGACCTTGAGGGCGCGAACTTGGCTATAGATTTGGTTTGCCTTTGCAGGATCCATTTCTAGTTCGGCAAGAGCTTTTCGAATTTCGTTGGTCTTGTTTGCGTATCCTTGCCAAAGTCCAAGGTGAGCTTTGTGAGTGGCTTCGCTGATGCCATGGGCGGCAGTATTTAGGGCTTTGGCGATGTCTGCATCACCAGGGACATGAACGAGTTTTAGTTCCATTTTCTTTTTCCTTATCGGGCTACCAACTTGACCAAGCGAAGTAGACGCAAGTCCTACTGCGGCGGCTGCCGAGACAAAGTCTCGTCGGGTTAATTCGAGTTTTTTTGGTTGCACGGGTTGTTATTTTTTACTACGCGTAAAAAACTTCCTTAATTCTACTTGCCTTCTTGAAAGAAAAGGCGTTATCTATATGTAGGGCAGATTATGAAGGCGTACCTTAGCTCATTAGAGAGAACCCCAAAAACGCTCGTCAACATTGTCGATCAAGTCAAACCAGAAAAGTTCACGGAACAAACCGACCCAGATCGATTCAACCTCGCCGAGATGGTCGCGCACTTAGCCGACTTCGACGACATCTTCCTTGACCGCTTGAGGCTTGCCCACGAGGCACCAGGCGCCACGGTTCAATCATACGATCCCGATGCACGTGCCAAAGAAAAGCACTACCAAGAAAAGGATATCCACCACGAACTCGACGTGTTCGAAAATAGACGGAGAGATTTGGTTGACTTCCTTAACACCCTAACACCCGACGATTGGAAGAAGCAATTTCACCACCCTGATCTTGGTGATACAACTATCGACGAATATGCGAACATCATCATGGCTCATGATTTGAGTCACCTTGCGCACGCAACGTCTTACATGAAGTAGGGCATGATTCGCTAAACCAAGGGCTGGGCTTCCCTCAAGGGAGTTACAGCCCTTCTTCTTGTGTCTCGAATATTCAAACCAATGCTCAGGACAATTGACGTAGCAAAGACTAAACCAGCAACGGTTCGAGTCAGGGCCGGATCTGGTGAATAGCCCGTAAGGGCATTCACCAAGTAATCCAAGTAGGATGATTCATTAGTTGTTTGACCAAGTGCTCGGCGGACTTGCCAATGCCAGTCCGTGCAAACACAATATCCCACTCCTTTCCACAGCCCCATCACTAGCCATGAAAAGGCGGTCACCCCGAGAGTTACCAAGTTCCACTTCCGCGTTCGCTTCCAAGCCCAGCCAAAGCAGTTGAAGAGAATGAGCAGCGTATGAAAGACCAAAAAGAAGACATTGGCAAACTGTAGGACGACCGTACTCATTGAAATTAACTTACAACATTGTTGGCTTGACAGTTCCGAATTTATTGTTTCCCATTTGCATTGCAGTTCTCTTGCTTTTAAGGTGATAATGCCACTGTGATTGGTCCGTTGGTTTTCCTTTTGTCGGTAAATTTGGGTGCGCCACCACCCATTACGCTCAATTCGTTGCTGACCGAGATGGGCGATCGGGATCGATTGGCACGATTTCCAAATCCACCCTACCAATCCCTTCAAGCTTCTAGTTACAACCGTGAGTCATCTCATCGCAACAAGCCGGGTTGGTTTGCTGACAGCGACGGAACCGGTTACATTCGCGAAGAGACGGTTATCGGCAAGCGCGAATACGTGATCATGGAACACAATGGTCCCGGCTGCATCACCAAAATGTGGACCCCATTCTTCTATTACGATTTCAATAATCGAGTCGGACCGAATGTGCGAATCTACTTAGACGGGTCTTCGACTCCGACCTTCGACGAATCGCTGATCAAGCTTGTTAGGGGCGAAGGCAGTATTCGTACGCGATTTGCTCGTCCGACGGCCAGGGCCGGTAACTCTTATCTGCCTATTCCATTCGCTAAGAGCGTTAAGGTTACGATGGTGGACAAGCCGTTCTACAATATCATCAACTACCGAGCCTATCCGGAGGGAACCGCGGTTGAGACTTTTCGAAAGCCAGCCAGTGTTCAGGACCTTCCGTTTCCGATACAAGCTGAATTTCTTGGTACCGAGCTGAGAAGGTCGTCATTTACAAAGTCGGTATTGCCGGGAGGCTTCGCTGAGTTTTCTCTGCCGAATGGGTCATATGCCATCGAGGACCTAAAGATTCAAATTGGTAGAGTTGAAGGGAACAGTCACTACGGCACTGATCCGGATTGCCTTAGAACTACAGTTCTGTCCATGGCATTTGACAGCGAGGAAACAGTTTGGTGTCCAATCGGAGACTTCTTTTCGAATAATTCTCCCGATGTTAGCAGCGCGGCACAAACTTGGACTAGAACCACAGGCTCCGATGGCTTGCTCCATTCCAAATGGATCATGCCTTTCAAAAATTCGGCGCGGATTCGAATCCATAATTTCGGATCCAAGAGTATTGATGTGGGGTGTTTTACCGAATCAAAACCTTGGAAATGGACCAAAGACTCCATGCACTTTTACGCTCGCTGGAGGCCAGACGACATCGTGCCAGGCACTCCATTCCAAGACTGGAACTTCGTCGATATCCAAGGCAAAGGCGTCTTTGTCGGCGATGCTTTCACGGTTCTGAACATCAGAAAAAACAGTTGGTGGGGCGAGGGAGACGAGAAGATTTACGTCGATGACGCCTGGGACAAGGGCTTCCCTACCCATTTTGGAACCGGAACCGAGGACTATTACGGCTGGGCTGGCGGCGTCTTTCCAACGAAAGAGGATAACTTCCATCATCCGTTTCTCAACAACAAAGTCGGTGGCCTTGATGGACATACCCTTGGTTACAACGTCCTCACGCGAGAGCGATGCCTTGACGCCATACCTTTCAATAACCGACTCCGATTCGATATGGAATCAAGCTTTGGCACCGACATGCGTGAAAAGTGGAACTTGCTTGGTTACTCGGCAGTGACCTTCTTCTACGCTGTCCCGGGAGCGATTCACAACCGTCCCGCCATGCCTAGGGAAGCATCAAAACCTATTGGGTCGATTGACCAACTTCAAAGGATGTCAGACAAGATACGAACGGGACGTTAGACAGTCTTGCTTTGGTGGATACAGTCTTTGGTTCCAAATCGTTCGGGAACAGGTAGTCCTTTTCGAATCTGCTCGTCTGAGAACGAAGTCTTTGGAATCAAGTGCTCCGGCAAGGCATCCGGTGCAAGAGTTGCCTCCGCCAAGGTTTCTGAGAGGATCCTGACCTGGGCTTTTGCCTCTAACGGAACTGTCATCACTCGCTCGAAGAACCACGCCATGGCGTAGTGAACCCAAACTGGAACCGGAAACATAATTCGCCGTTTTCCCGCGACTCGGGCGATCCGCCTAACCGCATCTCCCAGGAACATTTCCTCGGGACCAGTGATCGGCACCGTTTTCCTTGAAAGCTCTCCTGAAACAATTGAAGCAACCATCACGTTAACCAAGTCGTCGACTGCGAGCGGACGAACTGGGTGCTTCTTGAACCCAACAAGCAGAAAAATTGGGAAGGTGTGGAGCGCATGAGTTATGTGATCTAGCATGTGATCGCCCGAACCGTAGATCACTCCCGCCTTAAAAATGGTGTAGTCCAAACCAGAGCCCTGCACTAGTTCCTCTGCTGCATTTTTAGACTCATGATATGGCGAATTACAATCGGGTCTTGCCCTCAGAAAACTGAGTAAGAGAATCTTCGAGACCCCGGCCAACTTGGCTGCTTCGATTACGTTTGCCGTTCCCGCTACATGGACGTTGGCGTAGGTCTGCGAGCCAATTTCACGATTAATCCCACCCAAATGGGCAATCGCCTGACAACCATTAAACGTAGAAGCCAGTGTCGAAACATCGCCGATTCCAACCGGAGCAAAGGTCAAACCTTTTTCATGGCGGATTGTGGAGTCTCGTTGGTCTACGCCACGAGAGATGAGTACGACTTCATGACCCTCCGAAATCAACTTTCGAGCCAAGTGTCGTCCGACGAACCCGGTACCACCGGTGATCGCGATCTTCATACTTCTATTATTCCATAACTTTCAGAATATTGTGAAACTATTGAAATTTGCAATAATAGTGATGTGGCGTTGGAAATCGAAAAATGTAGTGACGCGGACCTTGAATCGCTAGGCAAAGTCTGGTCGATCACCTACGGCAATGGGGAGCCATTCACCCGTGACCCAAACAAGACTCGTCTGTCCGAGGATTTTGTCGCGAAGCTTGACGGCCAAGCCGTTGGAGGATTCGGAATTAGCCCGATGACCGCCACGCGAGGTGCAGCCGAATATCAATGCGCCGGAGTCCTAGCGGTCGCCGTCATGCCTCACGTCCGTGGTGGCGGAGTCGGCGGCAAGATGATGAAGTTCGGCATCCGAGAATTTTTTGATCGAGGCTATGAACTTGCCAGCCTTTACGCGTTCAAAGACAGCTTTTACCGTGCGTTCGGGTACGAAGTGACCGGTGTTCGTTACAAAATTTCGGTTGATATCAATGCCCTTCCCCGGGTGAAGGCTCCGCTAGCGGTCCGCCAATTGAGTTCCGATTGTATCGATGTCATCAAGGACTGTTATCACGCCTTTGCCCATAAGCGGTCTGGTCTCAACCTCCGTCATGGCAACCAATGGGACCGAATCCTCCCCAAAGATTCGAACCGAACTGTCTATGTTGCTGGCGATCCGGTAGAGGCCTATGCCGTCGTTCAACACAAGATTGATTTTTGGGCCGACCAGGAGATTGTCGAGTTCGTTTGGACAACCCAACGAGGTTATGACTCTATTCTGAGCGTCTTTGCGGGAATAGGAATCAACAAGAAGAACCTCGTTTGGACGGAACCCTCGGATAGCCCTTACCGAACTCGATATTGGGATCATGACGCAAACATCACCGGCGTCAATCTCCAAATCATGTTCCGCGTTCTCAACGTGCGAAAGGCCCTCGCAGGGTTAAAGCCTACCGATTCCGGTAGTTTCTGTATTGGTGTGGAGGACGAAGTCGTTCCCGAGAACAACGGTCCGTGGCAGGTCACATTCTCGCCCGAAGGCGTGCAAGTGGAACAAACCACCAATCAAAAGCCGGGATTCACGATGGACATTCGCCGGTTCACCCAGGCATTCATGGGCGAGCCTAGTTTATCAACACTGTTGCTGAATGATCTCTTTGATGTTAATGATTTAGCCCAAGTAAAGGAAGCTGAAAAGCTGCTATCGCCGTCTCCAACCCTCTGCTTCGAGTCGTTTTAAGAGTTCAGTCTTTCACGAAAGACCGCAAAAACTTAACTCCTTCGATCAGCGAATCCTCGGGCAGTTCATGACCACCTTGGTGCACGTAATGAACTACTGGGCAGTTTATTTTTGACTCAAATCGAGTCATGAACTCACCCATTTTCTTCCCATCGGCTTCGCATTGATTCACTTTCTTTACATAATCAACCGTTCTTTGTTGCATCGTGTACTTCACTAACGGGTCATTGACTCCACTCATGTGAAACACTGGCGTTGGCTCCGGCGATCTCGCGGCGAGACCACCTGCGGCATATGGAGCAATTGCCGCGAAAGTTCCTGGATGGGACTTGCGCAAAAGGTAGGTAAAGCCTCCTCCGTTAGAATGTCCAAGACTAAAGATCGCTTTATCATTGATTTTTGCCTTGGTATGAACCCATTTCAGCATGGAGTCAAAGAACTTTAAGTCTCGATCCTCGTTCATACCCTCCCTACCTTGCCAGCCATTCTTCTTGCCTTCTGGATCGGTTAACTGTCCCACGGTCGGAAGCCCTTGAGGATAAATGGAGATTGCCTCTGGCCAAAGCTGGTTCACCTTGAACTTAGTCACCGAATATCGCGAATTTCCGCCGTGACCATGAAACGCAAACACAAATGGGCGAGGCTTCAGGTCCTTGGTCTTGGGAAAGTAGACATAGAACTGTCGACTTGTTCCGTTGACTTCGAGGGTAATGCTTTCTGTCTCCGAAATCTGAACAATGGCGAGGGCTAGTGCGATCATGGAGGGTCTAACGGATTAGTTTCCTAAATGTTCATCGAGTCCTGGGTACTGGCAAATAGTGCCCAGCGAGAAACGCAAAAACCTGCGATGGTATCTGATTCAAGGTAAAAAACTCAGGTGGATGACTTGCGAACTCAAACAGACGAACAGACTGCAAGAGCGAGGGAGTTACGAAGAGTTGCCATCAGAGCCGAAAGGAAATTGTGGTTTCAGTTTCGACAAGGAAATAAATTAGAATTGAAAATCCGAAGACAACATCCATTCGGTCCTTATTATCTCGATTTCTACTGTGCAGCCGCATTATTGGCACTCGAAATTGATGGGTCATCTCATGACTTTCGAGAAGAATATGACGCCAAACGAGATGCCTACTTGCTATCAAAAGGTGTAGTCACATTACGTTTTAGTCCAGGCGTCGCTGACGAAGGCATCGGAGAATTTGTAGCGTGGTTTAGAGGAGAATGCATTCGACGCTCCACTGAATTATCGTTTACAAATATGTCAAAGAGTGAAAATGAGGACTAAGAATGTCTTCTCCTTTTAGGAGAAGTCGGTAAGCGGGACCGTAGCGCGAACCGGTTGAGGTAGGTAAGTCAGCCCAAGAATATCTACCTCACCTGTTCCCAAACTCCAGGACGCTTCGCGTCGTCTCGCGGGAACTTCCTCTCCTAAAAGGAGAGGCTTTGTTAGTTCAAATCAAAGAACTCGTCCGTCGTCATATCACCATCCTTGTCGATGTCTCCGAGATGTTCGCGATTGAAGTCAGCTGAATTGTATCCGTAGCCAAACGCCCCGCTTCGATAGCTCGGAGTCCGAGTTTTGGCGTGAGTATCCACCCACAAAATCGTCCCCATGCCCGAATGCCGAGCATGAAATGATGGAAAGTCACTAGACGGAGGTTCCAAATAGGTATTTCCCTCCAATGTAGGAGTTGCGAATGACCAGTTGTTGATCCGTGCCGACGATCCAAAGGCAACCGTTTCCGCAACGTCTGTCACCTGCGAAAAATTAACCGGAACTAGAGTTTCAGCATATGTTGGTGGAGCGTAAGTTGATGGACTAAGATACTGATAGTTGTATCCGTAGCCAGTCAAGCCGATGACCGACCTCAACCCCTTTGGAAAACTCGGATCTTGTTGAATTCCTTTTCCCTTACTATACGGATAGAGCAATCCTTCTTCTTCGCGGAGAGTCGTTCCATCAAATGAACCCCACCAATACGTCACTTTCGCGCCCGGTCCCGCGACTCGAATGCGCATCAAAACATCGTCATAATCTCCCGAATACATTGTCCAAGCAAGACCGATCTGCTTAAGGTTCGAGATCGATTGAGTCTTCTTTGCTGCCTCCTTTGCCTGGGCAAAAACGGGAAACAAGATCGCAGCTAGGATGGCGATAATGGCGATTACGACGAGGAGTTCGATGAGCGTAAATGCTCGATTTTTAGTTCTATTCATTATTGTGCCTCGTGCATCAAGCCAAAGACACAACATGCCTCTGGCCGGAAGCAAAGGCCATCGATACAGAGCGGAAAGAAGTGAACAAGCCCGAAACAGGCTCAAACACATCAGCCAAGTGCTCGTTGGCGACAGCGTTCTTCTTTAGAGCGGGCATTCGGGCTAAGATTGTGATCTTTACCGTTGCGGCACAGCGCCGGATTTACACCGGACTTTCCCCACTATTTCAGTCCCACCACGACGGCGAGACCTCCAAAGACAACAAGATGATACTCTCGGATAGAGACCAAAATGTGGATAATCGAAAAAGACTTTCACTATTCATATGGCAATGTTTTCCGGTAAGGTTCATGCATGAAATTGGGGAATCGTTTTGCCGTTTTGGCCCTCGTCTCGGCATTTTCAAGCCTTTGCTTGGCAGATCAAATTGTAGGAGCTCGTTGGCTCGCGATTAGTCCGGACGGAAGCAAGCTTGCCTTTAGCTATCAAGGTGACATTTGGGTTTCGCCGACCGGCGGTGGCAAGGCAATTCCACTCACCGATAACGTCGAGATGGACGACCGACCAGTCTGGAGTCCAGACGGTACCAAGATTGCTTTTGCCAGTGACCGTTACGGAAACAATGACGTCTTCGTCGTTGATGCTGATGGCGGACGACCAAAGCGAATTACCTATAATACTGGAGCAGATGTCCCTAGCTCCTGGTCACCAGATGGAAAATCAGTTCTCCTTCAACGCAGGCTCGATGATGCTTACCGTGGAATCTATTCAATCAACGTTGAAACAGGAGCCCTTCAGGAGAGTTTCCTTGATCAGGTCGGAATCTCCGATCCTCAAGCGATGTCCAATGACCAAATTCTTTATGGTCGAAATGGCTTCCCGTGGACTCGCCCACGATACACCGGCTCAGCCGCCCAACAACTTTGGGTTTTTGACAAGAAAACCAACACTCGCAAGGAATTAAGAAATACTGGGTTCCAACACCTTTGGCCACAAACGACGGCATCTGGAATCTATGCCATAACCATGACCGAGGCTATGCCGAGCAGCAGTCCACTTGGGAAGAGCATTGGTAAAGTCGCGTTTACGGTTGCCGGAACGCCTAACGTATACAAAATTGAATCCAATGGAACCGCCAAGCGGTTAACAAACTATGCAGGAGACGGCACTAGGTTCCTTACCGCCTCTAACGACGGATCAACTATTGCATTCGAGCGAAACGGAGACGTATTCGTGATGAAGCCCGGTGGTGAGCCACGCCAGATTAGCATTACCGCAAACATTGACGACAAGATCACGACCGAAGAACATATCATCGTAACCGACGGGGTCAACGGCGCGACTCTGAGCCCAGACGGAAGCACGATTGTTTTTGCAACGCTGAACGAAATCTGGTCAGTTCCGACTAAGAAAGGAGAAGGACCAAACAAGGATGATGCGACTCGTTTGACAGAATGGGCAGGACTTGATAGTGACCCAATCTACTCGCCTGATGGAAAATCCGTGTTCTTTATCAGCGACCGAGATGGATCGGAGCGACTGTACCAAATGGATATCTTGACCAAGCAGATTTCGGTGATCTCGACCGAGGATGCTCAAGTTGACAATTTGCAAGTCAGTCCAGATCGCAAGTCGATCTTCTTTCAACAGTACGGTGCAAAGGGCGGAATCTACAAGGTACCGGCCACGGGCGGAGCTCCTTCGATCGTTGTCGCGAGACCAGGACGTTCAAACCTTCAGTTCAGCATTTCTCCTGATGGACGTTACATTGCTTTTGTCGAGACTCTTAATGGTAGCGGACTCTACTATTGGCAGTCCGGCAACAACGTCTTTGTGGTTGACACCACCAACGGAAAGAAGATTAACGTCACGCAAACCAACCAAACTCATTCGAGCCCGGTTTGGACGCCGGACGGAAAATACATTTACTTCACTCGTGGCGCAAGTTTGTTCGCTTTGCCCCTTCAAGAAGAGGGGATGAGATCGGCAGAGCTGACGATGAAGTTCGAGAAGCCGAAAGAAGCGGTTAAGGTTGAAATTGACTTTGAGGACATCGAAACCAGGGCTCGATCAATTGCAACCGGATCGTTCGGCAACATGACGTTTGACAAGGAAGACGGGTCGTTCTACTACATTGGGGCCGACGGAATCTACAAGTCAGACTACAGTGGGGAAAATCCCCGCAAAGTAACCGGTTCAGGTGGATTCGAAGTCAGTGATGATGGCAAGACAATGCTCAGCATTCAGGCGGGCAAACTGTTCACAACAAATGTGAAGGCACCCGGTTTCCCATCAACTGCGATCGCATTCCGGGGGGAGTTCACCCGTGACCTGACCGAAACGCGAAGAGCCGCCTTCAGACAATTTTGGCGCGGGTTCAATAATGGATTCTACGATCCAAACTTCCATGGACGAGACTGGGTTGCCTTAGGTAAGAAATATTCAAGGTTGCTCCCTTCGGTCGGGCACCGTGGTGAAATGGCTACCGTTCTCGGCATGATGGTCGGGGAACTCGAATCGTCTCACTCAGAAGTCGGAGCGGGAGGAGGCGGAAACAAGAGCCAATCCTCCGCTCATCTTGGCTTTAGCTGGGATTACAGCTTTGCAGGACCAGGAATCAAAATCAAGGATGTACCTAAGCGATCACCAGGCAGTTTTGCGAAAACAAAATTAGGCCCGGGTGAAATCGTCCTTAAGGTTAACGGTAAGGAAGTATCGACGAATGAATCAGTCTTCCGCGATATCTTGAACGATCAGGTTGGTCGAGACTTGAATATGACGGTTCAAGGTGCCGACGGAAAGACCCGGGAAGTTAAGTATCGAGCGATCTCTCAAGGTGAATACTCCGGAATCGTCGCCCAGAACCGATTGGAATCGAATCGAAAGTACGTTGAATCGAAATCCAACAATTCAGTCACTTACCTTCACATTTCTGGCATGAATGGCTCGGCTTTGGAGCGGTTCCAACAGCAGCTTTGGCAATATTCTCCAGGCAAAAAAGGCGTCATCATCGACGTTCGTGGTAACGGAGGCGGTAACACCGCCGACCAAATCATTGATATTCTTGAGCGTCGCCAGAACATGAACTATGTTCCACGCGATGAGGAAGTGATTAAAGGCCCAGGCGCAACACTCGAAGTACCGATCATCGTCATGATGGATCAAACCAGCTTCTCGAACGCTGAAATGTTCCCTGAGGCAATGCGAACTCGAAAACTGGCTCGCCTCGTCGGAGTACGGACCCCGGGTTACGTTATTTATACCAATGGATTCCCTTTGGTCGATGGCACCAGTGCCAGAATGCCTGGCTCCGGTGTTTGGCGGGTGGATGGAACGAATATGGAGAATATCGGCGTCAAGCCTGACTTCGAAATATTCATCACGGCAGAGCAATTCTTCTCTGGGCAGGATCCACAACTCGACAAGGCCATCCAACTGTTGTCGAAGGGTTAACAAAGAGTTAGAATTCCAGGGTCACGTTCGACAAAAAAGGGCGTGATCTTGGTACCCTTATGGGATAGCATGCCAAGTAACTACTACCTCCAAATCGAGAACACTCCGTCAACCTTGATCCGAATGGTTGATTCAATTCGACCAGAGTTGTACGACACGAGTTTGGAAGGCGACCGATTTACGCTCAAAGAGGTCGTTGCCCACCTTGCTGACCTTGAGCAAACTTGGCTTGACCGAATAACAACGGCTATCGAGTTTCCGGGCAAGGCAGTTGAGCCCTTTAACGAAGAGGCACGGGCGGTTGAACACAAGTATTCTGAAAAGGATATTCACCACGAGCTAGAGGTATTTGACAATCGACGACGTGATACTGTTGATTATCTTCTTCGCCTCGCCGATGACGATTGGGCGAACACGATTACGCATCCTGAAAAGGGTGAAATGACCGTTCTAGAAATCGTTCAGTACATCACTGGACACGATCTTTACCACGTTCATCAAGTCAGCCAGTATCTGAAATAGATAAGTGCTGAGTGCTGAGTGCTGAGTGGGAAAGTGCGAAAGTGCGAAAGTGCGAAAGTGCGGAGTGACGATCGAACTGCAGGACCCCAACAGGTAGCGTAATTCAATGGGAATCAAGGATTTTGTAGCACGCGAAAAGGGTCTTGAACTGGTGGTCAAGATCTACGCCTACACACGGCTATTGCCAACCGATGAAAAGTATGTTTTAGTTCCACAATTGAGACGAGCAGTTCTATCAATTCCATTAAATCTATCCGAGGGTTATGGCCGATCCTCACGCCCCGACTTTTTGAGGTTTATTGACATTGCCCTTGGATCAGCCAGAGAAGTTGAAATGGTCCTTGAAGTATGCCAAAGACTTGAGTACCCAGATCCCATATTGGAGATTGAACTGATCGAAGAAGTCATCCGGATTTTGTTGGCACTCAAAAAATCTCTTCGACAGGACTAAGCACTCTGCACTTTGCACTCCGAGTAAACTCGCGTCGTGAAAGCCGCCTTCGGACTCTTGTTCGCCCTTGCACCTGCACTAATCCTCGCAGAAGATATTCCTTTCCTAAGTGGCAAGGCGACAACCATTCGAGGAAACGCCCGAACGCCAATTCGGATCGACCCGGTCGAAGCGTCTGTCCTCGATGGTACGTTTGACGCTTCAAAGTGGGATGACATCTCGACCACGGCAGATAAGCCCTTTACTGGCCGCCTATTTAACTCTGGATATGCTTATTTCGAGGTCAATTCCGACCGAGAGAGGCCAATGTTTCTTGAGGCAAGAGGGCATTCGATGGTTTACGTAAACAACGAGCCTCGAACAGGTGATGTCTATTCTTGGGGCTATGTTTCGCTTCCTGTTCAACTCAAAAAGGGAACGAATACGTTCCTTTTCTCCACTGCTCGAGGGTCGTTGGCTGGCAAACTAGTCGACGCTCCGAAGCCGATTTCTTTTAACCCAGGCGACCAAACGACGCCCGATATTATCAAAGGAGAGAAAGAGAAACTGTGGGTCGCCTTCATCATTCGAAACGCCAGCGAAACCGATGCTGACAACTTGACGATTGATGCTGGCGGCACTACAACCAAGATTGGGCGAGTTATGGGAATGTCAGTACGAAAGGTCGGATTTGAGGTGAAGCCGAACGCAGACGGAAAGTACATCGT
>JANPAV010000174.1:0-2430 GCA_031430115.1 Armatimonadota bacterium | reverse complement strand
AAGCTACCTAATAGGATGCGCCGTAACCGGCGAAGCCATAGTCATTGATCCACTACGAGATGTCAACCAATATCTCGCGATGGCATCCGCTCAAGGTCTCCATATCACCGCCGTAACCGAGACCCACATTCACGCAGATTTCCTTTCAGGAAGCCGTGAACTCTCTGCCGCGACTGGAGCGACTATGTATCTTAGCGACGAAGGTGATGAACTATGGAAGTATTCCTTCGCCAATGATCCAAAGGCTGTTCTTATGAAGGATGGACACAAGATCAAGATCGGCAATTTGACTTTGGAAGCGGTTCACACGCCAGGACACACCCCAGAACACTTGTCATTCCTCCTCGTCGATCATCCGGCAAGTGAATTGCCTCACTCTTTCTTTACCGGTGACTTCATCTTCCTTGGTGACGTTGGCAGACCAGACCTTCTCGAGAGGGCGGCTAACTTTGTCGGAACAATGGAAAAAGGTGCGAGGGTGTTGTTTGGCTCCCTAAAGAAGATCGAGCATCTTCCAGATTCACTCCTGATCTGGCCTGCTCACGGCGCAGGTTCGGCTTGCGGGAAATCACTTGGCGGAAGTCCAGTCTCGTCCCTCGGATATGAGCGGAAAGCAAACTGGGCATTTCAGATCCACAATGAAGACAAATTCGTCGACGAGGTTCTTAGTGGTCAGCCCGAGCCCCCCTATTACTTCAAAGAAATGAAGCGGCTCAATAAGGTTGGTCCCACGATCTTGGGTCATATGCCAAAAGTTGATCGTGTTACGATATCAACAAACCAGCTAGTCGATGTTCGAAGTGCGACTACAGTTCGGAGCAACCACTATGTCGGATCATTAGTTATTCCTAGCGGGAAGGGTTTAACCAACTGGGCTGGTTGGTTACTCAACTACGACGAACCAATCACTCTCATTGCCGATAACCAAGAGCAAGCCGATGTTGCCGCCCGAGATATGGCAACAATCGGCCTTGATGTCGTATCGGATTGGATTCTGGCTGATGATCTGGATCAATCCAGGTTCGAAACCTTTGTGACGACGACTTGTCTAGAGTTGGATGGTTCAGAAGTAGTTCTCGATGTGAGAGGAATCAATGAGTGGAACAATGTTCACCTCGCAAGTTCCTTACATATCCCACTCGGATACCTTCGTGGTCGGCTCAACGAACTCCCACGAGATAAGAAGATCGTTGTTCACTGTGCTTCTGGCGGACGTTCCCCAATTGCGGTGTCAATCCTCAAGCAAGCAGGTTTCGAGAATATTGCTGAAATCGCTGGCGGAATCACCGACATCTCACTCCGCTGTCCGATGAATGTCGTAACCGCATAGTATATGACGATAGTCAGGTAGTAAAGAGTCAAGTCAAAACAGACTCTTTACTACCGAATACGGCCAAGCAACCGACGCCAAGTACCCGCCGTTCTGAGTATGTCCGTTCGCCGGATTAAAGCACTCCCAAGGAATCTCGCCACCCTTTCGAAGGTGAGCAACATACTCAGCAAAAACCTTGCCTCCAATCTCCTTGTTTTCCTTCATTAGGGTCTCAATCAAGAATCCTGTCGGCGTATGCCAATACGCGCCATTTTGATAGGTGCCCTTACCACTCATTGCTTTCTCCCAAGCTGATGACGCTGAAAAGTCGCGGTCGGTTGGTACATGCCGAACCGCACCTTCCAATGTAATCGTCCCAGCCTGATGCGCGTCCAAAATTGTCTTTCGAGCAACCCTCGCCCGAGATGAATCCAAAACTCCTAAGTGCAATGCCAACAGGGTTCCCCAAACGTCAGGCTGCTTACCCACTTCGGTCGCCGCCCTTAGCCAACCAGATTCTTTTTCAGCAAAAGCCAAAGGAACATTCTTGGCAATCTTTGAAGCCTCGTCCCGATATTTGCGATTTCCTGTTAAGCCAAAGAGTTCTTTTGCTGCCCGAAATCGAAGAAGTGACGGATACAAGACTTTGCCGGTAAAGGTAATCGAATCACAAAACCCAAAACCAACCGCTCTCGCCTGCCGAGTCGTTACAAACAAACCAGTTGAAGTCTCAAATTCGGGACTTAAAAATGCCCGTTCCATACGCTCCAAAACCGTGAACTCCCCTATCTTGGTTGACAAAAATGACTTCGAACGCGATTGCCGTGCCAACAGCCATCCCAAATGGACAAACTCATAATGATCGTCTGCAGGAGGATAAGTCCCCCATGGTTCCGCCCCCTGATCTTCACCCGTGGAGTAAGTTCCTGGATAGAAAACTGCCGTCCCATCAAAGTTAATATGGTCTGGGATCGAATACGGCGGCAAAATCCCGCCACTCTTAAGACGCCTTACCGAGGCACCATTCTGACACTTTGCCAACAGCATAAAGTGATTGGATAGCTCCTCAGTCGGTACCAATCCAGAGTCACAAGCCATCGAGAAATCCCGAATCCAAA
>JANPAV010000173.1:0-2397 GCA_031430115.1 Armatimonadota bacterium | reverse complement strand
CGGCCTGAATGGTCGTGGCTTCGACTACTTCTTTAACATCACCGACGGTGATTCTGACTGGCTTTTCGTTGGACATTGGTTCAAATATAGCAGAAACCATGCCGAGAACTCAAAGGCTCAGGCGAAATATACTTCATCAATTGTCTTGATCATAAGAATCAGACAACCAATATCTAACAAGAAAACAATGAAAAAACCGATTCCGGTCGGCCCCATATGAAGCATATAGGGTGCCAGAATCATGACCATGAAAACAAAAAGTGCCAGCCTTATGCTACAGGCGACTTTTGAGATCGAACGAACCCAGTCGTGATTCATGATTAATAGTGCTCCATGAACAGTCGTCACGGTACCGGCTAGGAATAGCCCAAACATCGGAGACTTCAACATGACCGTGCCAGCTATTGCGAAAGCTAAATACAATATTCCGAACACCAAAAAGGCAACGCTCGATAATCGGTAGGTTCGCATCGCCTTGTCGTAATCTTTGCCACTTGGCTTGATGGTTGGGGCAATAACCACTGCCCCGCAGAAGACACAAAGACCCGTTTGGCTGATTGCTTTTTCACCACATCGAGGACACGATTCGGTTGCCATTTCAGTCTGTTTCGCCAATTAGATAGATCATAAAGACCGCGGCGCAAAGGTCCAATACATTGAAGATCAAAAGAGCTAAACCAAGACCAGTTGATAACATCATGATGCCGAAGGAAACAAAAATTCCTCGAAGGTCTCCAAGGATCTTAAAGAATGACAAATAGTTAACCAAACCCCTGATTATTTCGATCTTGGCAAGGAGCCCAATTCCGACAATAATTCCAAGACCATAAATCGCGACGGCAATTATGTTGAACATATCGGACATGTCATTTTTCTTATTGAGAACTACGAGAAGAATTCCAATCAGAGATGAAAGAATGTAGTATCCGCAAACGGCATAGTAAGCGGGATAAACCCAACCTGGTTTTCCACCAGTATGAATTGGCTCATACGAGTCCGAATCGATGAATATTGAACGCTTTGGCTGAACGGGAGCCTTGCCTCGTAGGTCGGAGCCACAGAATTGGCAGGTAGGCACACCAGAAATTACTTGCTTCTGGCAAGTTGGGCAGGTCATGAATTGTGAACTCACCCGACCATATTATCAAATAAGGGGATTGAAATGAATCAATCCCCTTATGTATTTGTATTTGTTTTTTAAAACTACATCTTAATTTCGATGTCAACGCCACTCGGAAGGTCGAGTCGCATAAGAGCATCGATTGTCTTGTTAGTTGGCTCGTGGATATCGATGAGACGGTTGTGAGTTCTCAATTCGAAGTGCTCCATCGACTCCTTGTCGATGTGTGGACCACGGATGACGCAGAAGCGTCGAAGGTGAGTTGGTAGTGGTACTGGACCTTTAACTCGGGCGCCAGTTCTCTTGGCGGTGTCAACAATTTTCTCTGCGCTTTGATCGATTGACCGGTGGTCGTATGAGCGCAAGCGTATTCGTACGCGGATGTTTGCCATGTGTTATTCCTATTCGTGTACCGTGAAAACATGCATGGCGGCTAACCAGCACCAACCTCTCGGTAACCAACAGAGTATACCATGAGTTCCCCTCAGCCGTCAGCCGAAGACTGACGGCTGAGGACTGAACCCTCAATATCGATAGCTGTCGGCTTTGTACGGTCCTTCGGGAGTAACACCAATATAGCTGGCTTGGTTCTCCGAAAGAACGGTCAATTCTGCTCCGAGCTTCTTCAACTGAAGTCGAGCGACCTTCTCATCCAAGTGCTTCGGTAGTACATAGACGCCGGGAGCATGAGTTCCAAACTTCGAATAAAGCTCTATTTGGGCTAGAACTTGATTAGCAAAGCTCGAACTCATGACGTATGACGGGTGTCCCGTTCCACAGCCAAGGTTGATTAACCGGCCTTCGGCGAGAAGGATGATTCGCTTGCCGTCTGGGAATTCGATGTGGTCCACCTGAGGCTTGATGTTCTCCCACTTGTATTGCTTCAGCGAGGCAACATCAATCTCGTTGTCGAAGTGACCGATGTTGCAAACAATTGCATTGTTCTTCATCCGCTTCATATCTTCATGGCGAATGATGTCTCGGTTGCCAGTTGCGCTTACAAAGATGTCGGCTTTGTCGGCAGCATATTCCATCGTGACAACTCGATACCCTTCCATTGCAGCCTGAAGAGCACAAATAGGATCACATTCGGTAACCCAAACTTGGGCGCTCAAAGCTCGTAGAGCCTGGGCACTTCCCTTTCCAACGTCTCCATAACCGCAAACCAGAGCGACCTTTCCTGCAATCATAACATCAGTCGCACGCTTGATTCCGTCAACCAGAGATTCTCGACAGCCGTAAAGGTTGTCGAATTTTGACTTGGTAACCGAGTCATT
>JANPAV010000172.1:0-3703 GCA_031430115.1 Armatimonadota bacterium | reverse complement strand
TTGATAAGTTTGACGGTTTCAAAACCCCTAACCAACTTAGCTAGAAAAGTTGAAAGTCTGGACGATTCGAGTTTCGTAGACTTCGATGAATCAACGACAAAGCGCCGAGACGAAATTGGAATCGTGGCTCAAAGCTTTGGTGGGCTGATGAAAAGGCTCGAAAAGTCCCAAATGAGAATCATGACAACATCTCGCGATGCCGGCATGGCAGAAGTTGCTCGCGGAATTCTCCATAATGCCGGGAACGTTCTCAATTCGACTGTAGTTTCGGCTGAACAAATCAGCCAAATTGTTGCCGAATCAGACCCGGCTGGCTTAAGGATGTCGGTAGAACTTCTCAACCAAAACCTCGGGAATCTAGACTCCTATCTATCAAGTGATCCAAAGGGTGCCAAGCTACTTCCCTATCTAACTGCCTTGGCAGGAAACCTTGAAGTAAAGCACATCCAAATTCAATCGGAGTGCGCAGCCTTAATGAAATCAACCAATCACTTGGGCGAAGTGGTTAGAGGGCAAGAATCACTGGCCCGGAACGAGAACAATTTATGCAAATTTCATTTGAAAGAAATTGCCACTGAAGTGGCTTCAATCCTCGAGTCAAGCCTCAATAGGCACGGAGTCACTCTCGATATTTTGGTTGATGACTCATTCATTTGCTACGGTGACCCTGGCAAGATTACTCAAGTCCTCATCAATCTTGTCGTTAACGCTAAAGAAGCTTTGCTAAGCCAACCACAATCCGAGAAACGAATTTTTATGACTAGCCTTTGCTCAGAGAACGGATTATTGGAGATACAAGTTAGCGACAATGGCCCAGGCATACCATCCAGCAACCTTGAAAACATATTTAAACCTGGATTCTCAACCAAATCGGGCGGGACTGGTCATGGATTACATTATTGCGCCAACTCTCTAGCTGAAATTGGTTGGAGCATTTCTGCGGAAAGCAGTGGAGAAGGTAGAGGCGCTAAGTTTACGATATCTTCTCCAAAATTAGAACAGAAGGGAGAGGCCGCATGAGTGAACTACACTCCAGAATTCTTGTCATCGATGACAATATGGATATTCACAAGGACTTTGAAAAAATCCTTGGCAACTCATCCTCAACCCAAGATCTTAGTTCCGTCGAAAGTGAGCTCTTTGGGTCCATGATTCAATCTCAATCACACTCAAAGCCGACATGTCAAATAGTTTCGGCTATGCAGGGGCAAGAAGGATTTGATATTTTCCGTTCTCACCATTTAAGTGACCCGTTCGACATTGTTTTTGTCGACATGCGAATGCCGCCAGGATGGGATGGTCTACGAACCATCAAGGAAACATGGGCAATTAATCCCGATCAGTTCATCGTCCTTTGTAGCGCTTACTCCGATTACTCCTTTGATGCATTAAGGCGAGAATTGGGCAATCGTCCAAACTTCTTAATCCTCAGTAAACCGTTCCACTCGCAAGAGGTTGAGCAAATAGTCAATTCGGTTTCTCACCGAGATAGTCCTAAAATTCGAACCGAAAAACAATTGGCTCAGAAGCTGAGTTCTGCTATCGAAAATCAAGAGATGAGTTTGGTTTACCAACCAGTAATTGACCTCAAGCTAAACACCTTAAAGGGATTCGAGTCTTTGTGCCGATGGAGTGTTGAAGGCGAAACTGTTGCGAGTCCCGACATATTCGTGAAGTTAGCGGAGGACAATGGACGAATCCACCAACTTGGCGATTGGGTTGCTGAACAAGCGATTTGGTCGTCACAGCAAATCAATGAGATAAATGCACTTCCAGGTAACAGAATCATTACTTTTAATGTCTCGGTCAAACAACTCAAAGAAAGCTTCATTCCGAAATTGATTGGGTATTGCGAGAAGTATCAGGTAAAGGTCCAAGATATTGGGATTGAAATCACGGAGACCAAATTGATGGATGACGTTGACGAATGCCGATCGGTGCTCGACGAACTAGCCGGACTTGGATTCAATATTTTGATTGACGATTTCGGTTCCGGATACTCCTCGCTGTTTACATTGTTTAAGTTGCCTTATCACATTATCAAAATCGATCGGCTCTTCACGAAAGACATCGTAAACGACAAGACATCTCGAACAATCGTTAAGTCAATGATTGATCTTTGCCATACCCTTGGTAAGGAATTTGTGGCCGAAGGCGTTGAGTCTCAGGATCAACTCGACCTTTTGACTGAACTCGGATGCGACTATGCTCAGGGCTATTTGCTTGCAAAGCCCCTATCACTTGAAGACGCTTTGTACGTTTCAAAATTTGGAATGCCCTCCAATAGAAGACTTGCAGCCTAGTCAATAGAATGCTTGCTATTTAAATGGTTTACCGACTTAAACCTAAATCGTGGAGCCGATGAAGGGAATTGAACCCGCGACCTGCTGTTTACGAAAAAGCGGGACTATGATTTTGAACGAATTCAAATTCAGGTTGTTACAGGTTCAAGAACCTATTCGAAATTCTACTAACGTCTCCAATTATCTACCAAAATCTATCACTTCTGCCGTCATTTCTGCCGTCTCTGCCGTCATACTTAATATATGGCAGGAAGGACAAAGACAAGGCGAACAGGGCAAGGAAGCGTCTATCAGCGCAAAGATGGAAGATGGGAGTGCGCCATAACTCATGGCTACAACGAGAAAGGCAACCCACTTAGACACCGATCAGTTGCACCAACCCGAAAAGAAGTCGAAGACAAACTAAGAGAAATCATCGTCAATCTTGGAATCGGACGTCCGGCCAAAGATTCAAAGCAGACGTTAGCCAACTACCTAAACGACTGGCTCGAACAGACAGTCAAGCCACATAAGGAGCCAAAGACATACCGTTACTACGAGCAAATGGTCCGATTGTATATCGTCCCTACCCTCGGAAACCTCAAGCTTGCAGACGTAAGCCATATGAAGATTCAAGCCATGCTTAATCAACGTGCAAAGGCAGGACTGGCTCCACGAACCGTCCAAGCCATTCGAGCAACTCTACGACGCGCCCTAAACCTTGCCGTCAAACAAAAGTTGATCGGTTCAAATCCTGCTGAATTCACCGATACACCAAAGAACCGCCAAAAGTCGGCATCCTTTTTGGACCTTGACGAAATGCAAAAGCTGATAAAGGTTTGCTCGACAGATTATGTCGGCGGATTGATTGTGCTTGGGCTTAATACTGGTCTCCGAGTCGGTGAGGCAACCGGAGTATGTTGGTCTGACATTGACCTAGATCTTGGAATCCTGCAAGTCAGGAACCAACTTCAACGAGTCAACAAAGTATTTCTGTTGAAGGGTCTCAAGACCGATTCGAGCCGGAGAAACCTTAGTCTCTCTGACAATGTCATCAAAGCATTGAGACAGCAAAAGGCGAACCAGGTTCTTTGGGCTTCGTCCTCTAAAGTCAAGCCGTTCAATCCGCTTGGACTTGTCTTTACTACGACGGACGGCAGACCTCTCGATCCAAAATTGGTTGATACTCACTTAAAGGCACTTTGCGACAAGGCAAAAGTCAAACAAGTCTCATTTCATAAGCTCCGCCATTCCGTTGCCACTCAGTTGGCCTCAAACGGTGTCTCTCTTAGCATCATTAAGGATCAGCTTGGTCATTCTCAGATTAGCCTAACAGTAGACACCTATGGACATTCGGTTCCTTCAGCATTGAGACAAGCATCAGACACCCTTGACACGCTCTTGGAATCAAAACCTAAGAA
>JANPAV010000171.1:0-21587 GCA_031430115.1 Armatimonadota bacterium | reverse complement strand
GGTGCCTGGCTAGGAGCGAAGCAAGATCGAACCATGGTCGGTGTCGGAATGGTCCCGCGAGGGGAAGTCGGAATCATCATCGCTGGCCTCGGTTTCCAATTCAAAGTGATTGGCAAAGACGTTTACTCATTGTTAGTCGGCATGTCGCTGATCACGTCAATCGTTGCCGCACCCGTGATGAAGTGGTTAGTAAAACGGGAAGCCAAAAAACAGGAAAGCTGAGAATCAGGGAAGTTACAGAGCCGAGAGAAGGGCGGAGCATTTCAAATTTGGAATGCCCCTGTGGGAGTGCTAACGCCCACGTTAGCTTTTGTACTTCGAAGCCTGTCGCAGACTCCGCCGCAGGAGAGCTGCGAAGCAGCCAAGAACGAAGTGAATCGGAGCTTCGTTGAAAAGACTTCTAATCCCCAATGCCTCCCAGAGGGCCACCTTCGTGAACCCGGTAAAAAATTCTCAATTGGGGATGGCCGGTTTAAGCGACCATGTAACGAAGTTCCCACCGAGCTTGGGAGGAAAGCGGAGCCGGGACAAAGCTGCGACCTTGACCAGTCCGCTGAAGCCGCAGGCGAAAGAGGATGCCGGATCTTACGACGAGTTGCCAACACCCAACTCACTATGCCCCAACGAAGCATATATAGTTAGGAATGCCCATTTGGGAGTGCTAACGCCAGCGTTAGCTTTGGTACTTCGAAGCCTGCTTCGTTGAAAAGACTTCTAATCCCCAATGTCTTTCGGTGAGCTACATTCGTAGGACAGATGGAAATCCGCTTCATCCTCTAGGTGCATTCGAGTCCCTCGTCAGTAAGACCTTGCGGGATCAGGACGATATGGCACCTCGATCCGTAGGATCGCATATGAAGAGTCCTTGGAAAAGACTGACTTAATGTCAGTCTTTTCTGAGGCCAGGGCGTCGCAGCCCAACTGAGCCCCACCGAAAGTGAGAAAGCGACCCCTCTTGGAAATCACTCGCCCTCGCACTTCGAAAGGCTTATGAACGAAGTATCAAAAGCCAGGGATTGCGGTTCTGGCAAATGTATAAATACCCTTCAAAAGTCTTTGACTTTAAACGGCCAACGGCAAACGAGCAACACCAACGGCCAATTAATCGAGGAATTTTTAAACTAAGAAGCCCGCAGACGCGTCTAAAAAAGGAATGGTAGCGACAAATGGACTCGAACCATCGACCTAACGGGTATGAACCGTTCGCTCTAACCAACTGAGCTATGTCGCCACTAGAACAGAAAAGATACCAGTTTGGACACCCCAGACGCAACTTAGAGGATACTTAACCAGCATGTTTCAGATAGCACTTTTGCTTGCCCTCCACCAACAACCTTCCGTAGATGTCCTCAGCGGACTCGCAAAGAAGAAGGATATCGCCTCCCTTTCAAAGTATTCGACGGGTAACGGTGGCGAGTTTAACGTCCTCAAGGGTGGTTCCTATGAGGTTGGCAAGTTTGGATGGAAAGCTGAAGACTTATCAATGCCAGGAGTGGGGAACTTCGTTGTTTTCACAACTCCCCTAACGTCTCAAGACATCGGTGAACTTCTATTTGAAAGAGTCGGCGCAAAGTTGAAGTTCATCGATGAACAAGCCAAAGATGGGCTAAGACTCCGCCACCACAAGGTCCGAGTTTCATTCAATGTTGACCGAAAGGAAGCTCGGTTACAAGATGAAGTTTCGGCGGAAGTGACTTCGAACGACAAGCTATTCCATGCCCTTCGATTTTCGCCCTGCTATAAAATGATTTCTATTGCCGAAGGAGCCACGCCATTGCCGTTCAAGCAATCTGGTGGTCTAGTGATGATTCCAAAGCTATCTCCCGGCCCACATAGTTTCAAAATTGAGTACTCCGCTGTCGTCAACCTTCCCGGCTATGCTGGATCAATCGCACCGGGACTCGCAACCCTCACCAACGACTATTGGTATCCAATGGTCAACCGAATGCCCACAACTTACGAAATCGCGGTTGTACCGCCCGAAAAAGGTTGGACCGTAGTTGCCCAAGGAAACTATGTAGGAAGAGAAAAGGAAGCCAAAGAACCAGCAGAGTTGTTTAAGGTTGACATGCCAACCATCTACTGGAGCTTGACTGTACTAAAGACAAACCACGTCGAAGAGATGTTCGAGGGAAGAAAAATCCAAATGTGGAGCCCTCGAGTTCCAACCGAACGAATGGTGTTACAGCCGAAACTCTACGCTCCAATCATCAAACTTTTTGACAAGGACTTCGGAAAGTTTCCGTTTGACTCTTACGGCGCCCTTGATAGTCCAGCGTACGGCGGAGGAGCACTCGAAGCTTATTCATACGCCACATATGGCGGCGGCTTGCCCGATGAAGACGCCCACGAGCCATCCCATACATGGTGGGGTGGAATTCTGCCCAATACGTACCTAAAGTCGTTTTGGAACGAAAGCTTCGCCGCATGGTCGTCAGGTTATTTCTCGCGAGAAGTTCCCATTGGCAACGCCCTTGATCGAAGAGAGGCATTCCAAACGGTTTCCTTGACTAATGACGAATACAACGATGCGCCATTGATGAACTCAGGAGTGGCTTCAGGAACCGCCGGCGGGGCATTAGGCTACGGAAAAGGAGCCGATGTCTTAGCAATGCTGGAGCAACTCGTTGGAACCACAAACTTTGTGCAATGTTTGAACGAGTGGGTTCGAATTCATCCCAAGGGTGAGCCAGCCGAGTGGGAAGAGTTTGAGGCTGTTGTACTTCGACGCCTTTCCCAATATCAACTCAAAGACTTCTTCGACGATTGGTTTCGAAGGCCAGGATTTGCCAGCGTGACTCTAGAAGGTGGCAAATTCTCGCCCGGCAAATTTGAAGGGAAATTGCAATGGACCGGAAAGCGATTTAGGATGCCAATTGACCTTTGGTTTGAGAACAAAGGCGGCGGAATGCAAGTGCGAATCTTGGACACAAAAACCGTTGATCAAGATGGTCGGTTCACCATTGCAATGCCAGATTTTCGTCCCAACAAAGTCTACTTCGATCCCTACCACCGAGCCTTGAGGACCGGACCTGCTCCAAAGTTCAATTCATTTGCGGAAGTCTCGTCGGAGTTTCAAATTGTTCGCGACTCAAGTCATCCCGAATATTTGCAACACGTTGGCCAATCGGCAGGAGATCAAAAGCTTGAAAGTTTGAACAACAAATTCCTGATTGGGCATCCTTCAACCATGCCAAAGCTAAAGGAATTATGCGCAAAAGTCGGTTTTGCCGTTAATGGTGACATCCTAACATTTCAAGGCACGACCATAAACTTGAAGGAAGGTGCCGCTGTCGCAATCGTTGACCTAGGAGACGGAAAACGATGCGCAATCGGACTCGGAACGTGTTTAATGCAACCGAATTTGGGCAAGGGATATATTGGCGTCGTGGATAATTTAGGTCGAATGTTAAGAGGTAAGACTCATTTTCCTGCTGACCCAAGCGCTGGATTACCGATTTAGTCGAAAAAACCTAACCATGCACTAAGGTTTCGAATTGGGGCGTAGTTATGTTGGAAGGGCGGTGCCACTTCCAAGGAAATGCCTTATGCAAACAAAAAGCCGAAATCCACTAAGCAATACGATCAAGTCCGAGGTTAGCGCAATTCTGCTTCCAATCGTTTACGACGCGACCGAACTAAAAAGCCATGTCAAACTAGCCCATTGGAATTTACGAGATCCAGACTTTATTTCCATTCATCGGCTTCTTGACGAAGTGGCCGCCACGATTGAAGAAGGTATTGATGAAGTTGCAGAGCGGGCAAGACAACTTGGTGCAGTTATGGACGTGACCCCCGCTAAGGTAGCTGAAGGAACTGGGCTCAAATCATTTCCTACTGGTCTGTTAAACCGTACCATTGCATGTAATGGCCTCCTCATTTCTCTTGGTGCAGCCGTTGATGGGCTCCACAAAGGTATTGACAAGTGTGCTGAAGTCGGTGACGCAATTAGTGCGGATTTGCTTACATCCGTGTCAGCAAAACTTGAGGTCTACCTCTGGTTAATCGAGTCCCACATGGTTTAGTTAATCAAGTGTCACAATTGACCATGCCTGAACCAAAGCCTCGATTTGCCGTTATCCTCAATGAAAAGGCAAGGAGTGGCAAAAAGCTCTCGAATGTTGTTACCGACGAGCTAGGTAATTTGGCTGACTTTATCGTTCTTGCGAAAAAACCTTCTGATCAACTCGCGGCGATCAACCGTGCCAAGAAAGAAGGAATCAAGAATATATGGATTGGTGGCGGCGACGGTTCAGTCCGCGCCGCAGCTGGACAACTGGTAGATACCGATATTGTGATGTCGATTTTGCCTTTAGGCACCGGTAATTCACTTGCGCGTGAATTAGAAATCCCCCTAAAACTTGGTGACGCAATTCAGTTTCACCTTCATGAAGCTGAGGTTCGAGCAATTGATGTAGGGACTTTTCAAAACGAAGTTTTCGTAAACGTAGCTACATTGGGACTGACCACAAACATCATGGAAGAGGTTCAAAAGTCGAATAAAGGCCTTTTTGGTCGCTTAGTTTACATTCCAGCTATTTCAAGAGCATGTGCGGAGACAAGGTCGTTTAGAATTCGAGTGGAGACGGACAGTGGAACCTATGAAGGTCGAGCCCTTCAGTTCGTTGCCGCCTCTACCCGTCTGCACGGTGGACCATTTCCTGTTTCTGACAATGCAGCAATCGACGATGGACAACTATCAATATACGTCTTGACAAGTACAAGGGAGAACAGCCTTTGGCGATATGGAGTCGCCTTATTGTTGCGCCAACAGACAAAATTGCCAGAGGTATGGAGTGTCGAAGCCAAGTCCGCCAAGGTAACGCTTCTTGGGCCAAAACTCTTTGTAGTTGATGGCGACCCGGTTCGGGCATCTTCGGCAGAGATTGGGATCAAAATGCATGCTCTAATGGTTAGCGCATCTAAAACATCATAGAAAAAAATGAAACACTTGAAGCACAAACGACGGCTCAGCGAAATCGTAGAGAAGAACATCAGGACCATTTCGGACATTGAGCAAGCGGTTCACGATTCGCGGACTCCAGCCGACAAAATTGTTGATCGGATTGCCGGATTCTGCGGAAGTATGACATTTCTATGGTTTCACTGTATTTTGGTTATTGGATGGCTGGTTATTAACTGGTTTCCACAGTTCAAAACAACTCTCAGATTTGATCCTCCGCCGTTTGGATTTCTAACGGTGTTCGTTTCGCAAGAGGCCATTCTATTGTCGACATTTATCTTGATCAGCCAAAATCGACAGCAGAAACTTGCTACTCAAAGAAATCATCTCGAACTTCAAATAAACTTGCTGGCCGAACAAGAGACGAGCCATCTCATTGTTATGCTGACTTCGCTCTTAGACCATCATGGAATAAAGCTACCAGATGGGGATACTTTGGCGTTACAAGGAGAAACGGATGCGGCCCACCTATCTGAATCTATCGCGTCGGGAAATATTTAAATCTCATTCTTAAATTACCCACGGCGCAAAGCCGTTTGGTTTCTTAAGGAGTTTCCATGTCGAAGCATCTCTATCGTGCCAGTTAGTGACTTCTCCCTCGTTGCGGGAGGCAAAGAGGGCATCAATGTCTAGTCCGGCAACGATGATGTCGTCTTCGTTGAGCTTAGACTCGGACAAGACAGCTTCCATTGGGAAAGGAGCAATACTAGGAGCAATAATTGCTGATGATCCATAGCTCTCTGGAATTGGTTCACGCCCGATATCCCCGACCAACGATGAATGAACAACAAATACTTGGTTTTCGATCGCCCTTGCCAGGCCCGACCATCGAACTCTTTGGAACCCTCGGCGTGTCTCCGTCCAAGCTGGAACCGCATGAATCAACATTCCGTCCTCGGCGAGGCAGCGTGGCCCCTCTGGGAACTCGCAATCATAACAAACACTCACTCCTAGTCGTCCAGGAAGTGGCTGTACACCGTGACCGGCTAAGATTGCCCAATCCGACCGTTCATAGACCGTCAACTTATTCTTTTCTTGAAAGAAGACTTGTCCATCTGGAAAGGCAATCGGGCAAATGTTCTTGATTCCATCATCCGTCTCCCTGAAGTGAGACCCACCCACGATCGCCATCCCACTATTAACCGACATCCGAGATAACCACTTCACTGTATCCTCCCAATATTGGGCAAGATATCGTGGACACTTGGCTTCACTAAGTTTGGGTTCCAAATAAAGAAGTTCGAGGGAAAACAGCTCCGGGAGGACAACTAATTGAGCACCATCGTCATTGGCCTTCTCGATGAACTCATAAGCGTGATTCCAGAACGCTCCGTCAGACCGAATTGAGCGAAGCTTCCAATTCACGGCGGCAACTCGAACAGTCATGGATACCACTCCAAACGTGTAGCTGCATTTCCTGACTCAGGATCATCCCAATGATTCTCCAAAACTGAAATCATCGTTAAACCATACCGAAGTAATGGCGTCAAAGTACGGTCCGATCGGACTTGATCACAAACTTCTTTTCCATACGTGTGAACATCAGAACATCCACTCATTTCAAAGTCGGGAAGTCTGCAAGTGGTCGCGTATCGTTCAAACTCTAGATTGCAAACGAGGGATTTGCGGTGATTATAGAGTGCCTTGCCAATACCTGTGCGTCGGCAGTCAGGATGAACACTGATGTCTAGACCAAAGAGGGTCTTTCCGCTTGGGTTAAAAGTGTTGATGGAGTAGCCGCCAACCATCTCTTTCCAAGGCAATCCTAAATCAAACCATTGAGATTCAAGGATACTATTGCTACACGAGCCAACTACCTTTGGTCCAAATAGAGCAACAATCTGTCCTTCAGGAAATTTCGTCGTGTGTGCCACTAAATGCTCTTCCTTCCAGAGTAAATCTCGATCAAAAGGAGAAGGAAAAGCTAGCTCTTGGAGTTCAATTACTCCCGCAAAATGACATGGCTCCATTTGAGCGAAAGTTACCGTCAAAGTTCAACACCGAGAATATCGAGAACGCGTTGAAGATCGTCATCTGAATAGATTGAAACTTCGATGGTTCCTTGGTCGCCTTTGCGAGTTATCTTGGAGGGAAGTCCTAGCTTTTCACTCAATGCAGTTTCTAGCTGTCGCGTATGAACGTCTTTTTCAATTCTGATTGCCGGAGTTTTCTGCTTTTGTTCCTTGTCAGAGTTTGCCAACCGTTCGACGTCACGAACTGATAGGCCTTGGTCGATAATTTGTCGAAAACATGCGAGCTGTCTGGACTCCATTCCAAAGCCCAACAAAGCACGGGCATGCCCTTCTGAAATGAGTCCTTCTTGAAGACCTTCAAGAATTTGAGTTGGTAGCCGAAGCAGTCTGACTGTATTGGAAATCGAAGTTCTGGTTTTCCCAACCCTCATGGCAACTTCTTCTTGGTTGAGGCCAAACTCCTCAATCAAGGATTGATAGGCAAGAGCAGCTTCGTAAGCAGAGATGTCCTCTCGTTGAACGTTCTCAATGATCGCCAGTTCGAGGGACTCCTGTCCAGCCACTGATCTAATTGAGACTGGCACCGTCTTGAGCTTTGCGATGTTGGAGGCTCGCCACCGTCGTTCTCCGGCAATGATCTCAAATTTTCCAACCGACAAGGGGCGAACAAGAATGGGTGAGAGAACCCCGTGAAGTTTGATGGATTCGGCAAGCTCATCAAGTGAATCTTGATCAAAATGTCGTCTTGGCTGACGTTTGTTTGGGATGATGTCGTCAATTGGAATTTCTTTGGAAACCGTTTCTCTTTCTGGACTCAATAGTTGTCCAATCCCTCTGGCCGATCCTTTTCTCACTTTTATGTATTATGCCTCGCTGAGCGAAAGTTTAGCCTGATTCCATAAGTTGTCCCACTCATCCAAAGACAATTCGGAAAGAGGCTTATCGGCATTTGCTTCCATTGTTTCAAATCTTGCTTGAAATCGATTGAGCATCAATCTTAACGCATCTTCGGCGTCAATTTTTTGCCAACGAGCTAGATTGACGATAGTGAAGAGTAAGTCGCCGATTTCAGCCTTAATGTGTTCTTGATCACCACTTTGAATCGCTTCCTCAAGCTCAACAACTTCTTCTTTAACTTTATCGAGTACTCCCTCAATATTTGGCCACTCAAATCCTGCCCGGACTGCGCGCTTACTAATCTCATGGGCTCGACCAAGGGCTGGCATGGCTTTTGGTACGCCACTCAGAATTGATGTCGATGACTCTTTTTCTTGCTTCTTGATTGCGTCCCAATTGGCAAGGACTTCAGCGGAGTCCTTTACTTCGGTGTCGTTGAAGACATGAGGGTGGCGACGTATCAATTTATCGCAGATGTGCCGCAGTGGTTCATCGAATTCAAATCTCCCATCTCGGGCAGCCAGTCGAGCATGAAAGACAGGCTGGAGAGTCAAATCGCCTAGTTCTTCAGCAAGGGAGTCAAAGTCTTGACGATCGATGGCATCGAGGGTCTCGTACGACTCTTCTAGTAGGTACTTCTTGAGAGTTTCATGGGTTTGTTCACGATCCCATGGGCAGCCATATGGACCGAGCAGGAGGTCCATGATAATGCCAAGCTTGGTATAAGGCTCATTGGATGGAGCAAGGACGACTGCATTTTGTTCGACGTTTGCAGAACCCGGATAGGGAAGTGCTTTTTCAAACAAGTCAAATGTCCGGCAATTTTGGTTCGCGTGGTAGACCTTCAGTCCCACCAAGTCCTCGCGCAACTTTGTAAAGTCGGTTTCGACACTGACGTCAACAATCGTCATTGTCCGCCGCTTTTCGCCTTCTTTTCTAAATCGACAAATTGCTTGTATGCCCTATCTATTTCGGGAGAGGCGATCGAAATGGTTGCATTTTGCCTAGCTTCACGAATGAGCTTGTTCATATCGATCTTGCCTGTTCCTTTAATGACCATCATTTCGCGACGTAGATCCTCTTTAATGTTTGCGTCTAGCGGTATCACCGACTGCGCTAACAAGGCTTCGACTTGGAATTTTGCAAAAATGGTGTCTTTGCCTAACCACCCAGTTCGTTCGCCTTTCTTGAGAGGCTTTACCGAAGCTTGTACTTCTGGACCAAGCAAATCAAACGGGACAACGCCAAAATCGCCACCTACATTCTTGCTTGGATCAGTACTGAATTGGGACGCCATCTCTTCGAATGCCTTTCCTGTTTTTAAGCCTGCGTCGACTTTTGCTTTTGATTCTTCATCGTGAACAATGATCACCCTCAGCTTAACCCGAGCAGGAATTGTATACCGCGATGATTTAGCCCCCTCATAGTTTCGCTGAACATCGCTTTCGGTGACGACTATTCCCTCCGTTTGGATCTTGAATTGAGCTCGCTCAACTTTGATCATGTATCGAAGTTCCGGTAAAGTTCGTCCGACCGATTGCCATTCCTTCACGTAATCCGGATTGTTGCGCAGGCGATAGGAAACTTCTTGGTCTACTTCGGTTTCAGTTGGCGTCAAGTTCTTTGATTTTGCTATTTGAAGGATGAGGGTCTCGGTCACCAACGTGTCTAGCGTCGCGATGGCGGGCATGATTTCGATGAATTGCCCGGTGCTCGTTTTTCGTCCGAGACCGGGTAAATATTCCATCCTCCGGTAATACTTTTGCGAAGTTAAGGCTTCACCGTTAATGGTTGCGACGGTGTCTTGTCCTTGCCCTTTCATTAAGGCAATGGAACATAGTGCGAATGCGGTGATGCTCATATCTATCTCAGACGGCTAACTTACTAGCCATGTATCTCTTTCTTTCTATTGTTTTAGCTCGCGCTGAAGTTCCGGTAAGACTGTAAATAGGTCACCTACCAACCCCAAGTCAGCCGCATCAAAAATCGGTGCATTGGTGTCAGTATTGATCGCTACGATCAGTTTTGAGTCTTTAATTCCTGCCATATGCTGAGTTGAACCACTGATTCCTGCAGCAATATAAAGGTTTGGTGCGACGACTTTCCCGGTTTGACCAACTTGAAGTTCGTTAGCAGCAATGCCTGAATCGACCGCAGCGCGAGTTGCGCCAACGGCTGCACCGAGGGCATCAGCAAATCCTCCGATCACAGACTCAAATGTTGCGGCATCCTTTAGTGGTCGTCCTCCTGAAACGACGATAGTGGCTTGACTCAGATCGGGTCTGGCACTGCCCTTACTGGATTCGCTGACGATTGTCACTTGAGTGTTAATTGCCAACGAAACGGATTCCTCAGATCCATTGGCTCCACCTTCTAACTTTGGAAAATTGCTTGGTCGGAAGGTTATGACGACTGGATCGCAGGCAACCTCAACGGTGGCGGTCATCGAACCAGCATATATGGGCCGCTTGAACGTGGTTGGAGAGACAACTCCAATTGCATCGGTGACCATGCCAGTGTCGAGAAGTCCGGCAAGGTACGCCAAAACATCCTTACTTCGCATGCTCGAAGGAGATGCAATATGGGAATAGCCGGAAGCAAATTCCTTTAATGCCGTTGCCAGTCCGTCAGCGGCGGGAAGGGAAGCCAGATTTGCCGAGCTCATTTTTCCGGCTCCACAGGGAGTCGCTGATCCCGACAGAAGAAGAACATCGTAAGGCAGGCAAAGAGTGTTGGCAAAGCCAACGCTTGATGTTGCGTCTGAGGCGTCGAAAGCTACAATGAGTAACTTGGACATTAAATTCCACCTCGCTCTTTAATTGCCGTTGCCAATTCTTGGACGGATCCAACGCGGCGTCCAGGTGGTCGGGCGGGTGGAAGTTCAACCGCGGTAATGGTGGTCTTTGAACTTGGTATTGTAGTTGCAGGTCGCTTTTCGAGCGGTTTGCTCCGCGCCTTAATGATTCCTGGCAGCGCAACATATCTTGGCTCGTTCAGTCGGAGATCAGTTGTGATTACGGCTGGAATTGACATTGAAACGACTTGCTCACCGGAATCCGTTTCACGAGTCACAGTTGCGACATTGCCATTGAACTCTACTTTTGCGGCAAATGTTGCCTGTGGCCAACCAAGCTTTGCCGCGAGCATTTGACCAACTTGGTTACAGTCGTCGTCGGTTGCTTGTTTGCCCATCAGAACGATGGAAGGGCTTTCAGAATCGACAACTTCTTTTAGGATGGATGCAACTGCTGGGGAGTCCAAGGTCGCGTCGGTTTCGATCAGGATTGCTCGGTCTGCGCCGATGGCTAGTGCTTTTCGAAGTTGATCTTCGCAAGACGAGCTGCCAACGCTAACGACAACAATTTCAGTGGCAACGCCTCGCTCTTTGAGGCGAACCGCTTCTTCAACGGCGATCTCATCGAATGGGTTGATTTCAAATTTTGCGCCAGTGGTGTCTACACCAGAACCGTCGCCAAGCGGTCGGACCTTTGCGTATGGATCTACGACCCGCTTGATGGGTACGAGCAATTTCATATAGTGGGCAAAGTTTACCGGGACAGGTGACTTATGCGTGTAATGATTTCTGCTGAACAATTCGGCGCATAAAGGTAACAAACGAGTAACTGCGTCGTCTTAACCATGCAGAGGGAAACATGTTTGCACCTATTATTTTCATGAGCGCCATGCTTGCGCCAGGTTCAACTGAGATCACGATTTACAATCAAGGACTTGGTTTCGTCAAAGATATCCGAACGGTAAAGCTCCGAAAAGGACAACAAAAGATAAACGTAGAAGATGTTGCCCAATTGATCGATGCAACCAGCGTTGGCTTCAAATGCCTCAATAACCCGGGTTCGATTTCAGTTTTGGAGCAGAACTATCAGTACGACCTTGTCTCTCCCCAGGCAATTCTCGAAAAGTCGGTTGGCAAGCGGGTTCGATTTACTCGGAGCATGGGCAACACAAAGGAAACCGTTCAAGGAATCTTGATGAGTTCGCCAACTTCGGTTGTGAATACCGGTAACGGAAACCAATACAGCTACAACGGCCTGGTGATCAAGGCTGACGATGGACGAATCATCCTGTCGCCACAAGGCGAAATTGATGTCATGGAGATGCCGGAGGGTTTGATCTCTCGACCCTCGCTTCTTTGGGAATTGGAGAGTGACAAGGATCAAAATGCCGAAATGGAGCTTAGCTACCTTACCGGAGGAATGAGTTGGACGGCAAACTACGTTTTGACTCTAGGTAGCACCGGTTTGAGCGACATGCAAGGTTGGGTCACCCTCAATAACCAGTCAGGGCTTTCGTTTCTCGATGCAAAGTTGAAGCTTTTGGCGGGAGATGTGAACGTTGTTCGTCCACAATTTCGGGGTCGCGGCGGTGGTGCAGGAGCACCAGAAATGGCGATGAAATCCGAGTCTGGATTCAAAGAAGAGAGCTTGTTTGAATATCACCTCTATACATTGGGGCGACCAGCGAGCGTTCGAAACAAGGAGACCAAGCAGCTAAGCCTTTTAGAAGGCGCAAATGTTCCTTTCAAGAAGCAAATCGTGTTTGATTCAATGGCAGGATATGGCAACTATTATCCGAGCGAAGGTGAGATTGGAGTTGGTGCGCTCACTCCGTTAGTCAAGATCAAATTCATCAACGACAAAGCTTCAAATCTCGGAATGCCGATGCCAGCCGGAAAGATTCGAATGTACCAGCGGGATAGCAAAGGATCGCTTCAGTACTTGGGCGAGGACATGATTAACCACACCCCGAGGGACGAGAAGATTTCATTGAATGTTGGGAGATCGTTTGATGTTCGAGCGGATCGAAAGAGGACGGACTTCAAGCGCTTGTCATCAAATTCCTTCCGAGAATCGTTTTCAGTTGAGGTTCGGAATCGAAAGCAGGAAGACGCCACCATTTATCTGTACGAACGGCACTGGGGCGATTGGAAAGTTACGGACAAATCGGACAACTTTGTGAAAGAAGACGCCAATACGATGGTGTTTGAATTGAAGTTGAAAGCGGGTGAAGTGAAGACGGTTACTTACACGGTGGATACGAAGTGGTGAGAGAGCCAAAAAGCGGGGAAGCCGGAAAGCTGCTAGCGGGAGGGAAAGAAGTTTGATTCCAACAATCTTGTTTGCGAATGCGATGCTGAAACCGAACTCGACTGAGATCACGATTTACAATCAAGGGCTCGGATTTGTTAAAGATGTTCGGACTTTGAAGCTTAAGAAGGGGCAACAAAAGGTCAATGTCGAAGACGTTGCCCAGATGATTGATGCCACCAGCGTCGGGTTTAAGTGTCTTAACAACCCAGGTTCGATATCAGTGCTGGAACAGAATTACCAGTACGATTTGGTTTCTCCTAACGCGATTCTCGAGAAATCAGTTGGCAAGCGGGTGCGGTTTACCCGGACGATGGGGAATAAGAAAGAGTCAGTAGAAGGGATTCTGATGAGTTCTCCGACCTCGGTTGTTAACAATGGCAATGGCAGTGAATTCAGCTACAACGGATTAGTTATTAAGGCGGATGATGGACGAATCATTTTGTCACCCCAAGGCGAAATTGACGTCATGGAAATGCCGCAAGGGCTTATTTCTCGTCCTTCGCTCCTCTGGGAATTGGAGAGCGATAAGGACCAGAACGCAGAAATGGAGCTTAGCTACTTGACGGGTGGAATGAGTTGGACGGCTAACTACGTTATGACCCTCGGTGAAAGTGGAACCTGTGACCTTCAGGGTTGGGTTACGCTGACGAATCAATCTGGACTGTCCTTCATCGATGCGAGTTTGAAGTTGCTGGCAGGCGAAATCAATGTGGTTCAGCCGCGGGATTTAAACGGGGCTATTGCTTATGATATGGCGCCAGGAGCAGTGATGAAGCAAAGGGATTTAGGATTCAAAGAGGAGTCGCTTTTCGAATATCACTTGTACACGTTGGGGCGACCAGCGAGCGTCCGAAACAACGAGACCAAGCAGTTGAGTTTGCTTGAAGGAACAAAGATTCCGTTTAAGAAGCAGATCATCTTTGACTCAATGGCGGGAAATGACAACTATTATCCCAATGAAGGCGAGATCGGAGTTGGTGCTTTGAGCCCAATCGTGAAGGTCAAATTTGTGAATGATCAGGCTTCTCACCTTGGTATGCCAATGCCTGCCGGTAAGTTCCGAATGTACCAACGGGATAGTAAAGGTTCGCTGCAGTACCTGGGCGAGGACCTGATCAACCACACTCCGAGGGACGAGAAGATTTTGCTCAATGTTGGTCGCTCGTTTGATGTTCGAGCGGACCGGAAACGAACCAATTTCAAGCGGCTTTCGGATCGATCATTCCGTGAGTCATTCCAAATTGAGGCTCGAAATCGAAAACAGGAAGAGACTACGGTTTATCTTTATGAGCGACATTGGGGTGACTGGAAGATAACCGAAAAGTCTGATCCTTTTGTGAAAGAAGACTCGAACACAATGGTGTTTGAGCTGAAGTTGAAAGCAGGTGAAGTTAAGACGGTTTCGTATACCGTCGAGACGAAGTGGTGATTTAGCTATCAGCTATCCCTGAACCAGTATTTGGGAACTTCGTTCCTCCAGCTTAATAGCGTCCCGATGATCGGGACGCAGTCCCACATAATTGAAGGGATATTTCCGCATATTCGTTGAACGGTTTGAATTCTTTCGTACACTAACTCTTGTGCGTTTTGCGTGACAAAACGCTTGATTTGGGGAAAGGATGATTACCACATTACTTGCTGTTAGTGCATTGCTCGTAGAAGGCTCGACCGAAATTACGGTTTACAACCAAGGGCTCGGATTTGTCAAAGACATACGATTGGTAGATGTCAAGGCTGGTCAGCAAAGCCTGATCGTCGAAGACGTGGCCCAGTTGATTGATGCCACTAGCGTTGGATTTCGATGCCTGAATAATCCAGGCTCAATCTCGATTCTGGAGCAGAACTACCAATACGATTTGATCTCGCCGATGGCAATTTTGCAAAAGTCGATCGGGAAGAAGATTCGTTTCACACGATCAATTGGGAATTCCAAAGAAGTTATTGAGGGTGTCTTGATCAGTTCTCCGACTTCGGTTGTGAACACCGGAAGCGGAAGCGAGTACAGCTATAACGACTTAGTAATTCGGGCTAACGATGGTCAGATTATCCTCTCACCGCAAGGTGAGATTGATGTGATGGAAGTTCCGGACGGTTTGATCTCACGACCATCGCTGGTTTGGCAGATCGATAGTGCGAAGGCTCAACAAGCGAAGATGGAATTGAGCTATTTGACGAAAGGGATGAGTTGGACGGCGAACTACGTTTTGACTTTGGGTGATGCTGGGACGGGTGACATTCAGGGCTGGGTGACGCTCAATAATCAGTCAGGATTGACATTTAATGACGCCAAGTTGAAATTGTTGGCTGGGGATGTGAATGTGGTCCAGGACGAAGATAAAGGTCGGGCGCAAGGTAGAGCAACTAAACCAAAAAAAATGAATCCCGACCCTACCATTAGTGGGTTTACCGAAGAAAGCTTGTTCGAATACCACCTTTACACTTTGCAACGACCAGCCAGCGTCCGAAACAAAGAATCGAAACAATTGAGTCTGTTAGCAGGAGCCAATATTCCGATAAAGAAGATCATTGCGTTTGACTCCTACGCAGATCCCGCGAACGATTCGGGCGACTCACAACAGGATTTGGATTCTAGCGTGATGGTGAAGTTCAGAAACGATGAGAAGTCTCATCTGGGAATGCCGGTGCCCGCCGGCAAGGTCCGGTTGTATCAGCGTGATACCGGTGGATCTCTACAGTTTTTGGGTGAGAACGAGATCCAGCACACGCCACGGGATGAAAAGATTTCGCTGACCGTTGGGAAGTCGTTTGACGTAAAGGCGTCGCATAAGAAGACGTCGTACACGAAGTTGAGCAAGCGGTCGTCACGGTCGAGCTACTCGATCGAGGTTCGAAACCGGAAGAAAGTCGGCGAAACGGTCTACGTCTATGAGCATCAGAGTGGAGATTGGAAAGTGACGGATAAATCCGACCCTTACATAAAGGAGGACTCGAACACGATGATATTTGAAGTCAAGTTGAAAGCTGGTGAAGTTAAAACGGTGAAGTACACAGTGGAGACGAAATGGTGATTTCGGCCCTGGTATTTGCTCATGGACTGTTGGTTCCGGGGACGACCGAGGTAACGGTTTACAACCAAGGATTGGGGTTCGTGAAGGAAGTTCGGATGCTGCAACTGAAGAGCGGTCAACAGAGTGTGGTGGTCGAGGATGTTGCGCAGTTGATCGATGCGACGAGCGTTGGGTTTAAGTGTTTGAACAATCCCGGCTCGGTCTCGGTGCAGGAGCAGAACTACCAATATGATCTCATCTCACCTCAAGCGATTTTGGAAAAGTCGGTCGGGAAGCGGATTCGTCTCACTCGCGCCATTGCAAACAAGAAGGAAACCCTCGAGGGCGTACTTTTGAACTCTCCGACTTCCGTGGTGAGTAAGGATGGCGGGCACGAGTATTCATATGACGGTCTGGTCATTCGTGCCGATGATGGACGAATCATTTTGTCTCCCGAAGGGGAGATTGACGTTTTGTCTATTCCCGAAGGGTTAATTTCGAAACCGTCGTTGGTTTGGCAGTTGGAGAGTGCAAAGGATCAGGAAGCAAAGATGGAATTGAGCTATCTGACGAAAGGGATGAGCTGGACGGCTAACTACGTTTTGACATTGGGCGACGGTGTGACTGGGGATATCCAAGGTTGGGTGACCCTAAATAACCAGTCAGGGATGTCGTTTAATGATGCGAAATTGAAGCTGCTTGCCGGGGAAGTGAATGTCGTTAATAAAGATGAATATAAACGCTACGCATGGGATGTATCTTCGCGACTTGCTGACAAGAATGCATTTATGGGAGCCGGTTTCAAAGAGGAAAGTCTCTTCGAATATCACCTTTACACACTCGGTCGACCAGCCAGCGTTCGAAACAAAGAAGCAAAGCAATTGAGTTTGCTAGAAGGGTTTGACGTTCCGCTTAAGAAGGTAATTGCCTTCGAGAGCAGTGCAGAAGTCAGCGAAGCAGGGCAGGGAACGGAGGAATTGGATTCAGCGGTGAAGGTCAAGTTTCGGAACGACGAGAAGTCGCATCTCGGAATGCCGATGCCTGCTGGGAAAGTCCGGCTATATCAACGAGACGCGGGTGGATCGTTGCAGTTTCTTGGGGAAGATGAGATTAAACACACCCCTCGTGACGAGAAGCTCTCTTTGACGGTCGGAAAATCATTTGATATGAAGGCAACCCACAAGCAGATTAGCTTCGCTAAGACCGGAAAGCGTTCTTCGGTTTCGACTTATGAAATAGAGGTTCGGAATCGGAAGAAAACTGCAGATACCGCAACTATTTATGAACGAATCGGTGGACAGTGGAAAATATCGGCGAACACAGATTCATTTGTGAAAGAGGATGCGAGTACCGCGGTTTTCGAAGTGAAGTTGAAGGCTGGCGAAGTGAAGAAGGTGAAGTTTACGATTGAAGCAAAATGGTAGCTGGCGATGTTAGATCGTAATGCTGGGTGGATCGATACCTCGCTAATCCGAACGTTCAGGATGTTCGAATTGGGCAAACTAAATTGGCGAGGTTAATAGTTGTGGAGAAATAAAGACGGGGAAGTTAAGAAGGTGAAGTTCACGATTGAAGCTAAATGGTAGCTGGCGATGTTAGATCGACGATACCTCGCTAATCCCAAAGTTCAGGTTGTTCGAATTGGGCAAACTAAATTGGCGAGGTTAATAGTTGTGGAGAAATATAAGCGTTGGATCAATTCGAAGGTGCCGGGACAGACTAGCTATATAACTTCCACATGCCTGGATTTCGCTCATCTGTTAGCGCGTGATGAGATGAAGACGAAAATGACTCTTTCGATCCTGCGTGACTGCCAATATTACAAGGCCAGCTTGCATGGATATGTAGTTATGGCCCACCATATACACCTTCTAGTGACACCTAAAAGTGATGAGACGATGTCTAGCTTGATGCGCAACATTAAGCGACGTTCAGCAAAAATCTTGATTCCACACCTGAATGAATTTGAAAAGAAACAGATATCTATGCAGAAGGGACTCAACCGACATTCATTTTGGAAAGAAGGATTTCGAGGGCTTCCTATTGTTTCAACTCCAATCTTTAGCCAAAAACTTCACTACATCCATAGCAACCCTTTAAGAGCGAACATCGAACAATCCCCAGAAGATTATTTTTGGAGTTCGTTCAAGCAATACCATATTGGAAATGTTTCTGATGAATTCGTTTTAGACTTGCCGAAATGTATTCAGTTCTACGAATTGAACTCGCAATAGCCTCGCCAATCTAGTCCTTGTACCGTCTGTTGGCATTTAGATTAGCGAGGCATCGGGCTATGAAACTTACATCGTTCCGTAAAGGCGATCACCGAAGTCGCCTAGACCAGGCACGATGTACTTCTTCTCGTTGAGGCACTCATCAACGGATGCGGTAACAATCGCGACGTCGGGGTGTTGCTGTTGAAGAAAAGCGATGCCTTCGGGTGAAGCGATAACGCAGACCATCACAACTTGGTTGGCACCGGCGACTTTTAGTTGTCCGATGGCTTGAGCGGCGGAACCTCCGGTGGCTAACATGGGATCCAGACAAAGGGTAAATCGGCCTTCAAGCTTGGGCAGCTTCATGTAGTAGCTTCGAGCAATCGCCGTGTCTTCGTGGCGCTCGAGTCCAACGTATCCAACTTTTACGTCGGGAAATAATTCCAAGACTGGTTCGAGCATGGATAGCCCGGCTCTTAAAATCGGTACCGCGGCAATTCCTTCGCCCAACATGTTGGTTTTGCAGGTGACGAGCGGAGTCTGAACCGTAGTTTCCTGCATTTTGAGGCCCTTAGTGGCATCAATGACGAGCAAGGTAGTCAATTGGCGGGCAAATCTTCGGAATCTTTCTGGCTCGGTTTCGCTGTCTCTCAGTTGTGAAAGTAGGTGTTGGGCTAGTGGGTGATCGACAACTGTTACCGACATATTTCTATTGTCCTCCTTCTGATGGACAAAGTTCAACTTGTCAAGACGATAGAAAAAGGTTCAGAATGACATTCTCTAATCGTAATGAGCAAACCTAAAGTCACCGGATTGATTCTCGCCGCAGGCAAAGGCACTCGGATGAAGTCGGATTTACCCAAGTGCCTGCATAAGGTCTGCGGGGTTCCGATGGCGAAGCTTGTTGCCGATTCGCTGATTGCTGCTGGAGCCGATGACGTCGTTATTGTTGTCGGTCACGGAGGAGAAAGCCTCGTGAATGCTCTTGGGGATGGTTATCAGTACGCTTGGCAACGAGAGCAAAAAGGAACCGGACACGCAGTCCAATGCGCCTTAGCCGAGCTTGGCGAGATAAACGGAACCGTCATGGTGGTCTGCGGAGATACACCATTGATCTCAACCGAATATTTTCGAGAATTTTTGGCGGGTCACATCGCTTCAAAAAGGGTTTGCTCGATGGCAGTGGCAGAACTACCGGATGCCACTGGATACGGTCGAGTCGTTGTCGATGGAGCCGATGCTAAAAGAGTCATCGAGCAAAAGGACGCTTCCGCCGTGGAAAAGCAGATTTGTCATGCCAATGCTGGCATGTATTGTGTGGAGGGAGTTGCTTTAGCCGAGGCACTGAAGACCTTGAAAAGCGACAATGCCCAAGGCGAATACTATTTGACCGATATTATCGGATTCTTTGATTCAACCAATCGTCCGGTGAATGCTTTCATCTCCAGTGATCCGGCGATCATGATGGGGGTCAACGATCGCAAGCAATTGGCCGAGGCCAATACAATCCTGAAGAACCTCATCAACAATCGTCACATGTTGAATGGAGTGACGATTACCGACCCTTCGAGCACGTACATTGGGCCCCATGTCGAGATTGGTTTGGATACGATTATTGAACCAGGGACGCACTTGGTTGGTAAAACGTCAATCGGAAAAAATTCGATTGTTGGACCAAATTCACGTTTAACTGATGTCAGTCTCGGCGATAATTCACTCTTCTTCTTTAGCCATGCCGACACGGCAAATATTGGCTCCAATGTAAAGATCGGACCCTTTGCCAATATTCGGCCCAAGAGCACCCTCGAAGACGGAGTTCGAATCGGCAACTTTGTCGAGATCAACCGTTCAACTCTCAAGAAGGGTGCTAAGGCTAACCATCTGACCTACATCGGCGACGCTGAAATAGGATCAGAAACAAACATAGGAGCCGGTACAATCACGTGCAACTTTGATGGCTTTGAGAAGCACAAGACTCACATTGGAAATGACGCATTTATTGGCTCAAATTCAACGCTAGTCGCTCCGGTTAAGATTGGCGACGGGGTTATTGTTGCGGCCGGAAGCGTCATAACCGACGATATTTCGGCAAATGACGGTGCTTTCGGACGGGCAAGACAAGTAAACAAAGAAGGCTGGGCTGCGCGTTGGCGGGATAAGAAACGAAATGGTTGAACAAGAATTGAGATCAACGGTGAGCGAGAATTCCAACGGATTTAAGCTCTTTGCTGGGAACGCGAATCCCGAGCTTGCTCAGCGGGTTGCCAAGGAACTTGGAATCAAGCTCGGCGAACTAAAGGCGTCTAAGTTTGCCGACGGCGAAATTCGAATTGAGATTCAAGAGTCAGCTCGGGGTTCAGATGTCTTCCTCCTGCAACCAACGTGCGCTCCCGCGAACGATAACCTGATGGAGCTTTTCATTTTGCTCGACGCGTTCCGCAGGGCTTCAGCGCAGAATATTACGGTTGTTATTCCGTACTACGGTTACGCCAGGCAAGATAAGAAGATCAAGCCACGAGAGCCAATCACGGCGCGACTGGTGGCCGACATCATCCAAATGTGCGGAGCTAAGCGCGTAGTTACCCTGGACCTTCATGCAGACCAAATCCAAGGTTTCTTTAATATTCCAGTTGACCATCTTTATGGAGGTCCGATCTTGGGTGAATACTTCATGAAAAAGGGCTTCGAAGATCAACCCGACGTATGCGTGGTGGCACCAGACGTCGGAGGAGTTGGACGAGCGAAAAAGCTTGCGGACATGCTCAAGTGCCCGTTCATTGTTATCGCTAAGCGAAGGCCGGCTCCGAACCAAGTTGAAGTCGTTGAAATCGTGGGTGATTTTGTCGGCAAACGTTGCGTAATGATTGATGACATGATCGATACGGGTGGTTCGTTAGCCAGTGGAGCTCAAGCCCTTATCGATCGAGGAGCTAAAGAAGTCATTGCTTGCTGTACCCATGCAATTTTAAGTGAACCTGCTTCCGAGCGACTTCAAAACAGTTGTATTAGTGAGATTGTCGTTTTGGATACGATCGACTTGCCCGAGCATAAGCGATTTCCAAAACTGACGGTCTTGAGCGCGGCACCGCTGATCGCAAACGCGATTAAGCGAATACACAATAAAGAGTCTGTCAGCGCGCTCTTTGGCACTTGGGGTTAAGGTTTTCACGGATAAGAAATGAATTGGACGATCAAGCGATCTGACGAGGACAAAGGGAAGTTCGACAAGCTTAAAATGGTGTTTGCCATTGCAGCCGTCATCGCAATAATTCTTGCGCTCGTTACTCGTTCCATCGTGCTTCCCATCCTGGGCTTGGTAGTGCTGTTCGTTTCAACCGCCGAATTTTTCTTGGGAAAGAAATTCACTTTGACTGAAGAATCGGCGAAGTCGGGAGCCAATGAGATCACTTGGCGATCGGTAA
>JANPAV010000170.1:0-2619 GCA_031430115.1 Armatimonadota bacterium | reverse complement strand
CCGTAACGCTTGCCACCGCGACTCCGGCGTAAAACTCGCCGGGGTGGGTCAACATCGTCATACAAGTGAGGTAGCCACCATAGCTCCAACCCCAAAGTCCAATTCGGTCGCCCCGGACGAACGGCTGAGAAGCCAAGAAATTCTTCGCCGCCACGGCTTCGTCGGCGTCAACGAGTCCCATCTTGCGGTAGTAGCCACCGTTAAAATCTCCATCGTAGCCCCAGCTTGATCGGAAGTCAACACAGAGAACGACCATGTCTAGGTTCATCGCCGCGTAGTTTTCCATGAATCCAGACCAGGCAGACTTGCCCGAATCAGCGTACATATTGCTGAGAAATGCGGGATGCTTTTTGGACATGTCGAGACCAGGTTTGGTCATCATCAATCCGTGAATTGTTGCTCCGTCAGCGTTTTTAAAGGTAACCGGCTTAATATCAGCCCATTTGATTTTCAAGAAGTCAGCGCTTTGGCTCATGGTCATTCGCTTGATCGATGGCTCAACCGAATACAGCTCGCTGTTGATGGTTCGGTCGTTTGCCATGGTGGCAATCTTGGTTCCATCTTCGCTGATGAGCGGAAGGTCAGCCCAGTTGAAGCCTTTGGGTGACGAATAGCCGTCCTTCATCACGACGTGAGTTGTCTCGGTGCCATTCGGCTCGAGAATCTTGATTTCGGTAGTTAGCGGGCTTCTCCCTGCCGTGACCATTACGATCCGGTCACTGTGCTTAGGACGGGTGAATCCGCCTACATCGTAGAACTTGGAAAAGACTGGTTTGACGTCTGAGCCATCTACGTTCATCGAGAAGATCGAACGATTGATAAGGGTGTCACCTTTAATGTCGGTGCCGAAGATGATTCGTTTGGAGTCTCGACTCCAAACGGCGTCTCGCCAGTCGTTGATTGTGTTCCGCGGTGCCTTTTCCGTATAGACATCTTTCTTGGTAGCTTTTTCTGGATCGACGACGGAAATCGTGTACTCCATGAAGTTGTCCTTCATCCAACCAACTTCAAAGTGGTTGCTGTCTGGGGACCACGAGGCGTTTTTGATCCAGCAATAGCGAGGGATATCGGGGACGAATTTGATGATTCCTCCACTGGCCGGCAAGATACCGATTTGGTGATCTTCGGACAATTCGCCGTTCCAGGTTCGTTGGATGGGAACCACGGTTGCCCGTTCCTTGCTGAAGTCCATCATTTGGTAAGAACCGACTTTTGCGCTGTCGCTCCATTGGACTGCCAGCCATTTGCCATTGGGCGAGAACTCATAGTCGTCGATCGACGTTCCGGGCTTGGAAATAAATGTCAGCTGCTTGGTGTCTCCGGTTTTTCGGTCACGTCGAAACACGTTGGTTCCGTTGCTGTAGCTGAATGATTTGCCGTCATCGGTATATTTAATTCCGGCAAAACCAGATGCGCCATCGAACAGGGTGCGAAGATCATTGCCATCGGGCTTGACCAGCCACACTCGTCCTTTGTAGTTGAACATGAGTTCTTTGCCGTCGGGAGCCCATTGCGCTCCGGCAATACCGCCGTCGTAAAGCGCCGCTTCTTTTTTGTCTTGTTCACTTCGGCTGTCATCTTGACGTGGAAGATCTTTTATGCTGGCAGCTTCGACAATTTTCTTTGGTGCTCCATTGGGGAAATCGACAACATAGAGGTCGAGCTTTCTTTCTCCGGTTTTGTTCCACCCGAAAACGATCTTGGAGCCGTCTGGCGCCATGGATGGGGCAGCTGGCGACCTTCCTTGGATGAGCGGGTAGGAATTCAGCCTTTCGAGGCTGATTTCGGTTTGCGGGAGGTTTTGGGCAAGCACCACCGAAGTTGCAGTGAGAGCTACAAACGCAAGAAAAGTTCGAGTATTCATGATGGGTAAAAAAAGTTAGGACTAGATTACCGCTGATGTGCTGTCGGAAGGTTCCCTTTATGAGAGATTGACTCTATCAAGACTTTGATCTGAATTGGGCAATAATACTTCGAGCCGCATCACTATTAATGGCGTCAAAATCAAACCGATGATCCCGGGATAGGTGACTAGAGCGGTGGTAATGCGAAAGTACTCACCGATGCTTGTCAAGACTATGATGAACAATTCGGTTACCCCGAAAACGATCCCGAAGAAGACCAAGATTCGAAAAGGTGTTACCCGATTAAATTGCCGAAACTCCTTGCTGAATATCACGATTCCTGCAATAAATAAGCTCGCTCCGAGGGCGATCAGGGTCGGCATCCAACCTACCTTGTTGAACGTTGATAGGGTTTGGTAATCAACATAGACTAGGATTAAAAGTGGAGCGTAGAGCCACAGCTGAAACAAGCGAAGCGGAATTCCGAAAAGCGGTTTGTTCATGGCTTATTGGTGTAGACGCTTTTCGAGCTAGAAATGTGTTGGTTTTGCTTGAATCGTCTGGGCACACCCCTTTGGGAACTTCGTTCCTCTCATCCAAAGAGACGAAAACCCCTCGGCTGCTTCGCAACTCCCCCTAAATCCCCTCTCCCGTCCAAAGAGACGGGAGAGGGGCTTTTTCAAAGCAATTCTTTTGCTTTTGCAGCGACGTTCTCGGCGGTGAAACCGAATTCCTTGAACAATTCGTTTGCCGGGCCAGAGACGCCGAAGTGGTC
>JANPAV010000169.1:0-3293 GCA_031430115.1 Armatimonadota bacterium | reverse complement strand
ATTGCTTCAGGCATCTGTACCCGAATTTCAGGATCCCCTCCGGACGAATTTTTCCAATTCATTTGTCGATTCTTTTGCCATTCACGCTGACGCCTAGCTTCAGCTTTTTGGTTTCGTTCGTATTCGGCCGACTTTTCTTTGAAGAGCTTTAGTTGCTCGGTAGGTACAGCCAGCAAGGCAGTTTGCGCTGACGGGATTTGGTACTTCATGCTGAAGTTTAAGACATCCTTGCTTCGTCGCCATTGTGTTTGATTGAGCTTTTGGTGCGCCCAAAGTTTCGCGGTGTCCGTTCCCCGTTCGTTAGCATGAATGATCCCTTTAAGGATTTCCGTTCTGGTTTCCGAATCCGTCACAACTTGGATTTTCCCGGCTCCGTCTCGTCGGCCCATGAATAGCTTCACCGAACCGTCTTGGGGGCCGTTTTCCGGTCTTGCCCAAAAGACGTTGGTGAGTCCCTTGATTTGGAACGGGTCCTCAGGATGCAAAGTGTGGATCATCCCGACAACGTACGTGTGTCCATCTTTATGCTTCTGCGCGTAATATTGCATAGTCGTTTCGTCAGTCAACGGGTCGGCAATTACGGTCCGTTTGACTCCATTCACCTCGACAACTTTTCGAACCTCCGGTTGAATTTGCTTAACGTTACTTACTTGGGGAACATTGTTTCCTTGAGAAATCTGGGTTACAACAGGTTCCGGTAACAAAAGGCCTTTTTCGTCTGACAGTAAGAATCCGAGCGTCGTTAATTGAACTCGAAGGTCGTAGCCAACTGCCAAGGGGAAAATTTGGGCATGATAGCTGGATGGCGAAGTCTGAACCATGATGCCCGGGTCCTCATTTCGGCTCGTAATGGCAGTGTAAATGAACCAAGCTTTCTGCTTGTCCATCAGCACTCCCGGCACAAATTCATTTTTATACCAGTAGGCGAATCCGCTGAGTACTCCGGGCGCTGGTAGAGAAAACCAGAACGATGCTTCGGTCAAGTCCTTAGACGGATTGTCAAAGGTAAAGACGCTTTCCTGCTTGACCATCGGCCCCTTGATGATCGAATTTGTTTCGACTTTCTTGATCTTGAAGTTGGCATGGGTATCCCGGTTGTAGACTCGGTCAATAACTTGGGAATTTGCTAGGACAGGAAGAGTGGTTAATAAGATTGCGACGGTTACTTGCTTCATAACTACACGTTGAATGGGTTAACCAAGCAAGTTTGCAAGCAGTTCCACATTTTTTCTAGCCTTATCAATCAGAGCAGATACATAAGTACTTTTGTTTTATTCCCTTATGTGGTGTTGCCAGACAAATTAGAGTTTTGTAGCCACTTTCACTTTGGTGAGCTTTCAAGCGTTAGACGACGGTAGAGGTGAAAGTACCTTAGGAATCCTGTTCGATTCTCTATTTCTGAACTCAAACATAGGTTCTCCCAAGGTGGTTGAGGCTCAGTGAACATACAAATTTGAATGATCTACCGTACAATAACTGAAGCAGTGTAATTTATGAAGAAGACTTCATCATGGGCGGGCTGGGCACTTATTGGACTGGCTGCATATGTCTCAATTGTCGGGATCAATAGCATGAGTCACGGTTCAGTGTCCGGGGGAAACCTCATTTGGGTGCTGCTATTTGGTGGCGCGACATGTTTGGCAATAATCGGGGCGAAGATTATTCGGCGAGCCAAATCATGAATCGGAAAGTTCACATGGGATGGTTCTGGCTAGTTGTCGGCGGGTTGCTCTTTGCCTACTTTCTCGACTTCGGAATCTCTAGTCATGGGAGAACTATCTGGGCACCTTATGATACGATTCTTTTGATCAGTGGATCACTAATGCTCGCACTTTGTGGAATCGCCAAGATCCGACAACGAATGAAATAGTCCGTTTGCTCGCACGCATTCCGATATACTTTATCCCAACCTTTGGTAACCATGAACACTTCTGGACTTTCAAAAATTGCCGTCTGCTTTGCTCCAATTTTCCTATCTGCGTATACAGCAAGGAGTCAAGATCAGCAAAAAGTAAAGCCAGTTAGAACCGAAGTGATCATCGCTATCCGAAATGAGACTTTTAACAAGAACGGGAAGGCAAAGGAACGAAAGCAAGGCGGAATTCCGCAAACCATCAATGGAATTCTCACCTTCAACGGATCGATGGACGGCAACCGGCAGGTAGATCCCCAGATTGCGGTTGGCGGTGGATATGTCCTTCACGGGACCAACAGTGGAATTGTCATTTACGACAAGAAAGGAAACTATCTCCAGGGTGTTCCTCAGTCTGAGTTCAACAATGGCATCGATCCAAAGATGTTCTTCGATGTTCACAATAAGATTTTCTGCTTTGATCTTTGGAACCCATGGGACAATGAAAAGCTAAAACCGGTCAACATCTCGATTTCAGAGACAAATAATCCAACTAAAGCTTGGAATACCTATCCGGTTCCGGCTCCTCAAGGGGTCGATGGCGGCGGCATTGGACATAGTCGGAAGTGGATTGGCTACTCTTTTCCCGGTGGGCCAGAACAGACGTTTGTCATGAAAATGGCAGAAGCAAAGTCGGGAAAGCCAGCTTCCGTTTACCACTTCTCAGGCAGTCTGGGGCACCCAGTTAACACGCAGGATGCAATTGACGATTTGTATTTTGTTAAACTCACGGCAAAGGACATCATCATTACCTGCGTATCGGATAGCGGTGACGGAACCCCCGAAGTGTCCTCCGTTGTACGGACTCCGCACCAATTCAAATCGTTTGGCTCTCCACCTCAATCCCCGCAAAAAGGGACGGACATCAAAACAGCTTCTGGAGACAGAAATCCTAAGAACTTGGTAGTCCAGGGACGTCATATTTGGTTTTCTCATGCAGTCAATCTTGATGGACGAGCCGGAATCCAGTGGCATCAATTCAAACTGGACGGCTCTACGGTTCAATCTGGAATCATTTCGAGCCCTACCAACAGCTACATTCAAACCACACTGGCGGTTAACAAAAATTGGGATGTCTTGATTGGGTTTCAAGAAACCGGACCAAATATGTTCATCAGCCCACGTTGCGCTCTTCACCGATCCACCGACCCCAAAGGTTTTATGCGAGAAATCTGGTCGCTCGGAGAAGGTAAAGGCGCCACGGATGGAGTGTCTTGGGGCGACTATAGCTGCACCGTAACTGACGGGGACAATAAGACCGACTTCTGGACGATTCAAAGCATAACTTTGCCCACCGGCAAAGGCGGAACTGTCATCGCAAGGGTTCCGCCAAAAGGCTGAATTCCTGATCCTCAATCACTTGTAACGGATTTGTAACGCC
>JANPAV010000168.1:0-4053 GCA_031430115.1 Armatimonadota bacterium | reverse complement strand
TGGTGGAACAATGACCGATCATCAGGATGGCATTGGGAAGGAGTTATCAACGGAGTTAAGTACTTAGGAATCGACCTCAACAATGCCCACGTTCAACCAACTGGGGCATACCATTACCACGCAATTCCCATTGATCTCATGAAAAGTCTAGGTGGTGATGGATCAAAGATGGTTTTAATCGGCTGGGCCGCGGATGGATTCCCAATGTATGGAACCTACGGCCATTCCGATGGTAAGAACGCAAAAAGCAGCATTAAAACGATGAAATCGAGCTACCGATTGAAGCCTGGAACACGACCGAGCGGACCAAATGGGCCGGGCGGTGCATACGATGGCTCCTTTGAGCAAGACTGGAGTTTCGTCAAGGACTCTGGTGACCTAGATGAGTGTAACGGACGATTTGGAGTGACCCCAGAGTTTCCGAACGGAACCTACTATTACGTAGTGTCTGAGGCTTATCCTTGGATTCCAAGAAAGTATCGCGGAACACCTGACGCCAGCTTTAGAAGGGGACCTGGTGCCAGAGGCGGGCGACTCGGTGGCCCTCCTCCAGACGGCGGCGGAAATTAGGTCTTAATATCCGAGCAGAATCTCACACACGGCTGACCTCGTCCTTTATACTGAGAAACAGTATGGAAAGGTTTACACGTAGTTGGGAATTGGCTAAGCAAAGTTGGAAGGTCATGCGAAGTCATCCTTCGCTGGCATTGTTCCCGATAATTTCGGGGATCACAAGCTTTCTCGTCACACTTAGCTTCATGTTGCCAATATTTTTCAGCATGGGCGGTCTGAAAATGCTTGAGGCAAAGGAGCAATTCACAAGAGACAATGTTCCGGTGGCCTATTACATTGTTTCGTTCTGCTACTACTTGGTCAGTTACTTCGTGGTGGTGTTCTTTAATGTTGCCCTCATCCACTGCGCAAACAAAGTTTTGAACAACCAAGAAACGTCCGTTGGGGATGGCCTTCGAGCGGCTACTAAACGCCTTGGACCGATTTTGGCATGGAGCCTTGTTGGTGCAACGGTTGGAATGATCCTCAAAACTATATCCGAACGAGTTGCGATTGTCGGTCAAATTGTTGTGGCTCTCCTTGGTGGAGCATGGAACATCGTAACATTCTTCGTGATTCCTACATTAGCCATTGAAGGAGTGGGGCCAATCACCGCGATCAAAACATCATTCGCAACGATCAAAAAGACCTGGGGTGAATCTCTGATTGGAAACATTGGCGTTTCGACCGCCATTGGATTACTTTCCCTTATTCCAATCCCAATTCTTATTGGCGTGGCGTTTACTGGTTCTGCCTGGATTATCATTGCAGCTGTAGTCATGGCTGCTTTGTATTGGCTCGCCCTTGCAATCATCGGAAGTTGCCTTACTGGTATTTATACAACTGCGGTTTTCCACTATGCAAGAACGGGTTCGGTGCCTAATGTCTTTACTGCAGAACAGATTCAAATGGCATTTATCCAAAAGCCAGAAAATAAAGTCAAAGGGTATTTCCGAGGTCGATAAGACCATCGGAATAGAGGCTCGGCGAATCTAAGATTCGTCGGGCTTTTTTGCATGTCCTGATTGACAGGTAGTTTTTGTGCAAAAATGCTCGTATGCCGCGCCTGGGCCCTATTGTCGGAATCCTTGCTACTTTACTTAGCCATCAAGTCTTTGCCCAAAATGATGAAGCCTACGGGAAGAAGATCAAGGAATACACCACCGAGCCTTTCTTCTTAACCGAGCTGGTGGACCATTTGCCAGCGAGTTCCAAGGTGCCGTCGCCAATGAAACATTTCGGTGACATCGTTGGAGCACCAAATGTCCTTCACCACGTCGATGAGATAAATGGCTACATGAAGGAGCTTGCCAAAGCTTCTCCTCGAGTCCGAATTCATAGCATGGGTAAAAGCGAAGACGGTCGAGAGATGATCACCGTGATCATTTCCGACGAAAGCAACCTGAAACGTCTTCCAGAGATTCAGGATATAAACGCAAAGATTGGCGATCCAAGAAAGCTCATTAAGTACCAGGGTGATGGCAATTTGAATGGAGCTGACGAGATCGCTGCGAAGCTGATCAAAGAAGGACTGCCGATTTATTATGCGACTGGAGGAATGCACTCTCCGGAGTCTGGTCCACCAGAAATGCTCATGGAACTTGCCTATAGATTGGCAGTAGAAGAAACCCCCTATATACAAGAAATACGAAGAAACTCAATCGTAATGTTAACGCCAGTTCTCGACACAGACGGCCGAGATAGGTTCGTAGATACCTATCTCTACCGAAAGAAGAACCCGACCAAACCTGCCATTCCGTTACTCTATTGGGGGCAATACGTCGCCCATGATAACAATCGCGACAACGTTGGAATGGGTCTTGCCCTTAGCAAAAACTTGGTCCAGACTTGGATGCAATTTCACCCGACTGTCCTCCATGACCTCCACGAGTCGGTGCCGTATCTCTACATTTCAACCGGAACCGGACCGTATAATGCATGGCTCGACCCGATAACCATCGATGAGTGGCACACAATGGCATACAACGAAGTCGACGAAATGACCAAGCGCGGTGTACCCGGTGTTTGGACCCATGGATTCTATGACGGCTGGGCACCAAACTACGCATTCTATATTGCAAATGGGCATAACGCCATCGGCAGATTTTATGAGACTCAAGGCGGTAGCGGAGCAGACACTGGCCTACGGCAATCCGGCAATGACTCGAGCCGTCAGTGGTTCCGCCCTAACCCGCCGTTTCCAAGCGTCCGTTGGTCGATCCGTAACAATACAAATCTAAGCCAATCTGCCCTCTTGATGGGAATGCATAACGTGGCTTCGAACAAAGAGAAGTTTCTCCACAACTACTATCTCAAGTCAAAGCGAAGCGTAATGAAGCCTTGGGCAGAGGGACCGGCCGCTTACGTTCTTTCGGCTAAGCCGGGCAGAGACTGGAATCTCGGCGAGCTTAAGACCTTGATGAATCGGCAAGGAGTTGAAGTCACGACCTTGAATCAAGATGTTATTCAGAATGGCGAGGTTTTGGCCAAGGGTTCACTTGTCGTACGAATGGATCAGCCGTATTGCCGCATGGCAGATATGCTTCTGGACAAGCAATATTATCGAGCCGACGATCCGTCTCCATACGATGATACTGGCTGGACGCTTGGTCCTCTTTTTGACGTAAATTCCACCAGAGTTACCAACAAAATTGTTCTCAATCGAACATCATCACCAGAGAATGCCGTTTGGGAAAAGGCAAAGCCATTCCCGGTTGACAAGTCAAAAATGGGCAGAATCGCGTTGGTCCACACATGGCAAAATACTCAAAACGAAGGCTGGTTCCGCATGGCATTCGATGCGGCTAGAATTCCTTATACATATATTTCCACTCACGATTTGCGAGACACCGCAGATCTCAAGAGTAAGTTCGATGTAATTATTCTTTCGCCAGCTGGTGGTACAGCGCAAAGTATTGTCAATGGGGTTAGTAAAGATGGCGAACCGATCCCTTGGAAACCGTTGCCCGGTTTTCCGCACTTGGGCGGAGTAGCTCAATCCGACAATATCCGAGGCGGAATCGAACTCCAAGGAATGATGAACATTCAAAAGTTCCTGAATGAAGGTGGACTATTTATGTGCATCGGAAGTAACTGCTCGGTACCGATTCAGTACGGATTAGTGAACGGGGTTTCCATAACTGAACCAAAGGATCTCTTTGCACCAGGTAGTGTCTTTCTCGCTGAAAACCAGGACAAGAAGAATCCGATCACGGCAAGTTACGATGAGACAGTTGGTGTCTACTTTAGCCGAACGCCACTCTTGAGTGTCGGCGCTGGCGGGTTCGGTGGGCGTGGCGGAAATGCAACCAGTGGTCGTCCAACTGGACGGGGAGACTTGAATGATCCTGATGAGGTTCAGGGGAGACTGCCGTACACGGTCCGACCTCAGCCTTCCGATCCTGCACCGATCACGCCCGTGCAAGATTCCCCTGCATTGCGACCAAAGGTCTTGCTTAGGTTTGCGTCGGTTGATAAGCTGCTCATAAGCGGAGCGCTAGA
>JANPAV010000167.1:0-3215 GCA_031430115.1 Armatimonadota bacterium | reverse complement strand
TTGACAAAATAGTGTAACCTTATCGGTATATATCTTCATCAGTAGGTACATAAAGCTATGACACAACAAGGTCCAAACCCACAAACTAATTTGATTTTCTCGATTGTGGCTCCAGTAGTTGCTCTGATCGCAGTTGCGGTTATTTACTTCACAAAGCCAGTACCAGTTGCTCAACCTGATCCTACACCGGTCAATGTGGCTCAAGCAAAGCTCCCAGCTAATACGGTTGTGATGGCGAATGCTCTTCCAAATGCCGGAACTTCAACAAACGGTGCTGCTGGCGGTGCTGGTGGTGGAAGCCCTGCAAGTGCAGGCGGTGCTCCTGGTGGTGGTCAACAAGCACGCGGAAGCAACAAAGGTAGACCCGGCGGATTTGGCGCCAACTAACAAACCTTCAAATTTGCTGTCTTGACATTCAATTCATTCGATTGAAATCAAGCTAAATCCAGTAAACTCCTCTTTCAGATCGAAAGGGGAGTTTTTATTTGCCATTGCCGACCATCCTGAACGTAGGATTCAACAACTATGTCATCACCGATAAGGTTCTTGCGATGGTAAGCAGTGAGTCTGCCCCCATGAGACGAATGATTCAGACACTTCGAAAAGATGGAAAAGTCATCGATGCAACGCAAGGACGTCGCACACGAAGTGTTATTTTTACATCGAATGACGGAATTGTGCTCTCAGCAATTTCTCAGGAGACGCTTGCCAAGCGACTGACAGGTGGCGATAATTCGGTTGGAGAAACAGAAGAAGATGAGGAATAGACCGTCAAATGGTATTTCGAGCTGGTTCTCGAGAATGCACCGAGACATCGGAATCGATCTGGGCACCGCAAACACCCTCGTCTACGTCGCTGGACGTGGGATCGTACTGAGAGAACCAAGCGTCGTTGCCGTAAACCGGGATGACGGCAAAGTCATTACCGTAGGCGCGGAAGCCAAGAGAATGCTCGGTCGAACTCCGGCAAACATTATTGCCGTTCGTCCACTCAAAGATGGAGTCATTGCCGATTACGAGCAAACCGAAGCGATGCTCCGACACTTTATTGGTGCCGTCTCAGCCAAGTCGATGTTCCGAAAAACGGTCGTTGTTGGCATTCCGAGCGGAGTCACCGAAGTTGAACGCCTCGCGGTTATTGAAGCATCTAGAAAAGCCGGGGCCACCCATGCTTTCGTCATCGAAGAGCCAATGGCCGCCGCAATTGGGGCCGGACTTCCCGTTTCCGAGCCTAGCGGCTCGATCATTGTTGACATCGGAGGAGGAACCACCGAAGTTGCCGTTATCTCGCTGGGAGGAATTGTCAGTTGTCGATCGGTTCGCATTGCCGGTGATGAACTCGACGAGGCAATCACTTCATACGTCAAACGAGCCTTCAACCTAGCCATCGGAGATCGGACTGCCGAACTTGTCAAAATCGAAATTGGCTCGGCGTATCCACTCGAGCAAGAAATGGACATGGTCATTAAGGGAAGGGACCTAGTTTCCGGACTGCCACGTAGTGCCGTCATAACCAGTGAAGAAGTTCGCACCGCAATTGCGGAGCCCGTCAAAGAAATCGTCGAAGCGATCAAGCTCACCCTCGAAGCAACACCACCAGAATTGGCTGGTGATGCAATGGAACGAGGAATTTTCCTCGCCGGCGGGGGAGCCCTCTTGCGCGGATTGGACAAATTGATCGCCAAAGAAACATTGATTCCGGTTCACATTGCCAACGATCCGCTCAGCTGCGTAGCCTTAGGTACCGGAATAATCGTTGAAGAAATGAACACGAATCCCGTTATTCGTAAACTATTGGAGAGGTCGACACAGTCTTAAAGAACCAAGATTCACCGAAAAAGAATGGCCTACTCTTCCTTGCACTCCTTGTCGTAACGATCGCCCTTTCGATACTCCAAAGAAATGCCCGAGGACAAGGCGGCATTAGTTTTGTCGATCAAGTTGTTCGACTTACTTGTACGCCCGTTGCCCGACTCTCCGCTGGCATCTTCGACGGTACAAAGGGTTTTTTCGACGGTGCCTTCCGGGGGAGCCACCTCAAAGAAGAAAATCTACGCTTCAAGCGTCAACTCGCAACGCTGATGATGTATTCCGAAACGATTACTACTCTCGAACGCGAAGTGGATTCGCTTCGAAAGTCTGAGGGACTTGCCCCCACCTATCAACACGTAAAAGTCGTCGCCGACATCAACGGCTATTTTCCTCAACAAAACCGGTTAACCGTTCTCGCCGGTCAAGACAAAGGCATCAAGGAAGGCATGCCCGCCGTCTGCGCCCAAGGGCTCGTTGGCAGAGTCCAATCGGTCGGGCTCAAAGATTGCCAAATCATCCTTCTAACCGCACCGACGGTACAATTTGGAGCTCTAGGACGAGACTACAATCCCCATCCCGCGGGAATCATTGCCGGTGATAACTCCCCGACTTTGCTCTTGAAATTTGCCAATCCCAAAGTGCCAGTAACCACCGGCGACATCATTATCACCTCCGGATTCTCGAAAACCGTACCCAAAGGCATCATCATTGGCCGAGTCATTACCGCAGAAGCGCTGCCAGAATTAGGCTCATCAAGGGCAAGAGTTCTTCCCGCCGTTAATGTCGGGGAGCTCAGGGAGATTGTGATTCTCAAGTGAATAACACCCGTTTCTTCATGACCGCAGCTTTTTTCATCTGGATCAGTGCCGGATTACAACAGGGTTTGGCGAGCCGATTCGCTATTTTCGGTGCACAGCCCGACTTTTTGCTGGTCACCGCATGTATCCTTGGACTCCTCTCTGATGTGCGGATTGCCCTCGTTCTCGGCTTCATTGTCGGGTTTGTCGAATCCGCAATTGTGGGGTCCGACATGTGGCAATTCATCCTCACCCGGATGGCAGCGGCATGGATATGCGCCTTTTTGGTTGAAAACAAGTTTCAGCGGAACGGTGGCGTTGGTGCCGCAGCAACCCTCATCAGCTCAATAATTTGTGGAATTGCCTTTATGATTATCGCCCCCCAGCCTAACATCGGTGGCGTTCTAAAGGCTACACTTATTACGGCTTTGTACAACGCCGTGCTTGCCATTTTGGCCTATTATCTAATAGAGCGAGCGGCGGGTATAAACAGCCAGCAGTTATGAGTGCTCATGTAGACGTCCTCGCCATGGCCCGCGAACAACTAGCAGTCGCGGCCAAACATCTCGAACTAGATTCGGGTCTTCACCAGGTCCTATCTCGCCC
>JANPAV010000166.1:0-11849 GCA_031430115.1 Armatimonadota bacterium | reverse complement strand
GGCATCCGCAACTTCGAAGAAGGGTTTGAGATGGTTCCTTTGATGACCGAACTTGGTTACCATTTTCGTGGTGAGGTCGGTGTTCCTCGACGCCATTTCTACATGCTTGGCAAACCACGGACTCATCACGTTCATGTCTACGAAATCACCAGTCAAGACTGGCAACAACGAATCACCTTCCGAGACGTCCTTCGTTCGGATCCAACCAAAGCAAGGGAATATGCCGAATTGAAACAGAAGCTTGCCGAACAATTTCCCCGAGACATCTCCAGCTATTCGAACGGCAAGAAAGACTTCATCGAAAGGATCGCGAAGATCGCAACGTAAAGACAATTGTGAGTAAACAGTTGGTCGTGATCGGAGCGGGGTTGGGTGGCCTGAGTGCGGCAATCTATGGTCGATTGGCTGGATACGACGTATTGGTCATCGAGAAATCAAATTCTGCCGGAGGAAAGGCCGCAGGAATCACAGTGGGAGAATACGTTCTCGACCCTGGCCCATCGATCATCATTCTGCCTCGGCTGTACGAAGCGGTTTTCACCGCTGCTGGTCGTAATATGTCGGACTATCTTCAATTCAAGCCCTTGGCGACGATCTCGAGGGTGTTCTTTGGCAACGATGCACCAATTGACCTGCCCGCCAATGCAGAAGCCTGTTTAGCGTTGCTCAAGGATATCAATCCAAATGATGCCAAAGCCCTCAAAGGTTTGTTGGATAAGCTAGCCAAAGTCGAGCCACTCCTGGACAAAACTGTTTACGATCAGCCTTACGTCAAGAAATTCCAGTTAATGGACGTCAATCTGCTGAGGTTCGGAATGGGATTCAACCCCTTGAAAACCTATAAGGAATTGGTTGATCCGCTCTTCGAATCGCCCCTCGTTCGGGCGTTCTTTTACGGATTTCCATCCTACGGAGGGCAGACCTACTCAGCAAAGTCTCCGGGAGCGTTTTTGATTCCCTACTATATGCTCACCGACGGGGTTTATTTTCCTGAAGGTGGAGTCCGGGCGATTCCGAAAGCGTTTCAGCGACTGGCGGAAGAACTTGGTGTACAGTTTCGCTTCGGTGAATCGGTTAAGTCCGTCGAAGGCGAGGGCAACTCGATGAAAGCGGTCGTTTTGGAGTCGGGAGAGCGCATCGAAGCTGACGCATTTGTTTCGAATGTTGATCGATTTACGTTCGCTGGTTACCGCTCGGAACAAGTAGTCGGAGAGCCGAGCTTCAGTTACTTCACGGTTCATCGGGGAATTCGACGAGCTTTCCCTAATCTGGACCACCACAATCTGTTTATTCCGGCCAATTTTGCTCAAGGGTTTGAGGAGTTGTATCAGGCAGGAAAGTTTCCGACCGACCCGATTGTGTATGTCAACTCAACCGGAACCCTGGATCCCGAAGCGGCTCCGGCTGGTTCATCGAACGTCTTTGCCGTGGTTACATCTCCAGCGAAAGTTGCAGGGATTGATTGGGCGAAATCGGAGTCAGAGTACGCCGACCGAGTTGATCGGGTCCTTGCCAATGCTGGCGTTACGTGGGATCAAAACGAGGTCGATTTCGTGAGGATTCAGACTCCAGAGTACTTTGAGTCGGCTCATGGCAGCTATCGGGGCTCGCTTTATGGGCTGGATGATGCGAGTCGTCTGTGGGGAATGTTCCCGGCCAGTAATCAGGATGATCGTTGGACAAATCTGACCTACGCGGGAGGATCGGTACAACCGGGAGCTGGGCTTCCGATGGTGACGCTGAGCGGTAAATTCGCCGTTGGGCTTTTAAAGTCTCATGTGTGACACCAAAGTATAATTGAGGTTGCGATAGGGCGTGCTTCGAATTCGTAGAATCGAATAGCTCCCGCAAACCTCATGATAAGGCAAACCTCAGACAAATTCCGCTGGAAAGGCGTTGACATCCTGCCTTACAAAGAAGATGGGGGAACCCACTTCAAAAGTATCAGCCGACAAACGCTTTTTCAAGGCTCTAGCGATCTGCCCGTTGAGATGCGCTACTTCGAAATGGCGACCGACGGTCACTCCACGCTCGAACGACATCATCACCAGCACGCCGTGATGATCATTCGTGGTTCCGGCCAAGTATTTGTTGGAGATACGATTACGCCGATCAACACTCATGACGTTGTTCATATTCCGCCGTTCACCTGGCACCAGTTTCGGGCAACCAACGGCGAAGAACTTGGCTTCTTGTGCGTGGTCAGCATGGAGCGGGACAAGCCTCAGCGACCAACCCCAGAGAATCTGGACGAGCTCGGACAAATTCCCGGCGTAACGGAGTTCATTCGAGTATGAGTAATCGACAATTTGGATTTGAAACGAAAATGCTCCACGCGGGGCAGATTCCTGACCCGTATGTTGGTGCCCGTGCCGTGCCGATCTATCAAACCACGTCATACGTTTTTGGCGATACCGACGAAGCCGCCCATCTGTTTGAATTGAAAGAGTACGGGAATATTTATTCCCGAATAAGCAACCCCACAACAGCGGTGCTTGAGGAAAGGATTGCCTCGCTCGAAGGAGCGACTGGTGCAGTGGCGGTAGCCAGCGGAATGGCGGCCGAATTCGGCACATTCATGACCTTGTGCAACCCTGGAGACGAGATTGTGGCGTCGTCGCAGTTGTACGGCGGAACCTTAACCCTGCTTGCGCATACCGCCAAGAAGCTGTCTATCAAAACGACGTTTTGCGACCCTGACGATCTGAATGCCTGGGAAGCGGCAATTACCAGTAAAACCAGAGCTCTCTTTATTGAGATCATCGGAAACCCGATTGGCAGCATCGCGGACCTCTCGGCTTATGCAGACTTGGCCAAGAGCAAAGGAATTCCGCTCATTGTTGACAGCACGTTCGCGACACCGTATCTATGCCGACCAATCGAGTGGGGAGCGACGATCGTCATTCACTCTGCGACCAAATTTATCGGTGGCCACGGAACCAGTATCGGCGGAGTTGTCGTTGACTCGGGTGATTTCGATTTTTCCAGTTATCCGACCATTGCCGACCCGACTGATTCGTACCACGGGCTCAAATTCTTCGACACGTTTGGGCACTACGGCTTTTTGATGAAGCTACGGGCTGAGACCGTACGCGACACTGGCGCGTGTATCTCGCCGTTCAATTCGTTCATGCTGCTCCAGGGGCTGGAGACGCTGTCTCTCCGAATGGAGAGGCACGTTTCGAACGCTCAGGCTGTGGCAGAATTCCTTGAGGGGCACCCTAAGGTAGCCAAGGTCAACTACGCCGGATTGCTCAGCCACCCGCACAACACTCGAGCCGAGAAATATCTTCCGAAAGGTCCCGGCGCAGTCATGTCGTTCGAGATCAACCCTGGTTCGGGCGATGCGAGACAAGCTGGGAAGCGGTTTATCGAATCCTTGCAACTGTTCTCTCACTTGGCGAACGTAGGCGATGCGAAGAGCCTTGTCATTCATCCTGGCTCGACCACCCACCAGCAGCTCTCGGACGCCGAAATGGCGAGTTCAGGTATCTCGGCGGCAATGATTCGGCTCTCGGTTGGTTTGGAGACCACCGATGACTTGCTTTGGGACCTCGACCAAGCCCTGGCTAATGTATAGGAAACCACCATGTCTACCCTCGTCTGCGACATTTCTCTCAACACCAAACTAACTCCTGAGCAAAGGGAGAAGTACCAGAACGGCAAAGCGATTCAGGAGCTTTTGCGCACCGCCAAGACGATTGCCATCGTTGGCCTTTCGACCGAGAAGACCAAGGCGAGCAACATGGTTGGCTCGTACCTGAAGGATCGCGGATTTACGATTATTCCGGTTCATCCTAAGGCGGAGGAGATCCTGGGTGAGAAGTGTTATCCGAACCTGGCATCGATTCCGGTTCCGGTCGATATTGTCGACATATTCCGCCCTTCGAACGAAGTCCCCGGGATCGTCGAGGATGCGATCAAGATTGGGGCGAAGGCAGTGTGGATGCAATTAAGGATTATTAACTTTGAGGCGGCAGAACGGGCCACTGAAGCCGGTCTGGTTGCGGTGGTGGACAAGTGCATCAAGATGGAGCACGGTCGGTACGGTGGAATGCTCCACTGGGCGGGAATGAATACCGAAGTCATCTCGGCGCAGCGTCGGAAGATGAAGTAGCTAAGAAGCTAAGAAGCTAAGAAGCTAAGAAGCTGGGAAGCTGGGAAGCTGGGAAGCCAAGAAGCGGAAGAAGCGAGGGAAGGATGCATTTACTCTATCAATCGGGGATCCTCTTTTACTTTGTCATGGAAGGTCCCCTACTGCCTTTAGTATTCACTGGTCTTAGTTTCGTGCTTACCTTTATTGGAGCGGCCCGCCACCGTGCGACTCGTTGGGAAATTAAGTACGGAGAACCTGGAAATCAATCTGAATCCAAGAAGCGCCAGTATAAATGGCTCAATGCAACATTCATTGTTTTGCTCACAGGGCTTCCAGCAATGGTTGTTCCATTGCTCAGTTTTCAGCCATATGATTCATATTCATTCGACGTCGGGACTTGGATTATTCTGCCTTGCATGAACCTTCCAGGAATCGTCTATTTTGTTCAAGCGGTTAAGATCCGTCCGAGAAAGGGCTTTAAGTTTGAATTGCCGAGGTACCTGTAACTCGCCTTCGGTCTAGCCCTGATTTATGGAATAAGCAACTCATGAAGTTTGTCATTCTAGGAATTATTGTTCTCGCTGCGGTTGGCTGTGGCAAGTCGGAGACCGTCACGATTGGTGAACCAGGCGAGAAGGGCGTCTATCGACGAGAGATTGACAAGTCGAAGAGCACCGCCGATCAAGCATCAGAGAAGATTCGAGAAGGCGATAAGGAAGCGTTCGGCAGTTAAGGCGTAAACTATAGTCGTGCCTCGACCAGAGCCAACCCGCATTGTAGCCCAGCTTCCCGACGCGATTCCGTTCACTGCGCCCGAAGAGTTTGAGCGTCAAATCGGTCGGAAGTTCTTGGCACGTTTAGGCGCAAACGAGAGTGTCTTTGGCGCTTCGCCGCTTGCTATTGAGGCAATGGTGGAAGCCGCCAAGGCTCCCCAATGGTACGGCGATCCGTTGTCATACGAACTCAAAACCGAGTTAGCTCACCAGTTCAATCTATCCCTTGATCACTTCGTCGTTGGTCCAGGAATCGATGGACTGTTTAGCCATCTTGCTTCGGCCTATTTGGAACCAAACGACAAAGTCGTCACCACCCTAGGGAGCTATCCCACATTCAATTACTTCATTGATGCAGTCGGGGCGGAGCTTATGAAGGTGCCTTACCGAGACTTGCAAGTTGACCTTTCGTGTCTAGCCGAAGCGGTCAAACTGCATCACGCCAAGGCTGTTTACGTCGCAAACCCAGACAACCCTTCGGGCACGTTTCACTCCGGAGAAGCAATCCAAGGATTCATCGACAGTCTTCCCGATCATGTTCTGATCATTCTGGACGAAGCCTACATTGACTTCGTGGATTCGTACGATGTTTCCGATCATCGACTGATCCGGCTAAGGACTTTCTCTAAGGCTCACGGAATGGCGGGCACCCGCATCGCCTTTGCGTTTGGCGAACCAAAAACCCTTCAACCGCTCAATCGAATTCGGCCTCACTTTGAGGTCAGCTCCATTGCTCAAGCCGGGGCATTGGCGTCGCTTCGAGACCGCAGCCATTTGGCAAAAGTCAAAGAAATGAACCGATTAGCAAAGTTTGATCTTTCAATTCTTTTGGAGAATCTTGGATTGTTTCCTTTGACGAGTAGTACGAACTTCGTTTTAGGTGATGCTGGCAGCAAGGAACGAGCCGAAGCAATCGTTGCGGGATTACGCCAAGAAGGGGTCTTTATTAGGAAGCCCGGTCAGGATCCGTTGGATCGCTATATTCGAGTAACCGTTGGATTGGAGGACGATCACCAAATTTTGGTTAAAGCACTCAAGTATCTGAACCTTTGAATAGGTAACCTGGCGCAGGTGTCGTATGTTGCTTAACCGCCGTTCAATTGCTAGTCTATCTCTGGTCGCTTTTGCGTCATTCTTGTTTGCCCAGTCTTCGCTTGATGCGGGCTTTATCAATCCACCGAATTCAGCCAAGCCGCACACGTGGTGGCACTGGATCAACGGGAACATTAGCAAAGCTGGAATTACGGCTGACCTTGAGGCGATGAAGAAAATTGGCATTGGTGGTGCCCAAATATTTAATGTTGAGGTCGGAATTCCGATCGGAAAGACTCCAATGATGACGCCCCAGTGGCAAGAAGCCATGGCTTGGGCGTTTAAGGAAGCGAAGCGACTCAATATTGAAATCTGTGTACACAACTGCGGAGGCTGGTCAAGTAGCGGCGGTCCATGGGTAAAGCCGGAATACGCGATGCAATTCTTGACGTGGTCGGAAACATCAGTTAAGGGTCCAAAGCGATTTGAAGGGGTTTTGCCGAAACCTCAATCTAAGCTGAACTATTACAAAGACATTGCGGTCTATGCGGTTCGCAAACCAGCAAATGGTGCTTACCGGAATCCTGACATTCGAACCAAGGCAGGCTTTGATCGAGGTGATAAGGTTGCTCCGCAGTTCCTCAACATTCCAAGCAATGCGGTGACCGCAAAGGAAGATGTCATTACCTTACAAGTGGATGCCAACGGCAAAGTCTCTTGGAATGCGCCAGAGGGAGAATGGACAATCATTCGTATGGGGCATACACCCACTGGTGCCGAGAACTCTCCTTCGCCCGATGCCGGAAGAGGACCCGAAGTCGACAAGATGAGTCGTACGGCAATGGACCATTTTTGGGACGGGATGATGGCTTCTGTTCTCAAGGACAATGGGAAAATTGAAAAATACGGTTTGAACAACGCTCTGATTGATAGTTACGAAGTTGGCAGTCAAAACTGGACGCCTAAACTTCGGGAAGAATTCTTGAAGCGGCGTGGATATGATCCAATGCCATTTCTTCCCGCGATTACGGGTCGAATCGTGCAGAGTGGCGAGGTAACCGAGCGCTTCCTTTGGGACTGGAGAAGAACGATCTGCGACTTATTCGCCGATAACTATTTTGCGTATTTCAAGGAGCTTTGCCATAAGAATGGTCTCAAGTTTTCGGTCGAAGGATACGGCAATGGTTCATTTGACAATTTGCAGGTCTCAGGGCTTGGAGACATACCGATGGGCGAGTTTTGGGTTCCAAACGGCATGGCTCAGGAATCAACAAAATTGGCAGCGTCTGCGGCTCATACCAACGGAAAGCCAGTTATTGGAGCGGAGGCATTCACTGCGGATGAGAATCAGGGTCGGTGGTTGGTTGATCCGTATTCAGCAAAGGCTTTAGGCGATAGAATCTTTACGCTCGGAGTGAACCGGTACATTTTCCACCGATACGCTCATCAGCCATGGCTAAACCTCGAACCCGGAATGACGATGGGACCGTGGGGAATGAACCTCGATCGAACCATTACGTGGTGGGATCAGGGACAGGCCTGGATGAAGTACATCACTCGAAGTCAATTCTTGCTCCAGTCGGGGCGATTTGTTGCGGATGTCGTTGCGTTTACTGGCGAAGAAGGCCCGAATGACCTCCCCATGATGAAAGGGAAAGAGATACCTGAAGGCTATGATTACGACGGCTGCGACGCAACGGTTTTGCACCAAATGAAGGTTGAAAACGGACAAATTGTTCTTCCGACTGGAATGCGGTATCGAGTGTTGATGTTGCCACAAAGCAAGTTCATGACCACTAAGACGGTTCGGAAAATTGCTCAGTTAGTGAATGACGGAGCAACAGTCGTGGGACCAGCTCCTGAGAAATCGCCAAGTCTTTCTGAATATCCAAATGGCGACCAAGAAGTACAAAGAACGGCTGCTAGAGTTTGGAACATGGGTTCCCCTCGGCACGCTTATAGTGGCATGAGCATCAAGCAAGTCCTGGCTGAAAAGCATGTTGCGCCTGATCTTACGTCCACTAGACCAGTTAATTGGATTCATCGTGTTGATAAGGGAACCGATATCTATTTCGTCGCTAATCCGACCTATCGTCCGGTTGATCTCGATGTTTCATTCCGAATAAGTGGCCGTCAACCTGAAATGTGGAATCCGGAATCAGGAGTCATCGAAAATGCTCCTGTTTGGCGTAATGAGCAAGGAAGAACAACCGTTTCGATAAGAATGGAATCTGCCGGATCTACATTCGTCATCTTCAGGAAGGCTCCGGTGAAGAATCACCTCACTTCTCTAACTTGGCTTAGTGAAAGAGACAAGGAACCGAAGATGCCGAAGATCGAGATTATTTCGGCTCGATATCAAGCCAATGACGGTAGTGGCGGAACGGATGTGACCGAGAAAGCGAGGTCACTCGTTGCTCATGGGGAGACGATGCTGGAAGCCACTAATTCGAATTTTGGTGATCCTGCGTTCAATCATGTGAAACATCTATTCGTGGTGTATTCCGTGGACGGAAAGCGCGCTGAACGAAAAATCAGTGAGAATGGAAGTCTAGAATTTATGCCTCAACTTCCAGACAATGCGCCGCCAAACTTCCTGTTAAGCGGAACCGCGATCCAGCCATGGAAAGCTGGCAAGATCAAGTACACCTATGCCAATGGAACTTCGGGGGTCATCGGTGCAGTACCGAGATCTATGCTGCTTGGTCAGCCGTGGACTATTCAATTCCCACCAAACAAAGGCGCTCCTTCGTCAATTGTGATGGACAAGTTAGCATCTTGGACGGATTCGAAAGTTGAAGGCGTGAAGTACTTCTCTGGAACAGCAACGTACCGCACGAATTTCTCGTACATGCCGTCCGGCGATCTGACCTGGCTCGACCTTGGCAAGGTCAAGAACTTTGCTGAAGTTGAACTCAATGGAAGGAAACTGCAGACGTTGTGGAAGGCTCCTTTCCGACTTGACGTTTCGAAATACTTGAAGTCTGGAAGCAACTCGTTGGTTGTGAAAGTCACGAATCTCTGGCCTAACCGGTTGATTGGTGATGAGCAATATCCGCCGCAAGCCAAGTACAACGGAGGTCCGATTACGGAGTGGCCTCAATGGATCCTTGATGGAAAGCCAAGACCTGCCTCAAATCGGATTGGGTTTGCGACTTGGAAATTCTACAGCAAGGATTCTCCGCTGCTTGATTCCGGATTGATTGGACCGGTTCGGCTTGTATCCGTCAAATCAATTGATCCGATCAAGCAAAGAAATCGTTCAAAAAAGTAACGCAATTGTGGTTCGGAAACATAGAGCTATGGCTTTATGTTTCCGGGTCCACGAGCAGGAGGAGTTCCCAAAGTTAGGTTTATCACGTCCGCGTGGACGAGCCGACCGGCAATACTCGAGTTATTGATTGAGACCGGCGGGTCTCCCGCCTGACTAGGGTGGACCTCATACTCTCGGAGGACAACTCGGTATTTGCTTGCCCGATTTGGCACCGTTACCGTTCCTGGGCGACCTTGCGCCAATTGAGCAAGATTCTCAGGCTTTGCGCTCCAATCATAGAGGTTTGATAAGAGGGCAAACATTCCGAGCGGACCATTGCTGAACGGCACAAAGAACTCAAAAGGTTCGTTGTCTCTCATGACAGGCATCCAAGGAGCGTCGGGACTGCTATTTGACTGAGTCTCTAGGGTACCGATGACCACGTTTGGCGCGACTTTGGTTTTGCCGGCAATTCCAGCATAAAACACATTGAAAGTCTTGCGAGGTTCAACCGTGACAACTAGGGCAACTCGGTCTGGTTGCAGTTGCGTGATCTCGGCTACTGACAACGGACTTACATGGTTTCCAACCGTTGAGTTTGGTTGATATCGGCAAACTACGAGTCTAAGAAACGGCGTGTAATACGGATTGAGCGGATCGATTTCAACGTCGACATACCAAAGTTGGAGTTGAGCGTCGAACTTCGGATCGTAAGTTATCAAGGTTGCGGTTCCATTAAGTTCGGGAATTTGAACCTGGTCAGCCACTCCTGATTTTCCGAGGAAGTGAGCCGGCGTCATTTTTAGGGTGTTGTCCAGGAATTCAAATGCTGGGTCAAAACCGATTGTTGAATGGTAGTAGTAGTCTGGATTATTTGCATTTGGGCCTGATCCATCGGGCAGAACGATCGCTAGCTTTTCGCCTATTCCGCTCGAAAACCATGGTCGACGCAAGTAGATCCGAACGGTGTTTCCTCGCTTTCTGCTTACCTTTCCGCTTGGAGTAGTATCGCTCGACCATGTCATGGCTGGGAGCATGTATTCAACTTGAGGCTTGTCAGGTCTTTTGCTTGACGGGACGATAATATTGGTCTTCATGTATGACCGTGTGTATGCGCCGGACGGTCCTTCTGACTCGTTTGATGCCGCACTCATAACCAATTTTGGGGAGCGTCGGCTGAGTCCCCTGCCTACCGGATTTGCCTTTTGAGCGTTAGGGAAAAAGTCTGCGTATCGGGTCTTTGCGACGGCAGTTACTTCAACAATATGGCACTTTGTATCGTGAAATTCAATTCCTTCCGTGGCGTACCATCCGTTTACGGGAACGGTGTCAACGTAGGATGGATTGAGATCGGAAATTTTGGCGTCATGTCCTTCGGACTCAGTCTTTCTTCGATGTTCTGATATGTCATCTACGGGGTCTGAATAGTTAATGGTGAATTCCAATTCTTCAGTACTCCAGCCGTGGACTTGCCCACGCATATCAAAGGTCGCTGCCGTCCCTTCTCGACTGACTTCAATCTTGTCGAACTTAAACCCATTTTCTGGAACTTGGGTGGCATACACAACTCGCACTGACCGAGTTGGAGTTAAAGCTGAGTTTTGACCTCGAAGGCAAGCGTCTAATGCCTTTTGAGAACTTGATTCGGCGGTCGCTTCGCGAGAAAACCTGATGGCAATGGGTCGGTATTTCACCAGTTCGAAGCCGAAAGGTTTATGGGTTCGATGGCTCTCCATGCGTTGACTAAACTTCGGTGTTTTGGCTGCTCGAGCCAAGCTATCTCCTTTTGCTTGGAGAGACTTTTCGATCCATCGAGTCTGCTCGAAAACCGGGAGAAAATCTTCGCTCGTCGTTGAGCTTAGACTAACGGTCACGTCTTGTCCTGGAGCCAGCGTCAATCCGACTCCTTGAACACCGGTTGAACTGTCCATCTTGAAGGCAGAGCCTGGCATCAAAGATAAGGTCGAAGCCTGAGCGTCAATCCATCCACCCGAAGGTAGGAATCCAGTTGTGGCAGTATCAGTCGGTTTTGATGCGCGTCCTTCTCGCTTAATGGCAGCTCCTACGCACGCTGGATCAATTAGATAGGGGACCGGCGGAGCATTAACTGAAGTGATGGTGTCAGGAAGCTCTTTTCGAGCGTCTACCGAAGCAACCTTGTCCCAAAAACTAGGGTCTGGTGAACCAGTTGGCAAGTCGAATTTGCCATGTAGTTCGGCCATGCTCATTCCGCCTACTGGTGGGTACATGAACCTCAATGATTTCGAACCAATTTTGTTGTCCGCGAACTTTCGAACTGCAATAACATAGGCTGACTCTCCCGGACCGGCACTGTCATGCATGTGGAGAGTTGGCGGAAGAATTGGTTCATGCCGAAGATACGTGATGGTTTGCGATGCTCCGGTTGGCTCCTTGGCAGCCAAAGGCAAACTGTTGCCGGCAAGATCGACTGATCGTGACCGAATCGCGTAAACCTCGCCATAGCGAAGCGTTGGCAATGACCCCTTAGCAGGCTCGGCAAAGTAATTCAATCGATAAGACTTGTCGGTTTCGGTTGCTTGATATTTGTGGGCTCGGGCTTCAGCAATCGACGAAATGGTCGAGGTATCCGGCATGGAGTCATCTTGTAGGCTACGATCAACTAGCGGGCTAACCGGTTTCGGTGCCGAAAGGCTCCAGCCATCCCACGTAAGGA
>JANPAV010000165.1:0-2833 GCA_031430115.1 Armatimonadota bacterium | reverse complement strand
GGGAAGGAAGGTGCCAAAGACTAAATCAAAGAGTCCGGCACTGAAACAAAACCCATTTAAGCGAGGAGTATGTACCATCGTTCGAACGATGACTCCTAAGAAGCCGAACTCAGCACTTCGAAAGACTGCTCGTGTTCGATTGACCAACGGTATCGAAGTTACCGCCTATATTCCTGGCGAAGGCCACAACCTCCAAGAGCACTCTGTTGTTCTTATCCGAGGTGGTCGTGTTAAGGACCTTCCGGGCGTTCGATATCATATCATTCGTGGAACCCAACAAACCGCAGGCGTCAGCAAGCGAAACCAGGGTCGATCTAAATATGGCGTGAAAAAGCCAAAGGCGGCTAAGTAATGCCACGTAAAGGCGCAGCGCCAAAACGAATCATCCTTCCTGATCCAATTTACGGATCAGAGTTGGCTGCACGATTTATTAATCGAATGATGTACAGCGGTAAGCGGGGAAAGTCCGAATACATTTTCTACGCGGCAATGAAGATTGTCGAAGAGAAAAGCGGAACCCCTGCTATCGAAGCATTTGAGAAAGCGATTCAAAACGTAACTCCAGCGGTTGAGGTTCGACCTCGACGAGTTGGTGGCCAAACGTACCAAGTACCGATGGACGTTCGACCAGAGCGACGACGAACTCTCGCGTTCCGATGGCTCCTTGGAGCCGCTCGAAAGCGAAGCGGAAAGTCGATGGTTGACAAGTTGAGCAATGAAGTGCTCGACGCATTCAACAACAGCGGCTCAGCAATCAAAAAGCGTGAAGACACGCACAAGATGGCTGAATCCAATAAAGCGTTCGCCCACTATCGATTCTAAGATATTTTTGACCCGGGCTATGCAAGATGTATAGCCCAAAACTCACTTCACTAAGAAAGGAAGACTAAACAGCCATGCCCAGAAGCCACCCCCTCGAACTCGTTCGGAACATTGGTATTGCGGCTCACATTGACGCCGGCAAGACGACTACAACCGAGCGAATCTTATATTACACCGGCAAAACTCACAAAATTGGTGAGGTGCATGACGGTGCTGCAACCATGGACTGGATGGAGCAGGAGCAAGAGCGAGGAATCACGATTACCTCGGCTGCGACTACTGCATTCTGGAGCGGGTCAGATAAGCAATTCCCAGAGCACAAGATCAACATCATTGATACACCAGGACACGTAGACTTCACGGTTGAAGTTGAGCGATCCCTTCGTGTTCTTGATGGGTGCGTTGCTGTATTTTGCGCCGTTGGTGGCGTTCAGCCACAATCTGAAACAGTTTGGCGACAAGCAACCAAGTATAAAGTCCCTCGAGTTATTTATGTTAACAAGATGGATCGACTTGGTGCTGACTTCTTTAGTGTTCATGGTCGGATCCGAGAGCGACTTGGTGCCAACGTTGCTCCAATTCAGATTCCTATCGGAGCTGAAGGCAACTACACCGGATACGTTGACCTCATCAAGATGACGGCAACGATCTATAAGTCTGACGATGGAAAAACGTCCGAAACCGGTCCAATTCCTGCTGAAATGGAAGAAGCTGCCAAAGAATGGCGAGGCAAATTGCTTGAGTCGATTGCCGACTATGACGATGAAATCGCCATGAAGTACCTTGAAGGTGAAGAGCTATCGGTTGAAGAACTAAAAGCTTCTCTTCGACGAGGCACGATCGCTTTGCAAATCTTCCCGATGATCTCTGGCTCGTCCTTTAAGAACAAGGGCGTTCAAGCGATGTGCGACGCAGTTTGCGAATTCCTTCCAAGTCCCATCGACCGAGGTGGCGTAGGTGGAATTGAGCCACGATCAGAAACTGAGCTTGTACGAAATCCTGATGACAAGGAGCCGTTCTCCGCTCTTGCATTCAAGATCATGTCAGATAAGTTCGTTGGACGACTTACGTTCCTTCGCGTTTACTCCGGTTTCCTTAAGAAGGGAAGCCAAGTTGCGGTTGCTTATCGAGACCCGTCGACGAACGAACTTCGAACTCGAACAGAGCGAGTCGGCCGAATCTTGGAAATGCACGCAAATGCACGAACTGACCTTGACGAGGTATATGCCGGCGAAATCGTTGGCGTCATCGGTCTAAACGACATCATCACGGGATACACAATTTGTGATCCAGACAAGATGGTTGCGCTTGAAGCGATCAAGTTCCCTGAGCCAGTTATCCAAATTGCCATTGAACCAAAATCGAAGGCGGACCAAGAGAAACTGGGTCAGTCGTTGCAACGACTTGCTCAAGAAGATCCGACATTCCGAGTCTTTACTGATGCCGAGTCTGGTCAAACGATCATTTCCGGAATGGGTGAACTTCACCTTGAAATCATTGTTGATCGATTGAATCGCGAATTTGGCGTCCAGGCTAACCAAGGTAAGCCACAGGTCGCCTACCGAGAAACAATCAAGGGAACCAGCAAGGCAGAAGGACGATTCGTTCGACAGTCTGGTGGTTCGGGTCAGTATGGTGTCTGTACGATTTCCATCGAACCGATGGAAGTTGGTCAAGGCTTCGTGTTTGAGAACAAGGTTGTTGGTGGTTCGATTCCTAAGGAATACATCCCGGCAATTGAAAAGGGCGTCCGAGAAGCAATGCTGAGCGGTGTTCAAGCTGGTTATCCAGTTGTCGACATTAAGGTAAAGGTCCTCGACGGAAGTTACCATGACGTTGACTCGAACGAAAACGCGTTCAAACAAGCTGGAGTCTTAGCTTTCAAAGCTGCGATGAAGACAGCAAATCCGATTATTAAGGAACCGATCATGCACGTCGAAGTTACGACGCCAGAGCAAAATGTTGGCGACGTAGTTGGAGACATCAACGGTCGACGAGGACGAATCGAAGG
>JANPAV010000164.1:0-7604 GCA_031430115.1 Armatimonadota bacterium | reverse complement strand
AGTTAATGGCTTTAGCGGTTGTCCAGGTGATGGTCCTAACGCAACTAATCCTAACTGGGTCACTTGTGCTTGGCCCGATGAGTTTAGAGATATCTTAGCATGGCAGTGGAATTCGGTAGTCATTCCTTACTGGACTGAGCAGTCCGCGTTTTTGAAGCAGCACAATGTGAAGTTCGGCATTGAAATGCATCCGGGCTTTGTTTGTTATTCAAACGATTCGCTTCTTCGACTTCGGAATGCGATTGGTAAGGACGGCGACTATGTTGGCGCGAACTTTGATCCGTCTCACCTTTGGTGGCAGGGTATTGATCCGATTGCAGCGGTTCGTCAGTTAGGAAAGGAGGGAGCTTTGGTTCATGTTCATGCCAAAGACACTCGCATTGACCCTTACACGTCTGCTCTGAACGGCAATTTGGACACGAAGTCTTACGGCGATATTTATGGTCGATCTTGGGTCTTCAGATCAGTCGGATACGGACACGGCGTCGAGTGGTGGAAAGAGTTCTGTTCAACTCTGCGCACCGTCGGTTACGACTATGTATTGAGCATCGAGCATGAGGATGGCTTGATGAGCCCAATGGAAGGCTTGAGAAAGGCTTTGGATGTTCTCCAGCAGAGCGTGATCCAAGAGTCTGCCGGCGAAATGTTCTGGGCTAAGGACTAGGTAGTCGTGAGTCAGCAGGCTATATTTTGCAGTTTGCTTAAAGAGAAGGTTTGTGGATTGAAGTTCGAAGTCTTAGCCTTTGAACCATTCCATCAAGTACCCTTTGGTTGATTCGACACGTTTACTGATGAGGAAGGGTGTGAACGAAGAACAATAGATAGCGGTTGGGAGTTTGGTGTGAATTCCCAACTCCATATGGTTTTGTGCACTATATAGTTTTGATACGGAAAAGGGTGAGTCCAGGAGTTCTTATCCAACGGTACTTCCTTTCGACTATATTCGTCTGACATGTCAGGGATCAATCAATGATTGCGAGTCTTTTAGTTTTTCAAGCGACTTTTGGATTTCTTAACGTTCCAAACGTCTTTTACGATGGGGAGGAATCAAGGCTTGTTTCGGAAGGCAATTTTCGGAAAGTGGAGTGCTACACGGTAAATTGGCCATGGGTTCAGTTCCTCACTAATGCCAAAAGGGAATTGAATGCCGATCACTGGACTATAGAGGATCATCGTCAGGGACCGGTCGGCATCATCTACTTCAACAAAGGAAACTCTGAAATTTGTTACGAAAAGCCCGAGGGCTTGGCTCTTGCTACATTCACCATTTACCAAAGTACACATTACGGACGAAAACTCGCGTTAGCTAGACAGGAATGTTTGCAATGGCTCGCTAGCCACGTGGCTGGTCAAGGTTTTACATTGCAAGGCGAGTTTGACGATGACAATACTGTTCTTTTTCCGTTTGGAGTTACAGAAACACTTTTCTACATTGGAGGAGGCAAGCACGCCCCGTTCCGTCTTTATCGCTTCGATAAGGGAAGAGTGAATCCGACTTGGTCAGTGCCACTCGGACCAGTTAGTGGAAAGCGTTCTGACTTGACGGGAACATTGCAAAGATATCTTGGCAACGCTAATTCAGCTCGAAACACGGTTAGGAAAGCAATGATTATTGGAGAAATACCCGCACTTGCCAAACGAGATTTAGAAGCATCGATGAGTTTGGTCCATATTTACTACAAGCACGGAGATGGGGGAATTCAGGGTGGCTATATTGAGCCAAGCGGCATTGCGCATTACATCAATAATTCTTTTGTTGGTCGAGATTGTCAATCGCCTTGGGAAGAAGAAAAGGCTTTTATGATCAGCGAATAATCATGCGAGCAGTAATCCAGCGAGTTTTGAGTGCGTCAGTCGCGGTTGACGGCAAGGTTGTGGGTCAATGTGCCCACGGTTTGTTGCTTCTTGTTGGGGTCCATCGGGACGATACGGAGGCTGAAGCGAAGAAGATGGCGGAGAAGATTGCCGGTTTGCGGATATTTAATGACCCAGATGGGAAGATGAATTTGAGTCTGAAGGACTTTGATCCGTTGCTCCAAGTCTTAGCAATTTCTAACTTCACGGTCTATGGGGATGCGAGAAAGCAAAGGCGCCCCAGCTTCATGGAATCGGCTCCTTTTGAACCTGGAAAGGCACTATTTGATCTCATTATTTCGTTCTTAATGCAGGAAGGAATTCAAGTTGAAACCGGTGAATTTGGGGCGGACATGCAAGTATCACTGGTGAACGATGGCCCAGTTACCATCGTTTTGGATTTAGAAGCATCAAAAAACACGGGATAATGAAGTAACGAGTGATCGAATTGTTCGTCCAATTCTTTGATAGTGACAAGGAAGGACTGAACCTAAATGATACGCGGTTTAACGATGAGTTTGAAGGCAGCAACAACAGCCAGACTAGACTTGGATTCTGACGAGTCTCTGGTCAAGCGTGCCCGCGAAGGAGACTTCGATGCTTTTGAGGTCCTGTTTGACCGTCACAGACTTCTGGTGTATCGATTTGCTTACCAGATGGTGAATAAGCGTGATGACGCGGAAGACATGGTTCAAGAAGCTTTTGTACGCGCTTACCAAAACCTTCACCGTTATCGTGACGAAGCAAAATTTACGACCTGGCTACTAAGAATTGTTTCAAACCTGTGTACTGACCAGGCGAGAATGGGCACAAGGCGGAATAACTTAGAACAGAAGGAAGCAAAAGGCGCCCTTGATTGGATGACCACCGGAAGTTTTGAGAATCCGATTGAGAATTTAGAGCAAGAGCGAAGAAGAATTGCCTTGCGAAAAGCGATTATGGCGTTGCCGGAACACCACCGGCAGATGATTGTAATGAGAGATATTGAAGAACGAGAATATAGTGACATCGCCGAAGTGCTTGGATGTACGGTCGGCGGAGCTAAGTTACGAGTTCTCCGTGCCCGACGCGCTTTGCGCGATCGGATTACTCCTTTATTGGGAGATGATTGATTATGTTTGAAAAGAAGGAAGACAAATTATTTGGATACGCGTTTGGCGACTTAGACGAGCATGATGCTCAGGTCTTTGAAGCTTCATTGCTGAAGGATGAAGATGGTGCTGAAGAAGTTAAGTTTCTTCAGTCGATCAAGGGCGACCTTGCATCGTTCCGCGATATCCCTGAGATGCAGTACTCGAAAGAGAGACTGAGAGGTGCCATTCTTGGCCAAGGCTTGAAACCGTCACGACTTGGTTTCCCTTGGTTGAATTGGGTGCTTGCTCCAGGAGCCGCAGCCTGCGTAATTGCTCTTGGATATGTTTTGATGAACGGAACTTCGAGAAAGGATCCGACCTTGATTGGTGGACCGAATATGGCGAGTAATTCTGGAGTCGGCATTAAATTGCCAGAGCAAAAGCTGACGAAGCCTGATGCGGTTGTCGTTCAAGAGGATGTCAATGAAACACCTTCTGGTTTCCCTGATATCAAGGATAGTCATTGGGCATCGGATGATTCGGGCGAGAAACTGACTTATCGATTTTCCGAGAAGCGCGACAGGGTTTCTAAGGGTTCTGAACGACGATCTCGAACTAAATCTCCGTTTTTAGCCATGAGAGATGTCAAGATGAGCGCAGTAAAGATGGCCAGCGAATCGGTTAAGACTTCTGCTTCTTTAACTGGCGGAAATGGTGGTGGCGGGGCTATGAGTCCTGGTGCTGCTGGTGTCGTGGCAGATTCATTAATGAAGTCGGAACCATTGCCAAGTGTTGATGCGACGATGATTATGATTAACAATGATCAAGATTCTGGAGTCGGTGCTCCAGTAGCGACCGAGGTAAACGATACAAAGAATGTTGTTATTGGCGGCTAAGATTGGAATATTGGCGAGTACGCACGGGCAGCTTTCTGCAGTAGAAAGTGCGACCTGGCAAAAATTGCGAACCTCGATTGGTGTGCTTGCACGAAATGGTGTTGCTGTCGGTCCGGCTGTATTTATCAGTGCGGATGGCTACGCGGTTGCCAATACCCTCGTGATTCAAAAAGGAGTCACGGACCTGGTTACTGAGACTGGGCTTTCATACAAAATAAAGATTGAAGCAACTGATTCTGCGTCTCAGCTAACATTGGTCAAAACGACGAATCGTCCCGCCGGCATTACTTTTGTTCGCGCAGCGGATAGGTCAGATGGCGAGAAGGGCAATATTCTTGCGGTTTTGCCGCATCAAGTTTTAAGGGCAGAATTAACCGGAGCCGAGAAGATTGGTGTTGATCAGAAGTCCAAACGGACTTTTCCGGTTCAAGAGATACGGGTAGAACAGCCTGCCTTGCAAATGGGTGGCGCTTTGCTGTTCAGCCAAAGCGGAAACCTGATTGGCGGTCTATTTGCGGCTTTAGCGCAGGAAGTGCCTAACAATCAACAACGTTTTGACCTACAAGGTGCGGCACAATCTTCTAAGCAAGTGACCACCAATGCTGGACAGCAACAATTTACCAGCAGGACCTTGGGACCTCGAGGGTTAGTTGTAGCCTACTCGCCTACCTGGGAAGTAACAAACAAAGCACTTTTAGGCTTTCTGACTCCGGAAAAGAAAGCTAGTTACGGACTCCTTGGAGTGTTCATTAGCGAAAGTAAGTTTGGCGGTGTAGAGATTCAGTCAATTACCAAAGACAGTGGCGCTGAATTGGCAGGATTGGAAGTTGGTGACGCAATTGTAGACATTAGTGGTGTCATGATTCGAAATCAAATTGATTTCTCAAGGGCAACCTACCGTTTGATTCCGGGCACAACAATTCCGATTCAAGTTCGTAGGAAAGCCGAACTTCTAACCATTATGGTTACAGTTGGTAGTCAGCATGCTCAAGCGGACGGACATCTGAAATCTTCCACTGTACAGTTCGATTTCCTTTAAATTCATTAATTTGAGGTTCGAATACGAGGTCAGCTTTTTGACCCTGTCCAATGGTTGAGAATGTTTCGAACAACCCGAATCCAACGCCCCGTAAGTTTGCCTGACCTGATTTTGGTGATATTGTTAGGTTGGCGTGAGACCCGTCACCCATTGATCGCAACGAACTGAGGGTTACGTCGGAAGCATAGAATATCGGTTTTGGGTTTGCCATACCGAAAGGCTGAAGTTTCTCTAACTCTTCAATGAGGCCGAATGTGAGTTCGTCGGTTTCGACGTCGGCAGTTAACTCGACCGCCGGAATGAAATCTTCGGGTTTGAGGAATTGGCTTACGTACTGATTGAATGCTTTCGAGATGATCTCAACATTATCCAAGTCAAATGCAATGCCAGCTGCCATTGCGTGACCTCCGCCTGAAACAATGAGCGGATAGTTTTGGATCATTGCGGCTAGGTTGAGACCTGGAATTGATCTTCCGGAGGCTTTTCCTCTTCCGGACTCTGGCTCGATGCAACCAACAAAAGCGGGTCGATTGAACCGTTCTTTCAGCTTGCCGGCTACGATTCCGACAACTCCTGCGTGCCAAGTATCCTTGAATATCAGTAAGGCATTGGGTAGGGAAGGCATGGCTTCTACCATGGCGACGGCTTCGTCAATCATTACTTCTTGGACTGCTCGGCGATCGGTATTGTGTTTGTCGAGCTCTTGTGCCAATCGAAGCGCCTCTGTATCGTCTTCACTGAGGAGCAATTCGAGAGCCAAAGCGGCGTCGTCAATCCGACCGGCAGCGTTCAATCTTGGACCAAGTTTGAAGCCAACATCGTAGGAGCCAACGTTTCCAGTTATCTCTGAGATCGTTTTTAGGGCGACGATCCCCTTTTTCTTTGTTTCTGTTAGTCTTTCGAGGCCAAACTTTGCGATGATACGGTTGTCTTCTATCAGAGGCATCACGTCGGCAATGGTGCCAAGAGCGGCAAGATCTAGGTAGTTCTTGCGATAGCTCGATACTGAACTGGGGTCTAGTTCTTTGGCGATTCCTTCGCAGAGGCGAAAGACAACGCCTGCACCACTGAGTGCCGGAAATGGATATTGATTGTCCTTTCGGTGGGGGTTTACCACGGCATGGGCGTTAGGCATGGTTTCCTTTAGCTCGTGGTGGTCAGTTACTACAACTCTCATTCCATATTGAAGAGCGGCTTCCACTTGATCGTGGGCTCCGATGCCACAGTCACAAGTTAGAAACACTTTGGCGCCACGTTGTTGTGCCTCGTGAACAAGATTGATGTTGATTCCGTATCCCTCTTTTGTGCGATGGGGGACGTGAGTGTACACATTACATCCGATCTTCTTTAAGAATCGATCGAAGATTGCGGCGGACGTGACGCCATCGACGTCATAGTCGCCATGAACGAAGATGAGATCACCATTCTCTTTTGCCGCTAAAATCTCTTTTACGGCATTTTCGTAGTCCGGAAGCTTCTCTGGCGCTCCGAGGTCATTTAATGAGGGATTAAGGAACTTGAAGGCGCTGGCGGGGTCGGTTAGTCCGCGGTGGACAAGAACTTTTGCCGTCAGGTGGTGAATCCCGAGTTCCTGTACAAGTGTATTGACCGATTTGAGGTCGACATTTGGAACGATCCACCTTTTACCGGTTGCAGATAATCGCATAAATGAAAAGTCTCCTAAATATTAGTAGGAGACCCGTTTTAAAGTTTTTCGACTTGCTCGAAATCGAGTTCGACTGGGGTGTCTCGTCCGAAGATATTGATAAGAACTTTAAGCTTCTCTTTTTCGGTACTGACTTCTTCAATTTTTCCAGTGAAATCGCTAAAGGGACCTGCAACAACTCGAATGTTTTCGCCCTTGTTCCATGCAACCTTGGGGGTCTCTTGACTCGCTTCAAGATTCGTCATGATACGAGTGACCTCGTAGTTCTCAAGTGGAATCGGTTTATTGCCCGATTGAACGAATCCAGTTACTCCGCTAGTTGACTTTACGAGCTTAAATGAATCGTCACTCATCATCATGTTGATGAGAATATATCCAGGAAAAACCTTTCGATCTTTTTCTACTCGTTTACCGTTTCGGGTATGAAGTTCCTTTTCGGTTGGAATGAGAATTTCAAATATATCGTAGTCCCAGAGTCCTTCGACTTGGGCTCGTCTTGTTAACACGTCTCGAACCTTGTTTTCGTGTCCAGCAATTGTGTGGACTGCGTACCATGATCTAGGCATTATTGACCACCTGTTTTTGTAATGAGATTAATAAGGGTTTCGAAGAAAAATCCGAGGGAAGCCATGATTACGATTAGCATAAGACAAACAGCGACAACAACCCCAAAGAGTCGGTTGGTTTCTTTGATGGCCGGCCACGAAACTTTGCGCATCTCTCGCTTGACTCCTTGTAAAAAGGATTTGGGTCCTCTTTTTGAGCTAGGTAGAGGTAACGACTTGTTAGTTTGATCTGACATATACAGTTTTGCCCGCCTCTTTTGTTTGGGGGAACCAAAAGAATACCTATTCCAACGCCTATTTTTAGCGAGAAATTCGGTGGATTTTGATCTTCTTCATTCCGTCTGGAGATTCAAAATTGATCGTATCTCCTTCTTCATGACCATAAAGTGCAGTTCCCATTGGCGATTCTGAACTTAAAAAGTCCTTATCAGGATCAGCTTCTACGGATGAGACGACTCGAACTTCAAAGGTATCGCCGTAGCTAAGGTCTTCAATTTTAACGACTGAGCC
>JANPAV010000163.1:0-3153 GCA_031430115.1 Armatimonadota bacterium | reverse complement strand
ATTGCATCCGGTTCAAAAGCTGACATTCGGCAAGCTCTTGGTGACTATGCTCGGCGAGATCCGGCATTTTGGCCGCTGATTTTTGACCACGCGACTGGTCGACAAATTGACTTCGACTTGACGGTTTCTGAAGACGTGGTGCCCAAAGTTCCAGTTGGGCGACCAAAGCTGGGAGTGAAGGCACGCGAAGTAACCCTTTTGCCACGCCATTGGGAGTGGCTCGATTCACAGTCAGGAGGAGCGTCGTCTCGATTGCGATTTTTGGTAGAAGCGGCAATGAAGGACATCTCGCCTCGCCAACGGATTAAGGATGCGCAAGAAAACTGTTGTCGATTCTTGACCGTAATTGCCGGAGATCATCCAAATTTTGAAGAAGCAACCAGGGCGCTTTACCGACGAGATCGGACGGGGTTTGAGCATGAGATTCGGGAATGGTCGGATGATGTGAAGGAGTTTGCGCTCGAGAGTGCAAAAGATGCCTGGGACCAGGAGTAGGACTTGAAACTTAGAGGATGCAATAGCCATATAATGCGTATATGAATGATCGCGAGAAGATTGCCCATCTTTTGCGCCGCTTCGGACTCGGAGCCGGCAAGTATGAAGTTGACGAATACGCAAAATTTGGGGTCGATGGAACGATTGATCGGCTCATCAACTACGATCAAGTTGACGAAGGCTTTCCGGTAGATCCGTGGGAAATGACAGGGTACGGCACCGAAGGTTTGATCATGTTCGATCCTCCCAAATTCGCTGCCTGGTGGTCATTGCGAATGCTCATGACCAAGCGTCCGCTTCAGGAACGTTTAACTCTTTTCTGGCACAATCACTTTGCCGTGAGTGCCGAAAAAGTTGCCGATGGAGCCAATATGCTGGCGTACCAACAGGTGCTCCGTAAGCATGCGAATGGCAACTTCCGATCATTGCTCAAAGAAGTCTCGAAGACTGCCGCGTTGGTATTCTATCTCGATACTCATCAAAGTACGGCGGAGCATCCCAACGAGAATTTTGCCCGCGAAGTGATGGAGTTGTTCACGCTCGGCATCGGAAATTATTCGGAGAAAGACATCAAAGAAGCGGCTCGTGCTTTCACCGGTTGGAGTCTCCACTACTCGGATATCGGCGGCAATATTCCGTACGATAAAGTCGCCGAGGCGGCTGCGAGGAAAGGACATTCGCCATTGGCATTTTGTTCGGTTCCCTCGTTGCACGATGATGGACTAAAGTCGATTTTAGGCAAGACGGCGAAGTTTGATGGAGATGCGACCTTAGATTTACTTTGTGATCAGCCGGCATGCGCTAAATTCATCACCAAGAAGTTGGCGAGCTGGTTTATTGAGGGCGCAATCTCTCCGGAGTTGCAGGAGAAATTGGCTTCGACTTTTGTCACGGGCGGGTTAGAAATCAAGCCTGTTCTACGGGAAATTGTTGCGTCGTCAGAGTTTTGGGATGACAAGCAGGTTCGCCATCGAGCCAAGAGCCCGATTGACTATTACGTCACGATGTTCCGGCAGTTAGCTCTGCAACCCGTGCTTTTGCAGCTTCGGGGAGACGTGAAAGATAAGTTCAAGCCGATGAAGACAGAGGTGCGTGGTGGCGCGGAAGGCATTTTGTTCCTCATGAGTCGAGAGGGATTCTTGCTGACCTATCCGCCCAATGTTAGTGGCTGGAAGTGGGGCGATGCGTGGATCACTTCGGCAAACATGACCTCTCGACTCCAGTTGCCGGGCACAATTTTCCAGGGTGAAGACAAGAACCGTCCGATTGCGGTCTACGTTGCGCAAAAACTTGTGGCTGATTTCAAAGTCGATTCGCCGGAAAAGATTGTTGATGGCTTGATGGAAATCTTTGACGGAGAGATACCGGCCGTGAAGAGGACAATGTTGGTGAAAGTGTGTACGGATGCCGGGGGAATTAGCGCGTTGCGAGATAAAGAGATGGCGAGTACGATGATTGTCGCCGTCATGAAATTACTGGTCGCGACGCCGGAATATCAGACTTGTTAGGAAGGGCGAGGGCGAGGGCGAGGGTTAATTTGAATGACCTCTTCAGGGTCCAAGATGCTGTATCTGGAGTCCATCGAAAAGAAAGTTAGTTTGAATTTGCTTGTTTAGCCTGTAACATAGTCCTAGGTTTATGGTTGTCGCGCTTTCTTTGGTTTTGACGTTGGCTTCTCGTAGTCAAGTTAGTGAGCTTCTTGATGCTGCGGTAGCTCAACCCGGCTCGGAGCTTGCCAAGCAGATTTCTACGAAAGGGCAATTCTTGGCTGATGGCTATGAGTTTGCCGATGACTTTCGCTCGGATACGTTGGCGCGTCGGAGGTCATCTTCATCGTCTCTCGATATGTTGATTTCTCGTGGAGCGGATGCGATTCCCTATTTGGTCAGTCAGTTAGGGAGCAAGGAGCCATCAAATTTGAAGATTGGTGAAACTCCGGATGTTGTGTCGGTTGGATATGAGTTTTATGACCCAGTGGTTCGTCAGCCGGACACGGAAGCTTGGTCCGTGGTAACCAATGACTTCATCATGAAGGCTCCGCAATACAAGCACGTTGTCACTCGAGGCGATGTGGCATTTTTTGCACTTGGGCAGATTACCAACCGATGGTACGGAATTCTTGGCGGCAACCCGGCATTGACTCTCTTTTGTTCGGCATCAGACCATCCCGCGATTCAGAAGTCAGCAAAGGATGACTGGGAAAAGTTGGGCAGTGAAGATTTGAAAGCACTGTTGCGAAAGGACGTTTTACGTCCGGATTCTTATGCTCGCCAAGTCTTTGGGTTTGCTCGTTACCGCACTTATTTTCCGGGAGATGCAGCGGAGCTTGCGATTGACTGCTTGAGAACATCCTACGGGAAGTGGGCAAAAGGAGAACCTTCTGCATCGCCACGTTCGCTGATTTTGGAATTGCAACCGATTGCATGCCCTGCGCTTGATGAAGAGTGTCAGCGGATATTGATGCGAACAGAAAAGGAAAATGGGTATTTGATCGAGTTCGATATGACCAAGTACGAAGTTCTCTTGTATCTCCGATCTCGACCGGGATACATGCCAATATGTGTCAATTACGCTCAAGAAATGGTACGCAAGAAGACGGATCGCTACGGATATTTTAAGCGATTTTTGGAGAATTACACGAAGAAGAAAGCGAATGGA
>JANPAV010000162.1:0-41290 GCA_031430115.1 Armatimonadota bacterium | reverse complement strand
TTTGAATGGGTTCAAGAAGATGGAAGGTTGACCTTTTGTCTGGACGTCAACGCAAAAGAGAAGCCTTTCGACTTCGAACCTTTGGTTGAACTAAAGTCACTGCGAGTTCTCCGGGTCTTTCAGGGCAAGATCGATGAGAAGAGCTTGGTACATCTTCCGAAGTTAAAGAGCCTTGAACTATTGGTGATCACGTCGGACGGACTTACAAACAAAGGGCTCAAATCAATTGGAAAGTTGGTTGGATTAACCAAACTCGATGTCAAAAGTGAAGATTTAACGGAGGTTGGCCTCTCGGAGTTCCTTAAACTCAAGTCTCTCAAACGGCTGTTCTTATACAATACGAAGATCACCGATTCTTCATTGGATTCCCTTTGCCGGCTGACTTGGCTATCCGAACTTTGCGTTCCGAAGACCGTAAGCGAGGCAGGCTTAACTCGATTAAGGATCGCTCTTCCGAAGGCGTCTGTCAGATCGCTTTAGGACCTTTTTTGGGCAAACCATGCTTCGAGTCGCCGTTCGGGCGTACTAAACTAGACCTATGAAACTTTTCGCTCTTTCACTCATTGCTATGTCCATTCCTTTCGTTCAGGGTGCAGCTCAAGATCCCACAACTCCGGCTTCGACAGCTTCACCAGTAAACGCTGCAAAACAGGTGAAGTCAATGAGGGTGATAGTTGACAATAAAGAAGTCAACTTTGGTGCCAATGGCGTACGAACGTTTGGCGGTCGTACATTTGTTCCCTTCAGAGCCTTGTTTGAAGCCCTTGGTAGCGAGGTCGACTATGATTTGGTTCATAAAAAAGTTACCGCGACAAAAGGTAACAATGAAATTGAATTGACCGTCGGAGAAGTCATCGCCCGAAAAAACGGGGCTGAAATAACGATGGAAGCGGCACCACAATTGGTTAAAGCGACGACCTATGTTCCGCTAAGATTCGTGGCAGAATCCCTTGACGCCAACGTTGATTTTGATAAGGCTGCTGGCGTCATCACCATTACGACAAAGGAATAAGGAGAGCCTATTTAAATAAGGAAGGGCAACGCATATTGCGTTGCCCTGGGAGCTTCTGAGAAAAGCTAGTTTTTGATAATAATCTTTTCGCCCTTCACGTTGAACATGAATGTGAAGTCTTTTGGCATGTCCTTAGTCAATCCTTCAAACAACATTGCCTTCTGAGCCTCAGTCAAGTCACTGAATTTCAGGTGACCTTGCTTCTTCATCAAATCTTTTTGAGCTTTTGACATCGATTGAGAGAACTTCTCAGGATCAACTCTCTTGAAGGTCATCCCTTTGAAGTTCAGTTCTCCGAGAGAATTTCTCATGCCTGAAAGGGCCTTTAGATCAAGAGCCTTTCCTTCCTTCGCGAGACCGTGGAGGGATTTTAATTCTTCGAATGCCTTTGGATCTACGGTCTTGAATTCAAATGCCTTGCCATCCTTCGTTAGACCGTGGAGGGATTTTAATTCCTCGAATGCCTTTGGATCTATCGTCTTGTATTCGAAAACTTTTCCATCCTTTCCGAGGCCATGAAGAGATTTGAGTTCCTCGAATGCTTTTGTGTCCATCTTCGGAAATTCCTTAAGGTTGAACATGTTTGACTTCAATTGACCACTGAACGCTTTTGCGGACTTTTCTAGCTCAAGCATTTGCATCTCATCCATCGGCGCTAGCCCCTTCATGTCTCCAAAGGTCTTGAACTCATAACTATTGGCCAAACCAACCCTAGCAGGGGCAACCATCGTCCGTGGAAACCCGCCAGCTTGGAAAATCAGAGTCGTTCCGCGAACTTGCCAGGAGCCGCCAAGCGACTCGGCAACCGTTTCTAAAGCTTCGTGAAGCGGAACTTGATTGACGTTCATCGTGATCTTGCCCTTTGGCAATTTGTCAACATTGGCGACAAAGTTTACGTTTTGCTTCGAAAGCCATTTGATGACATCGCCAGCGGAAGAGTTGTTAAACTGAACGGAAACCAAGCGATCCATTCCCTTCAGCCGAGCCAGTCCACTGTCAGAAAAATACCTCATCAACGGAAAGCCAGCTACTCTATCTCCGGTCTGCCTTGGACTCGCTGATCGCTGTCCCGCAACGACAAGCTCGACCGGTTCCGCGACATTTATGGTTCCAGAAACATTGGTCGCTCGGAGGGTTACCGCCCCGTCCTGAGTCGTTGCCAACCCCTCCTGAGCAATTGCCTTGTTCCCCGAGCTCTTAGCCAAACTAGGGAGTTCAGCGTTAGGAGCCGTTCCGAGTGAAACCGTTGTGGGCAGCACAGGCTTTTCGCTCTTCACAATGGCGAATTGCTTATCGATTTGAGGATCAACCCCAGTTTGATCGGTTCCGTTGGCGAGTACGGCTAGCGCCGCGATTCCATACATTAGTGGCATAAGACCAAATTCCTCCGTTTCTTGCCTCGCATGCAAAATGCTTGGCTTTCAATAACAGTACAGTTCAGCCTATCCAATTCGTTCCGAAAAACCAAATAAATCCCTCTTCCTTTTTCGAAAAGGGATTTTCAGGTTCAAACTAGTTTCTTTTAGCTGCTTCGAACTTCTTTCTTAACGCCATTTGAGCAGAAGTGACGTCAGTTCGGGAAAGGACTTTTTTCGTTTTTCGGGTACCGACCACAAGTTCGACGTTAACTACAGTTGTTTGATCGCCAGACTTGACGGTCACCGACCACTTTTCGCCTGCCTTATTATTTCGAGTAAGGCCCGAGTAATTTCTTCGCAACGTATTTGCTTGGTCGCTATTGAGGTCAACCATATTGATTTTCGTTACCAAATCTCCAACTTTCATTCCGGGAATATCGGAAGATACGACCTTCATTGCTTTGTCATCCGGGCTCGGATTCAGGATGAAAGGAACCTTGCCAAATGTTTCATCAACGTCTTTCAAGTCGTAACCAATTTTTGCCAATTGTGCTTCGATAGGAATTTCACCTGGCTTCATGATGATGGTGTCATACATTTCTCCGAGCGAGGCACCGCCAAATTTGACGAGCTGGGTTCTTATCTCACCTTCTTCAAATCCTGGCTTATTGTCTTTGCACATTTCGTAAAGTGCTTTTTCTACATCGTCGAGGGATCGTTTGCCGTTGGTTTGGTAGAGCAACTCGATATCCAGGGCAAATCCACACAGGTAGCCGGTGTTGTAGTAACTGACCCCTAAGCCATTGGAATTACCGACGCCGCCAGCGGCTTCGCGGACCTTAAAACTCGAATCGTACGGTGAGATGTTAAACCGTTCATTGTTAGCTCGGACCCCGGTTACGTTTTGAACCAAAGTTGCATACATCTTGTCAATCGGATTTGCTTGCCTTTCGTTGGTTCCGTACCAACCGTATCGACCAAGGAGCGAATGGGCAAAGTAGTCTGTAACACCTTCTAGCCACCATAATGCCCCGGTTTGGGGCATGGTTGTGTAGTCAAAAGGACCGAGCGGAAGCGATCGAATTCGCTTAACGTTCCATAAGTGGAAAAACTCGTGGGAATAGACCCCCACAACTCCGGGTCCAACCCCATTCGCCATGGATATTTCGGTTGACGATAGGTGCTCTAGGCCACCCGCCCCGTCGGCACCAACGTTGACGGAGAAGTGCCATACATAGCGATCGTATGGTGCACCGCCAAAGTAGTCTCCTTGCATTTGAGAAATGAAGGCACAAGCCTTCTTTACGTACTCGCGATCAACACCTTCCAGCGCAGCAACTGGACCTCGATAAGCAATGTAATGTGCTTTTCCACGCTGTATGTAAACGTCGACAAGGTAATCACCAAAAGTGACCGGGTTATCGGCCAGTTGATCATAGGTTGATGCTTTATAAGAAATATTTTCTATGATCGGATTTAGGCCTATGGCAATCCTGGTCGGCTTTGAAAAGGCAAAATTGAGGGTGCAATGCTCTTGAGTGCGACCAACCGGATACATATATGTTGATGGTCCTGAATAATGACCGACTCCGTTGGCTGATTGTGAATCCGTTTCATACGACACCGAAATTGATTGCCCCTTCTTTGATGGAAAGCTCCAAGTGACTATTTCTGGCAACTTGCCCACGGTTTCTTTAATTGCGACTGCGGCTTGCCCGTCCACCGTTGCCGATAACTCGGAAACCCTTCGCCAGTTGTTGGCATATCGGTATGAGCCTGGAGCCCAATTCGGCATTTGAATCATGGTTATGTCGCCTTTGGCTCTGAAGGAAAGCTTTACCTTGATCTTGTTCAGGGTTGAACTATCTGAGACTGTATACGAAAGCTGGGCTTGAGCACAATAGCTCAGCACAAGGGCGACACCGATTGCGCCCGACTTAAATGTTCCGTTCATTAAGAGGAGTTTAGCGAATTTTACGAACCGGTGGCACTAAATTCGTCCAAAACGTCTTCGGTTCTTTCTTGGTGGGGAGTCAGCGTGTTAAAGACTCCTTGCAGCATCCGTCGTTGCCGCCTTCGCTTCAATGCGTCTTTTGCAAGATGCAGGGCTTTCAGGGCATCTTCATTTTCTGAACACGAAAGCTGCCCAAGTTGATAAGACTCCAGCTTCGCCAATGCCACTTCAATTACGTCTTCTACCTGTGCGCCATTGATTCCAACTTCAGGCGGAAGGCCCTTCTGGAATTGAATCGTCATGAATTTATTCTCGAACCGGTACGGGTTCACCAACATTGATGATTTGATTACTTCAGACATTTCCTTCCCCTCTGGTCAATTCTCCACCATTTAAGCAAATAAATGGTGAAAAGTTTTCCCACACATAACACAAGACGGTAAAACATGCGCAATGAACACCGATTTGTTAAAAGAATTAGTCGAAGGTCATGGTGTCCCAGGACAAGAAGACCTCATCCGCAAGATTGTCATTAGAGAGTTGAAGGACATCTGTGAGCTTTCAACTGACAACATGGGAAACCTGATTGCGATAAAGCGCGGAAGTGGTGGAGGCAAGAAGCTTATGTTGGCAGCACACATGGACGAAATCGGATTCGTCGTGAAGTTTATCGACAAGGAAGGGTTTATTCGTTTGAACCCGATGGGTGGATTTGATCCCCGACAACTCAATTCTCAGAGGGTGATTGTTCATACGTCTAACGGTCCTCTGAACGGCGTTCTCATGTATGGCACAAAGCCAAAGCATATGCTTACTGATGCGGAAGCAAGTGCGGGTCAGAATTTGGACTCGTTCTTCGTCGACTGTGGTCTTGGCGAGAAAACTAAAGACTCCGTGAATATTGGGGACATGGTTTCTATGAGCCGACAAATGATAAAGCTCGGAGATCTTTTGAGTTGTAAGGCAATGGATGACCGAGCTTGCGTCTTTATCATGATTGAAGCAGTTAAGAAGGCCAAGAACCATAACGTTGACGTTTACGCGGTTGCTACCGTACAAGAGGAAATCGGACTACGCGGTGCGGCAGCGGCAGGATCAGCCATCGCTCCCGATGTTGTTGTCGCGCTCGACGTTACTCTAGCAAACGACATACCTGGAGTACAAGAGCAAGACCACGTCACGAAACTAGGCCAGGGCGCGGCGATCAAGATCATGGACGGCTCGTTAATCTGTCATCCAAAGGTTGTTGAGCACTTCCGGCAAACCGCAATTAAGAACAAGATTCCTTACCAAATGGAAGTACTTCCTCGAGGTGGCACCGATGCTGGAGGTGTTCAGAGACTTCATGGCGGAATTCCTGCGTTCACTTTGTCGACACCAACTCGCTACATTCACACGGTCAACGAAACCGTTCACAAGGATGATGTTCGAGCGTGCATCGATCTTCTTGCGAAATACATTGAGGACTGCCACAACGGAAGCTACAGCTACGATTAAGGATCGCTATAAGGCGATCAACGACGAAATTGAAATGAATTGCTCGATGGTGTCTCGTGACCCATCGAGCGTTACTCTCATTGCTGTCAGCAAGACTCAATCAGTCGACAATGTTCGGAAACTGTACGATCTCGGTCATCGAGAGTTTGGTGAAAGTCGCCTTCAGGAGCTAATTCCTAAGGCAGAAGTCCTACCGAAAGACATCGTATGGCACTTTATCGGGAAGCTACAAAGCAACAAAATCAGAAAGGTAGCAGAAATCTGCTCAGCCATTCATACGATCGAATCAGACTCACAAATTAGGGAATTTTGTAAGTTTTCCAAACGAGTTAATGTTCTCATTGAAGTTAATATCGCGAAAGAGGAACAAAAATCAGGAATATTTCCAAAAAGCCTTGACGTATTCCATCAAAGTGTCATACAATCAAACCTAGCAGAGTTCCGAGGTTTGATGACCATCGGTCCGATTGTTCGGGAAGCGGAGGATTCGCGACCTTACTTCGCAGAAATGCGAAGACTAAACGAACAATTTGGAGGCGATTGGCTCAGCATGGGAATGAGCAGAGACTTTGGTGTGGCAATCCAGGAAGGAGCAACGCACATCAGAGTTGGAACATCTCTCTTCGGGGAGAGGTGAAAGAAATTATAAAGAGAGTAACTCATGGAAGAGATGGTACAGGACAAACCGTCCATTATCGGCAAAATCGCCAACCTATTCACCCGCTCAGATTACGAGTCTGACGATGATTTCGGACCTGAAACGATGGATCACGCTGTTGTGATGTCGCCTATGCGCCCATCGCATCGATACACAATCACGGTTCGGAAAGAAGTCATGAATTTTGAAGACGCGATGGCAACAGCCAATGGGTTGAAGCATGGCGAACAGCAAATTTTAAACCTCACATTGTTAACCCCAGAAGTCAAAGATAAAGTCCTGAACTTTCTCTGTGGCGTGAACTATGTCCAAGAAGGCACATGGGAAGAGATCGGTACCGATATCTACCTTATTGCGCCAAAACAAGCCTTAGTTGAAGTTGCTCCGGCAACGCCAAGAATGAACGCGCTCAAGAATTAAACAAGAAGCGCGAAACCTTCCTCCATTGCCCAGAAGCGCACGCTCTGGGCATTTTTTTGTGCTTTGGGGAACTACCTACGCCACTTTTGTTATCAAAATCTCGTATTAGGCGCACAAAATCCATTAGACTGTAATAGTGGAAAAGCCCAAGAAGATTCATTTCGTCTGTAAAGACAATGAAAATGTCACGGTTCGATCAAGTGGCATATTTGTTTCCGGCTATTGGAAGTTGGGAGCAGACGCAGCACTTGGCGTCGAATATATTTACCTTCATCAAACCAAAGACCTTCCGTCATACCGACAAGGTAAGGTTGTTGAACGGTACCTTGTTCCTTTTGAAGGTCAGCAAAGATACATTTTTGCCGTAGAACCATCGGAAGAGCCGCTGACCTGGAAAGGCGAAGCCGCCGTCGAGAAAAGTTAACTAAAGGTTAATCTTCGAGAATCTCAATTCTAACTAACAAAGAGAAAGCCAAGGCAATTTGCCTTGGCTCTCTCTTTGTCTGACTTTACTTACTTGCCAGGCGGTGGGACAACCGGCTTTGGAGGACGAGGCATCAAAGTTGGAGCGCATGCAATGTTGTACGAAGTTAGCGCTGCAGCCGTACTCGATTGCACCATATAGGCATTGATCGCAGCTTGGAGTTTGTCATTCTGAGTGTGGTGAATGTAGGTGTAGTCGCTCACACCGGTTTCCATTGTGAAGAAACCAGGAACTCCGACAGCGTTAAAGCTGGCGTGATCACTTCCTCCACCTCTTGGCATCGTAGATTGGGATTTGAACACCATTGGCAAGTCCTTAAACGCTTCATTCAAAGAATCGATAGAAGGCTGGAACATTGATCTTTGAGATTCGATCCCAACGAACCCACCCCAATAATTTGTTCCTCCATCATCTACAAGACAGCAGCTAATCTTGTCCATATCGGGAGCATGTGATTTTACGTATCCTACCGATCCAAACAATCCTTGCTCTTCACCGGACCATAGAATGAATCGAATCGTTCGCTTCGGTTTCGCACCACTTGCCATCAAGATTCTTGCCGCTTCAAGCGTGACACTTGAACCTGTTCCGTTGTCGAGAGCCCCTTGTGAGCCCGGACCATCCCAGCTATCGAAGTGTCCACTTACAATGACAACCTCTTCCGGCTTTTCGGTCCCTGGAATCTCGGCAATAACATTACTGATTGCGATTGGGCCTTTTCGGAAGCTTTGCTTAATATCGAACTGAAGTTCAACATTCTTGCGATCATTCATTGCTCCAACAACCGCATCATAATCGCTCTTTCGAATGGTAATTCTTGTTTCGGTTGGTAACTTACCCCACTCAATCCTATGCTGACCGCCAGTCACAACCAACTCATTTCGTGATCCAGCAACAGTTCCTTTAATGCCAGCTTTGAAAGCAGCCGCTCTAATTGCGTTTCTCAACTCAGCGGCGGTTTGAGGAGTTGGTGCAGGTCTTCCTGCAACATCGGGAACTCCACCGGCTGGTCTAGGTGTAGGTGGGGTTGCCGCAAGGATCATCCAAGCTCCATTGAACTTTGCCGCATTCCTCGTGACTTCTTCAACGGTTGTTGGTTCCATTACAACTCCGCCTTTTTGCAGACCCTTGGTTCCAGGGGTCCAACTTGGAGTTGTGAATTGAAATTCTCGGTTGAACGGGGCCGTCATTCGACCAACATGTCCGGACTTTTCTCGATCAAATCCAACTGGAAATTCGCCCCACTTTTCGAGGCGAACGTTAAGACAACCAAACGATTTGAACTGTTCCATCGCCCATTGCTGACCCACTTCGAGAGCAATAGAGCTGGTAAGTCGAGGGCCAATTTGCTCGCAAATGGTCTCGAGATGAATTCGAGCCTTGTTTCTTGTCTTCCCTTCTTCAAGGATCCTAGAGATTGTTCCGGCATCGCCCTGGGCAAAGACACTTCCCCCCATGGACAAAGCCACGATTGCAAAACTGATTCGCTTTAACATTGCGCGCAGATTACCGCTCAATCGGCAAAATTTCTAGGCTAATCCTCCAAAAAGCTAAAGTCTATCGCTAGGTATATTTTTCGTCTTGGGCTAAGCAATCGAAATTACGATCCGATAGGTGACCTGTAAGGATTACCGGTTTCCTCATTTAAGGTCACCGAAAGACATCTTTTTAAGGACGAAACGATGAATATTTCAAGCGTACAGTCAGTATCACAATCCCTCTTTACTGCGGGATCCCGATTAAGAGGAGTAACTCTCCGATCTGGAGACGACTTCAGAAACCATAAGCCAATGCCGAGAGAAGTACCTGGCGGCAGAGACCGTGACCGAGGCCCGTTACCGGCCGAGCGCATCAACCGATTTGGTGGTCCCCTTCCGGGTATTCGAGTTGGTCGTGACGGCGGCAATCCGATGCCGTCCCAGCCAGTAGACCAATTAGCCGGGTCGCGTCCAGTACTTCAAGGTCTGAAAGGAATTCACAATCCTATGCCCCGCGAAGAAGTAAAACTTGGCGGAGGCTTTCCCCTTCCGGCAGTACAAGTTACAAGTGATTTGGCACTCAACCGAAAGAGAGGTGGAAGAGGAACTGGCCCATTGCCAGCTCAAGAGCTTCCCACTGCGTCACGTCCGATGAATCCACAACTCCAATCATTTAAAAACGATTCCATCGACTATTCTGCCTAACAAGGTAAAAAGAGCCCTCCATTCATAGAATGGGGGGCTCTTTTTTTTCGACACCAATGCCTTATCCGATATCGGACATCTTTCTTGTTGAGATATCCGAGTACGGACCGATCTCTCGGATCCATACATTTCGATACCGAACCGGGTTGCCATGATCTTGAAGATTAATCGGACCCTTTTCAGCGTGGGGTGAATACTTCCCTACTGCTCGGTGCGCAGATGCTCCGATCATCGGCGTTGCATGCTGGACTAATATTCCGTTAAGGAACACGGTTACAATTGCGGGAGCAACCAAAGCTCCATCCTTAAATCTCGGCGCAACGAACACGATGTCATAGGTTTGCCATTCTCCGGGCTTTCTACATGCGTTGGCTAAAGGTGGCGTTTGACCGTAGAGTGAGCCCGTACTTCCGTCCGCATAGGTCTTGTTCTCATAGCAGTCCAAAACCTGAACCTCATACATTCCGAAGAAGTAAATCCCAGAATTTCCTCGGCCCTGATCACTGCCTGACGCAGGATTTGGCTCCATGAATTCAATGTGAAGTTGGCAGTCGCCAAAATGGTCTCGTGTCTGTAGGTCTCCGCTTCCCTTTTCTGGCCCGAAGGATGCAGATGTTCCCACCCACTTGGCTTCCCCACCACCACTGGTCCATTGAGAAAGCCCTGTACCATCAAAGAGTACTTTGGCATCGGACGGAGCAGACATTGATCCTTCGCGAGACATTTTTCCCGGCGTCACAACGGTTGGTTGAGGTCTTTTGCTATCGTGGACACGCCATCGACCACCCGGTAGCATCGGAGTGTCATTGTAACCTTGGGCATTGGCTGATTTACAGGCAAAACCGCCCAGAAGTAATCCGCCTGCGCTGGCGGTCAATTTTGCGAGCATATCGCGACGAGAAAATCCCATTTGTGGAGCATACAATGAAAATCGGGATTGGCGACTTATGAATTTATGGACATCTTAAATATTTTCGATCCTATGGCCCTTGTGTCTCTCTGACAAAACACTCATTCTTGTTATCTGGAACTTAACCTTCCTCAACATACAAGTCGCCTTTCTTCCAGAAATTCGTGCCAGTAAGCCCTTGACTTTGTGCGGCATAATCGGCCGATCCTTCATATGCAAATCCCCGTTTCTTTGGGAAGGATTAGAATGACTCCCAGTCCTTTGCTAAGTACCTACAGTTCTCCTCCTTGGAATCCCAATGCATGTCGATGCCAGACCCTTTGACGAAATCTATCTTTCGATGCCGCGGCATCAAAAAGATTACGCCAATCAGCAATGAGACCAAAATCCAGACCGAAATTAGTACCCTTGAATTCACTCGGCAAGTTTACAGACCTTTGCGCAAAATAGTGGATGAAAGCCGCCATTTGAATCTTGAGTTGTCGCTAGTCGCAGACCCTTTTTGGGGGTCGCCAGAACGAAACCCAATAAATACCACTGATATAATTTAACGAAATAGATATTAACCCTAATGATGGGACAAATACTAGCCAAGAATATTAGTAAGAGGAAGGACAAAGCAATTTGTCTAACTGATTAACCCTACGGCCTAACCCGCTTCACGCCGCTCCATTCCCTTACCCAGAATGAGCGGCTATTTTTTTGTTTCAGATATTGACTGGTCCAAGCTATGATTTGCCAGATGTATAATCCGATCATGATTGGCAGCCTTCTCTTTGGCGTAACAGTGATGACATCCATTGACCTCAAGTCAGGCACACCTTTTCCCCTATGGCAACGTGACACGCCTTACGCAAAGGGCAATAAAGAGACGGACATTCCAACCCTCACTCCGTTTTTGCCCGAAAAGAAGACCAAGATGGCAATCGTGGTTTGTCCAGGTGGAGGGTATTGGATGCTCGCTGGTCATGAGGGCCAGGACTATGCCGAGTATCTTTCGATGCAGGGTGTGTCTGCCTTTGTTCTACGGTATCGGCTCAGTGCATCGGGCTATCGTCATCCGGCGATGCTGGCAGACGCCCAACGGGCGATCCGAACTCTACGCTCCCTTGGATACAAAACGGTGGGAATTATGGGTTCCTCAGCTGGAGGACACTTGACTGGCACCGCATCAGTTCACTTCAACTTTCCTGCCTACGAGTTAAAGGACGAAGTAGATAAGGAAAATTGCAAACCAGATTTTGGAATCTTCTGCTATGCGGTCACTACATTTGATCCACCTTACGGTCACACGGGCTCGGGAGAAGGACTCCTTGGAAAGGATGCAACCAAAGAGCAAAAGGCATTGATGAATCTTCCTGCTCATGTCACAAAGGACACTCCCCCTTGCTTCCTTTGGCACACAACAGAAGATACTGGCGTTCCACCCCAGAATTCGGAAATGTTTGCCGATGCGCTGAGGGCAAAAAAGGTGCCCTATGAGTTGCATATTTTCCAAAAGGGTCCGCATGGAATAGGGCTTGCCGACAAAGCGCCGTACGCAAACGCTCATCCTTGGGCGAAGGATTTACTCTATTGGCTGAAGTCAAACAATTGGCTTAATTAGTTAGTAAACTTCCTTCATGAGTTTTAAGGGTCTTTCCCGTCGTGACCTTCTTGCCGGTTCTGGGGCTGCAATAGCGAGTTCTAGTCTAGGGTTCTTGCCCACACTTCATGCAGACTACGATGTTGTGGTCGCGAATGGTCGGGTTATTGACCCGGAAACCAAACTCGATGCGGTTCGATTTGTTGGTATCAGGGGTGGAAGGATAGTTTCGGTTTCCAAATCGAGAATAAAAGGTCGCAAAACCATTGACGCAACCGATCTAATAGTAGCTCCGGGATTTATCGACCCAATTTCGCACGGTCAAAACCTCGAAAATGACCGAATTCAAGTCTTTGATGGTGTTACCACCAAGCTTCAACTTGAGAGCGGCGCGCGGGACCAAGATATCTGGCATAAGCAACAAGCGGGAACACGCATTTGCAACTATGGTGCAGGCGCGGGTCACCCTACAGTTCGTCGAGAAGTCATGGGTAACGACCACGATGCCGAACTGGTTGCCTCTTCTCCACAGCAAGTCGAGAAAATGGCAAACATTGTTCGTCAGCAACTTCGTAAAGGGGCAATTGCCGTTGGATTTGGATTGGAATACGTTCCGGGGACCACTCGCTTAGAAGCTCTCGAAATGTTTAAGGTAGCGGCGGAATTTAAGACAACGTGTCACGTGCATATGCGATACGGTACTTATCTCGAAGAGGAAAGCGTTTTCACGGCTATTGAAGAAGTTGTCGCTTTGGCGGTCATGACCGGTGCACCGCTCCATATTGTTCATGTACCGAGCATGGCACTTGGGAATACTTCGGATGCGCTTAAGATGATCAAAATGGCACAAGATAAGGGCGTGAACCTTACTTGTGACTTCTATCCTTATACTGCCTTTGGAACCGGAATTAGCTCGGAAGTATTTGCGCCAGGTTGGCAAAAGAAGTTTGGCATTGATTATATGGATCTCGAGTATGCGAAGACTCATGAAAGATTGACTGCCGAGACTTTTGAGAAGTATCGCAACGATGGCGGCATGGTCATCGCCTACGCAATTCCAGAGCAAGCCGTCCAGGCTGCTGTGAAACATCCTTCAGCAATGGTCGGTAGCGATGGTGGGCTCGACAAGGGAGTTGGCCACCCAAGATCATCGGGAACATTTGCCCGAGTTCTTGGACACTATTCCCGAGATCTAAAGCTCATTACTTTGCCTGAAGCGATTAGAAAAATGACCATTATGCAGGCTCATCGCATGGAAAGTCGTTGCCCAGACTTCAAGCGAAAGGGACGAGTACAAGTTGGTGCTGATGCCGATCTTGTGGTCTTTGATCCAAAAACAATCATTGATCGAGCAACTTTTGACCAGCCGGCAACGGAGTCATTGGGAATGAAATACGTTTATATCAATGGTCAGGAAGTCATGTCTACCGGCGTATTGAGAGGAACCATGAGCGGTAGACCTTTGAGGGCAAAACCGATATGAAATTTGACTCTCACAAAGAAGTCTACGAATACGTGAAAACGATTCCCAAAGGCAAGGTCATGAACTATGGTGCCATCGGAAGGTTTGTCGGGCTCACTGGTCGTCAAGTCGGTTCGATCATGGGAATGAGCCAACCGGATGTCCCTTGGTGGCGAGTTCTTGGACACGACGGTTCTTTTTCAATTGCCAAGAAAGACCCGATCCTTGAACGTGAACAACGGGACCGCCTCCTGAAGGAGGGGGTCCCGTTGAAAGAGAATGGGAAGGTTGATATGCGATTAGCGCTGTGGAACGGAGAATCCTAGTCCGCGGAGAATTGGATTCAATTCGCCATCATTGGAACCGATCTGAACATAAGTTGCTTCCGACTGGTGATCAATAACGTAGAGGGTTGGATACCTCACGATTCCAAACATTGCACTAATCGAATCTTTTGAAAGTTCAGCATCTTCGATTACCGTAAAGTTCAACGAGACTTTAAACATCTTTCGCCAATTCTTAGTCCGAGCCACGCCAATGATGGCGATGTCCTTTGGTCCTTTCTTGGCGATTTCATGCATTTTTTGCAACATTTCTCCACACGGTGCATTTTTGTCATCGAAGAACAAAATGATCGAGCTTCTCTTTCCGGCCATGGCTTTGCTCAACACTGTCATCGATTCAATGTTAAAAATTGGATATCTTTGACCAACTCGCAACATTCCTCGTTCAATAACTTGCTGCTCCATCATTCTCTCTTGACCACTAAAGGCAAACATATTGTCGGTGAGCATTACGTTCGTTTTGACATTTTCGAACCTCATCGAGATTCGCTTGTTGTTCTCACCAACAAAGTCAGCACCAACGGGCATTGCTGATTCAGGATCGAGGAAAACATTACTACCACCAACGGTGTAAGCAACAACGCTTTTGCCATCTAGTCGCTCCATTCGAGCATTCTCTGCCTGATTTGCTCGAACTTGGGTTGCTTCCATCTTAAATTTGTCTACCAGTGACTTACCATTGGCCATTGTGAACCCTTCAAATCCTGGCATGTAAGGCAATTCGAACACTCAAACATCTTTAACTGTGTAAGTTCCCTTTACACGGTCGATGGATGTTCGCATGATGCCATCGCAAATCTCTGAGTTTAATCGGCTTGAAACGGACAGCTTTGCGTCCTTCTTCAGGCGAAATTCTCCTCTGGCGAGACCTGATTGCCCGAGGGTCTTTTGAGTAAATACTCCAACGACGCTCGATGCTTTGTCCAGCATGACAAGGCTCTTTGCAAGCACGGCGCTTGCCTGATCTCTTTGCATCGCGGTTGCCGCGACAAATACTCCTATTGTTACCATTGCTCTTTAGCTCCCGTTACAGGAACCTCTATATTGATTATCGACAGGCTATTTATCGTAATCTAGACGACGTCAAACTTCTCTGTTTGCATTTCATGTGCCAGATCATAATTTTCGCGAAATTTTTGGTCAATTCATCTTCAGATTGAAACAAGGAAGACGGACCTGACGTTAGCACTCTCTGGGGTACACTGCTAAAATCTGCCTTGAAGGATTCTCTGTTTCAAGAGACGTTCTTAGAGGCGACCCCAATTTTCTGTAAAGAGATAACTATGAAGATCAAACCACTTCACGATCGAATCGTCGTGAAAGCCGCCGAAAAAGAGCAGACGACTGCTGGTGGCATTATCCTTCCTGACACAGCTCAGGAAAAGCCTCAACGAGGCGAAGTGTTGGCAGTTGGACCCGGTAAAACGCTTGACAGCGGAACTGTGGCTCCAATCGATGTAAATGTGGGCGACCACGTTTATTACGGAAAGTACAGCGGTACCGAAGTTAAAGTTGATGGCGACGATTTCATCATTCTTCGCGCTGAAGATATCCTTGCGGTGGTGGAGAAATAAGCCATGGCAGCTAAGGAAATTAAATATACAGATGAAGCACGCAAAATGCTTGAGGCTGGAGTTGACAAGCTTGCAAATGCAGTTAAGGTAACCCTTGGCCCACGTGGACGAAACGTTGTCCTTGAGCGAAAGTTTGGATCACCAACCGTCATTAACGACGGAGTCACGATTGCTAAGGAAATCGAGCTTGAGAACCGATTCGAGAACATGGGCGCCCAACTCATTCGAGAAGTCAGTAGCAAGACCAACGATACTGCCGGTGACGGAACAACTACCGCAACCGTTCTTGCCCAAGCCATCTTTAAAGAAGGCATCCGAAACGTTGCTGCTGGTAGCAATTCCATGCTTATCAAGCAAGGTATCGACAAAGCGGTAGACGCTGTGGTTGCCGAATTGAAGAAAGCAAGCACTCCAATTAAATCGAAAGGCGAAGTCGTTCAAGTTGCAACGATCTCAGCAAATGATGCTGAGCTCGGAACGTTGGTTGGCGAACTGATCCACAAGGTCGGCAAAGACGGCGTTGTAACCATCGAAGAATCCAAATCGATTGACACGGTAACCGAACAGGTTGACGGTCTCCAATTCGACAAGGGATTCATGTCACCTTACTTCGTCACCGATGCCACTCGAATGGAAGTTGCTTACGACGAGCCAATGATCTTGTTCCATGAGAAGAAGATTTCAAGCGTACAGGACCTGGTTCCTCTGCTCGAAAAAGTTCTCCGACTTGGTAAACCATTTGTTATCATTTCCGAAGATCTCGAAAATGAAGCGTTGGCAACTTTGGTTCTTAACCGAATTCGAGGTTCCCTTCCCGTTGTAGCGGTCAAAGCTCCTGGCTTTGGCGATCGACGAAAGGCAATGATGGAAGACATGGCGATCCTTACCGGCGGTCAGTTTGTTAGCGAAGACCTCGGCATCAAGCTTGAGAATGTCACACCAGACATGCTTGGCTCGTGTGCTCGAATCGTCATCACCAAAGAAACCACGACTATCGTGGACGGTAAAGGAAAGAAGGCTTCCATCGAAGGTCGATTGAAGCAGATCAAGGCTCAAATCGAATCGACAGACAGCAACTACGACAAGGAAAAGCTTCAAGAGCGACAAGCCAAATTGAGTGGCGGCGTAGCCGTTGTGAAAGTTGGCGCCGCAACTGAGACAGCCCTCAAAGAAAAGAAGGCTCGAATCGAGGACGCACTTGCTGCTACTCGAGCCGCTCTCGAAGAAGGAATTGTTGCTGGTGGCGGAACCGCTCTCATCAACGCTTCCAAGGCGCTTGATAAGCTTAAATTGGAAGGCGATGCCGCCATTGGTGTCAACATCATCCGAAAAGCAATCGAAGCTCCTCTTCGAACCATTGCCCATAACTCGGGAATGGAAGGCAGCGTCGTGGTTGACACGGTCAAACGAGAAGGCAAAGGCTTTAACGCCGCAACTCTCGAATTTGGCGACTTAATCAAGCAAGGCGTCGTTGACCCTACAAAGGTTGTTCGACAAGCTCTCGAAAATGCGGCTTCAATCTCTGGATTGTTGCTCACTACCGAAGCATTGGTGGCAGAATTGCCAGAAGAAGAAGATCAAGGTCACGGCCACGATCATCATCATCACCACTAAGGACTTTTTTGTTCTTGAAGAAAAAGCCTCTGACCACTCGTCAGAGGCTTTTTTTTTGAGGATTTATTGCGCGCCGGAAATCAGTAGGGAGCGCGGGACGATTTTGGTTCCAGGAGAGAATCTCGTCATCCATTGGTTAATGAGCCTAATTCGGACATCAGCATGTATTGTCTGACTTTAGCCAACCATTAAAACGCCCCGGAGTTCAATCGGGGCGAGGTGATAGTAGGAGAATTCTTTCGTTGGATCGAAATTATTCTGTACTTCTTTAATGACTCCAATCCTTCACCGGTTGATGCACAACACCTTTCATTATCGATGAACCGGACAACAAATCTATTAAAGGAGGGTGCCTGATTCACTGTCAGTAAATACTCAGGCAAACAAAGTGTGATACCTGTCCACAGCTAAGAGTACGAATCAATATCAATCACACCATCACAGCAGAGCATGCAAGAAAACCCATTCGCCAGATTGCCCTTTTGGGTACCCATTTGCCTCGTCGCTGTGGAATTGCGACATTTACAGCTGACCTAGCGACAACGTTGTCAGATATTGATGCAGAGCTGACCGTTGACTCAATCGCGATGAACGATCAGAATACGTACAAGTACCCCGAATGTGTCTGCTCCGAGATCGACGACCAGAAAATCGATTCTTACCGGCAGTCGGCAGATTACATCAATGTTAACGGTTACGATGTTCTCTCTGTTCAGCACGAATATGGCATTTTTGGCGGAGAAGCCGGTGGCTACTTAATGAATCTGGTTCGCGAAGCAAAGATGCCCATCGTGACCACCCTCCACACCGTCTTACAGGAGCCATCAGAAGCCCAGAAGTTGGTTATGGATGAACTACTTCAACTTTCCGAAAGGGTCGTCGTGATGAGCGAGAAGGCCGTCGGTTTCCTCATTGATGTTCACAACGTCTGTTCCAAAAAGATAGACCTTATTCCTCACGGAATTCCTCTGATCACAGAAACTACGGGCAATGAACTTAGAAAGTCCCTCAATATCGATGGTCCCATGATTCTCACGTTTGGACTTTTGTCGCCGGACAAAGGAATCCAGTACGTCATCGAAGCAATGCCTAAAATCGTGGCCGATCACCCTGGGGCCACGTATGTTGTCGTTGGGGCAACCCATCCCCACATCACGGCATCGCAAGGCGAAGCGTACCGAGATGGTCTCATTCAGTTGGCAGCAGACCTTGGAGTCAGCAACAATGTCCGGTTTGTTGATCGCTTTGTCACTATTGATGAGTTGGTCGAATACCTTGGCGCGATGGACATCTATATCACCCCGTACCTCAATCCAAAACAGATTACTTCGGGCACTCTCGCTTATTCCGTCGGAGCCGGAAAAGCAGTCATTTCGACTCCTTACTGGTACGCGGAAGAACTTCTTTCGGACGGCAAAGGAATGATTATTCCTTTTCGCGACGCAGATTCTATTGCAAACGCGGTCCTCAGCCTTGAAGCCAACCCCGAAATGAAAATGGCAATGGGAGTAAAAGCAGGCAAATTTGGAAAGCAAATGTTGTGGCCAGCTGTCGGCAAACGCTACCTGGCAAGTTTTGCGAAAGCAAAGCGAGACAGCGCAGATCGCTTAAGATCGTTGGTCGAAGAAAGTGACATTCATCCTTCTGCTGAACTTCCTGAACTGGCGTTCAGTCATCTGTTCACACTTAGTGACGATACCGGAATTCTTCAACACGCAACTTACACCATTCCAAACCGGTCGGAAGGTTACTGTGTTGATGATAATGCTCGGGCTTTGTTATTTACCGTACTTTACGGCCAAGATCACAAGCTCTCAAACGATGTTCTGATCTTGCAAAGCCGCTATCTCAGTTTCATGATGGATGCCTTTAATCCCCAAAACGGTCGATTCCGTAACTTCATGAACTTTCAACGCAATTGGTTAGAAGAATCAGGTTCTGAAGATTCTCATGGTCGATCACTCTGGTGCCTTGCCACCACAGTGAATCGATGCCAAGACCTCAGTCGCCGCGAAGTGGCAAAGAACTTGTTTTCCGTTGCGGCTCCTGCCCTTTACGAAACGACCAGTCTGCGGACCTGGGCTTATGGAGTCCTCGCTGCCGATGAGTATCTTAAGGCATTTCCTCACGACCACTCCGTCCAAATTCTGTTGCAGACAATGGCAAGTCGCATCTTGCGCCAATATGAATATTCGCAGGCACCTGAGTGGCCATGGTTTGAAGAAACACTCACTTATGCCAATGCAAGAATCTCCCAAGCCTTGATAGTTGCTGGCGAAGCTTTAGGCAACTTTGAGATGCAGGAAATTGGTTTTGATTCCCTTAACTGGCTTATGAAAGTCCAAACCAGCTTTCAGGAGGACTTCGCACCCATCGGGTCTGAAGGCTTTTACCCAAAAGGTGGTGAACGAAGCTATTTTGACCAGCAGCCGATCGAAGCATGGGCTTCCGTTTCGGCTTGCCTAACCGCTAATCGGGTGAGCCGAAGTGCTTTTTGGCATTGCGAGGCCCATCGGGCTTTCAACTGGTTCCGTGGAGGAAATATGCTCGGGTTACCTGTTTACGACGAAGCAACGGGAGGATGCCATGACGGACTTCACTCAATGCGCCTGAATCGAAACCAGGGGGCTGAATCTACATTGTCATATCTATGTGCTTTGACAGAGCTTCGACAATCTAATCGGCCCAGCGGTCACAATGTGCATAAAGTGAGTGCCTATGAGATCAAATAAATATGAGGTTCTTCTCAAGAGGCATCTTTACAATCCAATTCTTACGGCTGCGATGTGGCCGTATCCGGTCCATACCGTTTTTAATCCTGGGGCAATCATGCTGCAGGATGGCACGACCTTGTTGCTCTGTAGGGTAGAAGACCGGCGAGGTATCTCTCACCTTTGTGCTGCCCGATCAGAAAATGGCATCGATCATTGGGTCATCGATGAATCTCCGACTTTTGAGGCGGATCCAATGAATTTCCCTGAGGAACTTTGGGGAATCGAGGATCCACGAATCACTTTTATCCCCGAGATGAGTGAATATTTCATAGCCTACACTGCGTTCGGTAAATCGGGTCCTGGAGTAGCGATCGCATCGACTAAAGACTTTAAGAAGTTCGAACGGTATGGTTTAGCAATGCAGCCTGATGATAAGGATGCAGCGCTCTATCCATACCGATTCAATGGAGAATTTGCGCTCATTCATCGACCAACCAACGAAACCGGTTCGCATATGTGGATGTCATTCTCGCCAGATTTACGAAACTGGGGTGGTCACCGCCTTCTGTTGCCGGCAAGACGAGGAGCATGGTGGGATGCCAACAAAGTAGGACTTTCTCCGCCACCAATTGAGACATCAAAGGGTTGGCTCGTGATGTACCACGGTGTGCGGCACCATGCATCGGGGTCAATATATCGAATGGGACTCGCTCTATTTGATCTCAAGAGTCCAGAGAAATGTCTGCTAAGAGGGCAACCATGGATGTTTGGGCCGGAAGAAATTTATGAGCTTATTGGCGATGTCGGGTCAGCGATATTTCCGTGTGGCTATACGATTTTGCATGACAAAGACACAATTCACTTTTATTACGGGGCAGCAGACAGCACTATTTGTCTAGCAACGGCAAGCATTAAAGGAATGCTCAAGTGGTTGGAAAAACATGGCAACGACTTAACTGGAGTTGCGGGACAACCAGCAGAGCGCATTCAACTTAGCCCAGCTTGACAAAAGAACGCCCCGGTGTTCAAGCGGGGCGAGTGATTGTAGGAGAACTAATTCAAAAGAGAATTTCGTCCACTTATATAGAAGTTCAAATCGTGAAATGGTTTCATCATTTCATTGAGAATGAGCACTTGTTCTGACATTGTGTTTGTCCCGGGAATTTCTTGCCCATTTTCCTTGTATAACTACGGGTATGAAGCTAACTCGCTTTTTGGCAATTTCGTCGCTCCTGGTCTTGGCTTCGCTTTCTGCGGCACAGTCCCTCAACATCGGGGATAAGGCACCGAAGCTCAATGTAACCGATTGGGTTAAGGGGACCAAACAGACTTTTGGAAACGGAAAGCTCACGGTGGTCGAGTTTTGGGCGACTTGGTGCGGACCTTGCAAAGTGTCAATCCCACATCTCACAGAAATGGCCCACAAGTATAAAGGCAAAGTGAACTTTGTTGGCGTTAGCATTTCCGAAAGTAAGCCTGAAGATTACAAAACAAAGGTTCCAGCATTTGTGAAGGAATACGGCGATAAGATGGACTACAATGTTGCAACCGAAGGACCAAACAAATTCATGTCTACTAACTGGATGAAAGCTGCAGGAGAAGGTGGAATTCCAACTGCATTTCTTGTCGACAAGGATGGAAAAATCGCTTGGATCGGTCATCCTATGGACGGCCTCGACAAGGCCATAGACGCAGTTCTTTCTGGAAAAGCAAATCTCACCGCGATGCGAGCCGAACGCTCCAAAGCAAAAATGGGCGAAATGGAACAGCAAAAATCAATGCAAAAGCTCCAGGCAAAAATGGAACCTGTGATGAAGGCATTGCAAGCCAAAAAGTTCCAAGACGCTGCCGATGAAGTCGACAAGATCATTGCTAGCGATGCTGCAATGAAGCCCATGGTTTCGCAGTACAAACTCATTGCGATGGTCCAAGGCAATCTCAAAGGTCTCGATTTTTATCTCGATGATCTTGGCAATGAAGACTTTGCCAAAGACCCAATGATGCTCAATCAAATCGTTTGGACGGTGGTTGAAATGGATCTAAAGCTATCACCGGAGGCCTATAGTGCGGCCGCTAAACTCGGAGAAAAAATGATGAATATGGATCCGAAAAACGCCATGAACATGGACACCTATGCTCTGGCTCTCTGGAGATCCGGCGACAAAGCAAAGGCACTTGAAACTCAAAAAATGGCAGTTTCACTGGCCGGCGCTGTCAAAAATATTCCGGCTGAGACAGTTCAAGAAATGAAGGACCGACTGAAGCAGTTCGGCGGTTAGTCGTTTGATCCTTGGTCGCCCTGTTCGATTTGGACAGGGCGAGCGGGTTGACTTACTGCTGTGCCACAGCTTCGAAATACCGTAAGGAACATCGAAATGAATACGATTGCAATCCAAATGCCGTAAGGTCCCATTCGGCCCAATCCAAATATTGTTCGTTTTGCCGAATGGACTACTGCGGCAGGCCTAAATTCAATGTTTTGCTTTGCGCAGTCCGGGCACCTCGGACCCGCAGGACCGATTTGGACACATTTTGTACAAATTGGCTTCAAACACCTTCCACATTTTAGGTTCGTCTGTTCTTTCGGATGCCGGTAACAAAACAAATCATCTTCACTTGAAGACCTCGCTTGGTGCTTTTCATAATCCACAAAATCGAGACCGCAACGCCCACAAAACTGGACATCATCCTCATTTTGTCGACCACATCTAGGACACGATTTCATTGATTCGTTTAGTATAACTCCGGTACCCTAGTTCCTGTGAGTGACCTCCTTCAAATTGGCAGCCCAAACGAGCGGCCCATGCCTCCCAAAGCCGAAGACCTTAACCTTCAGTTTAGTGAACAGGCGATTTCTGAACTTGAAGCACTCAAAACTCATTATCCAAATTGGAAAGCCTGTATTTTGCCTGCACTTTGGATTGCTCAGCGAGAGTATAACGGCTTTCTCAGCGATGAAGCAATTTCCGAAGTCGCTCATCGACTCAAGCGAAGTGCAGCCGAAGTACAAGGCGTCGCCACCTTTTATTCGATGTACAATACCCAGCACCAACCAGGTCGCCATAAGATTGAGGTGTGTACCTGTCTTTCCTGTCACTTCAATGGTGCGTTTCGAGTTCGGGATTATATCTCTGAGAAGTTAGGAATCAAAAATCGGGAGACAACTGCCGACGGCATGTTTATGTTAGAAGAAGTCGAATGTCTCAATGCTTGTGACCGAGCGCCATTGCTTCAAGTTGGCGATCAATATTATGGTCCTGTGGATGAAAAATCGATTGATGCGCTTTTAGAGAAGCTCAGATCAACCGAAGAAAGTACCGTGATCCAAATGGCAGATCAGATTGTCCAATGTCATCTCCAAACTGCCGAGAGAATTGGAACGATTAAGTAGCGGCTACCAAAGGTAGAATTAACCTAGATGGCTGAGCATAAGCTTCTTCTCAAACACGCCCACGATGCGACCTACAAAACCCTAAAGGGCTATCAATCGAGTGGCGGCTACAAGGGCCTTACGAAGGCTCTTAAGCTGGAAAAGCAAGCAGTCATTGACGAGATTAAAACTTCTGGACTTCGAGGACGCGGAGGAGCCGGCTTCCCTACTTGGATCAAGTGGAACGGTCTTGCCAAGGAGAAGAAATCAACTCATTACGTCATCTGTAACGCAGATGAAGGTGAGCCAGGCACATTCAAAGACAAGCAATTGATGGAAACATGCCCGTTTCTTCTGATCGAAGGAATGACCATTGCTGCTTATGCGGTTCAAGGCGATGTAGGTTACATTTACATTCGAGCAGAATTCTTGGACGCAGCAAAAGCAGTCCGCAATGCCATTGACGAAGCTTATGCAAAAAATCTGCTTGGCAAAAATATTCTTGGCAGCGACTTCTCATTTGACCTGCACATTCACTTAGGCGCCGGATCTTATGAATGTGGAGAAGAATCGGCACTGATGTCCAGTTTGATGGGAGAAAGAGGAATGCCGCGGTTAAAATTCCCTCATGCTCCACTTCCAACCGTAAGTGGTGCTTGGGAGAGCCCGACTTTGCTCAACAACGTTGAGACCTTTGCCTGTGCAGTACCAATAATTGCCGATGGCGGAGAGGCGTACTCGAAGCTCGGTGCCTCAACCAAGAATAGTAGAGGCACCAAGATTTTCTCGGTTAGCGGGCATGTAAACAAGCCTGGTAACTACGAGATTGAATTTGGGACACCCTTAAAGGAGCTACTTGAATTAGCGGGCGGAATCAAAGGCGGAAAACTGAAAGCAAGCATCCCTGGTGGATCATCGATGCCAGTCATCAAGCCAGAAGAAATCGAACGAGCGATCATCGGCTATGAAGAGTTTCAGGAAGTCAACTCTATGGTTGGATCGGGGGGATGCATGTTCTTTAATGAGCATACGGACATCGTTATCCTTTGTTGGCGAACAGCCCAGTTTTATGCCAATGAATCTTGTGGAAAGTGCACTCCGTGCCGAGAAGGCACGAGGTGGATGATCCAGATTCTTGATCGCATTGTTTCCGGCAATGGCCAGAAAGGTGACCGAGAGCTTCTTGTTGAAGTTGCAAGTCAAATTGAAGGTCGATCATTCTGCGCTCTAGGCGAGGCAGCAGCTTGGCCCGTAAAGGGATTTATTCGACAGTTCCCTGAAGAATTTGACTACTGGATTGAGCACGGCAAGAGCCCGATCACCAGCAAAGAATCCTTAGTTATGGTTCCCTAGATGGAGCGTATTCCACTTCAAAAAAGGTCGATTGAAGACTTTGAATTGGAAACAGCAAACCTTAATTGTCATGTTTCCTTGCGAACAACACTTCGTTCATATCCTGGTTGTGTGCACTTGCATATTAAACACAACGTAGAAAAAATTGGGACTTTAGAGTTCACGATTCTTCCAACCGGAGAATGTTGGCTCAATGTTCATCGTAACCGGCACAAACCGTGGATTGATGACGTTCTCGAACAGATCGTGTAGACCTTATGCTTACAGAACTCATCGAAGCGGTTTCAAATATCCGAGAAAACTGGAAACGGGCTCTTCTAACCTCTAGCGGCGTCATGGCTGCAACAATTGCAACAATGCTCCTTGCAAGCATTGCCATCGGCGTCAAGAAGGATTTTACGGACCAAGTGGAAGATTTGGGTGTCAACACCATCATTGTCATCCCCAGCAAAATCGGCAATGGCTTTCCGAACATGAACCTTGGCGGAGCCAGCTACCTGAAAGAAGAAGATGCTATTGCCATTCGCAAACTTCCCGGCGTCATGCGGGTTGGATGTTGGACATTTGTCGGTGGCGGGGCCAACTACAAAGACAAACAAGCGTCCAGCTTCTTAGTAGCGACGACGCCTGAGTGGTTCCTCATCAAACACTTCGATCTTGCTGCCGGACGGCTCATTCAAGCTTCCGACGATCAGAAGGATGTTTGCGTCATCGGATCGGTAGCTAAAGATGATCTTTTCGGAAAGACCGATGCGGTAGGTAAGAAAATTAAGATTAATGGTCGGTTCTATGAAGTTGTCGGCGTCACTCACGATCAAGCCCAAGAATCAAGCATTATGTCATTTGGCAGCTTTCAAAACCTCATCTATATTCCCTACTCCGGGGTTCATGCCAGGGAGAAAGCAAGCCAAACCGATCGATTGCTTGTTCAACTCGACTCAAACAAAGAACCCGAACAGATGCTTGATCAACTAAGAAAGACATTAGGTTCGAGACTGGATGAAGATCAGTTTGATCTCTTGACTCAGAAAGATCTCCTGAAAGTTGTCTACAAATTCACCGATATCCTTCAGTGGCTCCTCATCGGACTCACCTGCATTGCGCTATTCATAGGAGGCATCGGAATCATGAATGTCATGCTTCTGAGTGTCGGTGAACGAACAACAGAAATTGGGATTAGAAAAGCAACTGGAGCCAGTCGGATTGCAATTTATAAATTATTTTTAGCCGAGAGCATCATGATCAGCCTGTTTGGCGTGTTTATTGGACTTGGCTTTAGCACTATTGCTTGCAAGCTCATTGATAAGTTCAGTCCAGTACATCCGATCATCACCGCTCTAACCGTTCTCGGCACCATTACATCAGGAGTAGCGACCGGAATATTCTTTGGACTATTACCGGCCTCGCGAGCATCAAAACTCGATCCTGTTCGGGCAATCCAAAACTTGGGCTAATTTCCACCAAAGCTACTGAGTCAAAATAGAAGAGTGAGGCTTTATCTAATCCGCCACGGTCGAACGAACAACAACCTTGAGCAAGTAACTCAGGGTTGGTCTGATACCGATCTTGATGAAATTGGAAAAGCTCAAGCCATAGCAGTTTCAAACTACTTTGAACCAATTCCCCTTCATCACATTTTTTCTAGCGACCTCAAGAGAAGTTATGAAACTGCGGTTCCAACTGGAGAACTGAAGTCCCTCCAAATAGAAAAAACTACTCTCCTTCGAGAGCGTTCCTTAGGTCAACTTGAAAATGCTCCGATGTCAGAATTGAGAAGAGCTTTCGAGGAAGAGATTGCGCGAACAGGTGAAGATCGATGCAAAGTCCGTCCGATGGGAGTTGAAAGTGCGTATGATGTGCTGGACCGTGTTTCCAAGTTTGCTTCGCTCATTCCTGTAGATCAAGGAAATGTTGCGGTGTTCACCCACGGAATGACTCAAGAGTGCCTGTTATGTCACCTTATTGGGGCCCCAGTTGAATCCAGCAGAAGCTTCAACTTCAACAATGCTTCCATCACGACACTACTTTGGGATTGGAATGTTTGGGTACTCGAAAAGTACAACCAGACAGGCCATTTAACCCCGGATATGTTCTGAAGAAATTCTTAATTACCAAGATAGGGATTGATTTGAGCTAAAGGCATCAATTCCATTTTCATGACTTCTTGGGCAATCGTCCTTCCAAGCTTTAAGCCCGCCTGATTATCAAATTGGAAATGAATCCCACCGTAAATCCGGCTCTGACCTGCCTCTTCTGCAGCTTGCCAGAAGTTCTTATACGTTCTTGGCTTAACGACAAAATGTGGATCTCCCTTGTAGGTAAAACCGAAATTTTCGCCGAACAATTTTGTCAGAACGGTCGCACCGGCAGAACTAAACGTACTATGGCCACTCACATACGTAGGGTGGTTAGGTGTATTCAAGAGTGGTTGCCAGTTCTTATCGCCCACCGTTTCTGGAATTCCGTCATTTTCCGCCATTTCAATCGCGGATGATGGTCGCCACATGTTGTACGTGTACTTACACTCCCACGCGGCGATACTTGCGTCGGCAAGGGCAATATTGAGCAATGCATAGGTTCGAGAAGACTCAAGGAGACTCAGTTTCTTTGAAAGAATAACATTCGTGGCAATCTGGTTCCAAGCACCAGGAGGTGTGATTGTTCCTCCACCAAATGCCCAAAATTTGGCGGTTTCTCCAGCATCCGGAGATCGTTTGGTGCTGTTTTTGCCTCCGAAATCTTTAACCTCAGTAAACGCATCGATGTATGTCTTAGAGTGGATGTCGATTTTTGGAGGGCGAAACTCGTCGCATTTGCTCAAACAAAACGTTTTAACTTTTCCCCAGTAAGGAGTCGAGGGTTTAACATCTGCGTGGGCTGACTCACGGTATTGCCCAACCGCATCGCTGACCGGGTTCATGCCGTCTGACAAATAAGTGCCGTCAAATCGTCGGGCTTCTAGGATTGCTTTGGCACTTTCTTCACCAATTCTCAAACCATCTTTTACTTCCTGAGATTCTCCAAGATCCTTTAGAGTCTGTTTGACATACAAGGCAAAGCTTGTCCGACGTGAACCGCTTATTTCTTTCAAAACCGTGACACTGGCCGACAGAGCCGCAGCTCGTTCGGATGCGCTTGGGCTTTTCGCTTTTGGCGAATACCGGTAGGGCTTGTAATGACCGGAAATCGCATTCAGTGCGTCAAATTGGGCTATGGATAGGACGGCCATGTTTCGGGACATGTATGGCGGAGGTGCCGAACCGAGTCTTGTGAAATCGATCAACGTTGAATTCCAGAGTGCGACCTCGTTGGCATCAACCGGGTCAGCAGCCAAATTCAACATTATTCCGGCAATTGCGATTGCAAACATGATATTTCTAACCTAGACAATACGAGATTTCCTCATATTCCTGAATCATTTTACGATATTGACTCCGTATGAATATTGGATAACCACATCATTCGGATTTACTCTGCGCAGATTGCACCAAAATTGAGAGTAAATTCAAGAATTCTGCCGAACTTTGGTCTGAATCATGCGTTATTCAAAACTGTTGATAACGAGTTGAAGTTGATGATTATGAGGGACCACTAAAAACCATGAGTCAAACCGGAAACGGCATTGTGTCCCCATTCGCAACTGTCAATCTCGAAGGCCTCAAAATTGAAGATTCCCTAATCGACCTCATACCGGGTGAATTCGCGATTAAAAATCAAGTTCTCCCCTATAGTAACGAAACCCATAGGCTTGTCGTTGCCATTGGGTCCTTGGATGCACTCCCAGCCGTCCAAGACCTTGAAGTTCTTCTTCAAAAGCCAGTTGAACCTGTTTTAGCCGACCCAGCCCAGCTCAAAGATAAGATCGAAGAAGTCTTCTTGGAGAAGATCTTAAGCCAAGTTGCCGGCGCTCAAGATAGCGAATCTGGGGCAATCGATTTAGATGAAAATACAGACCTTGCCGACTTAACCAAGATGGCGGGCGAAACCGCTGTCGTGCAAATGATCAACTTGATCTTTGCCCAAGCAGTCCGTGACGGTGCCTCGGATATTCACATTGAAGCATACGAAAAGGAAGTTAAAATTCGGTTCCGAGTTGACGGCATGTTGCACGAAATGATGCGTCCTCCAAAGCGCATGCACGCTGCATTAATCTCTCGTCTCAAAATTCTTGGCGAAATGAACATTGCTGAGCGGCGACTTCCGCAAGATGGCCGAATCAAAATAACCATCGCAGGTCGCCAAGTTGACGTTCGTGTTTCAATCCTTCCAACTGTATTCGGTGAACGTGCCGTTATGCGAATTTTGGATAAGGGTACGGCCATGCTCGGGCTAGAAGAACTCGGCGTAGCCCCTGATGTTTTGGAACGGTTTAGGAAAGTTATTTCCCAACCGTATGGCATTATTCTCGCCACGGGTCCAACCGGTGCCGGAAAATCAACCACGCTTTACGCATCGCTACAAGAAATCTGGTCACCTGCAACCAACATCATCACGGTAGAAGACCCAGTCGAATACCAAGTTGCCGGTATCAGCCAAATGCAGGTTCGAGCAAACATTGGTCTTACCTTTGCTTCGGGGCTTCGATCTATTGTTCGACAAGACCCTGACGTGATCATGGTTGGTGAAATCCGTGACCACGAAACGGCCGATATTGCGATTCACGCATCCCTCACCGGTCACCTCGTATTCAGTACTCTCCATACCAATGATGCTCCCGGCGCCGTAACCAGGCTTCTTGATATGGGTGTTGAGCCATTCCTTGTTTCCTCGTCTCTGATTGGCGTAATCGCTCAGCGGCTTGTACGAAGGAATTGCCCATTCTGCTCAGAATTGGTTGATCCACCATCCGTCGAATTCATTGAAGCTCTGGGAATTACTCCGGAAGATCTCAAAACTGGACAATTTAAGCAAGGAAAAGGTTGTCCGAAGTGCAACAATACAGGGTTCAAGGGCCGACAAGGTCTCTACGAATTACTCGTAATTGATGAGCCACTCAAGAAGATGATCGTCGAAAGGAAGTCATCGAACGAACTGAAGAATTACGCTATTCAGTATCAAGGTCTCAAGACTCTTCTAAGCGACGGAAAACTCAACGTTCTTGCCGGTAAGACTACACCAAAAGAGATTCTTCGCGTCGTCCAGAGGGAGGAACTCTAATTGGCGACATACGCATATACAATCCTTGAACCAACGGGTCAACGGAAAACCGGATTTGTTGATGCAAAGACCCGTGAGGGCGCAGTTTCTCAACTGACTGCCGGTGGCAATTATCTCATTGATATTGATGAAAGGGCTGCCCGAGAAGGATTTACAAAAGGCGGTTCCGAGAAGAAGTCAGGCGGAAAGCCTAGCAAGGCTGATTTGGCCATGTTTACTCGCCGAATGGCTGACCTAGCTGATGCTGGCCTCCCATTGGATCGGGTGCTCCAGGTTGTTGCCGAGCAATCTGAAAATCTCCAGCTCACTGAAATAGCCGAAGATGTACTCAAGGATGTTCGCGGTGGATCGAGCGTTAGTGACGCCTTATCAAAGCATCCAAAATACTTCCCTACTGTTTTTACGTCAACCTTAAAAGCTGGCGAACAGTCGGGACAGTTCGGAGAAGTAGCTTCGCGATTGGCAGATTTCCAAGAGAACGAAGTAGCCAGGCGGAGTCAGGTCATTTCCGCACTTATCTATCCAGCAATCCTTCTCGTTGTGGCGATCGGTGTAGTCGTATTTATTTTGACGTTTGTCATCCCTAAGCTCTCAAGTACCTTTGCTGCCCAAGGAGACAGTCTTCCGGGATCGACAAAATTGTTATTGCAAATGTCAGATTTTTTGCAAAACCAATGGTTACTCATCATTGGAGCATTTGTTGCGGCCGTAATCTCCTATCGAGTTTGGGTATCGACACCCTCCGGAGCATACACTCGAGATGGCATATTGCTTCGTTTGCCGGTGATTGGAAAGATTGCTCTCAAGGGCACGGTTTCAAGGTTTTCTCGGGTTCTTGGAACCCTTGTCTTCGGAGGCGTCCCGATTCTCGACGCGATTGGTCTTTCTGGAATTGCTTCTGGAAATCGAGTCTTCGCTAAGGGTGCCGAACAAGTGCGATCGGACGTCAGAGAAGGCAAACCAATTGCCGCGGCATTGCGAGATGCGGGGGCTTTTCCACCTGTACTTACTCACATGGTCGCAGTCGGAGAAGAAACCGGTAACTTGCCACACATGCTAAAAAGAGTCTCGGACTCTCTCGATTTTGAAGTCGATAATGGCTTAAGACGGGCAACCGCCTTGGTCGAGCCTATCATTATCATCGTTATGGGAGGATTCGTGGCGTTCGTCGTCATCAGCGTTCTTCTACCAATTCTCAATTCCTCATCAACAATCAAGTGATCAACATGAAAACACACCACAAATCCCGGTCAAGACGCGGTTTTACCCTCATTGAATTGATGGTCGTCGTCTTGATCATTGCCGTTCTTGCTGCGCTCGTCGTACCAAAGTTGGCGGCTCAACAAGACGAAGCGAAGATAAAGGCTACAAAATCTCAAATCGGAAGGGTTGCTTCGATATTGCAACAGTTTAGGTTAGATACAGACCGATTTCCTACGACAGAAGAAGGGCTCGGTGCTTTAATCTCAGCGCCTGCCGATGCAACTGGATGGAAGGGCCCATATCTCGATAAGATTCCATTGGATGCATATGAACAAGAAATGGTGTACGTAAGTCCTGGCATAACAGGTGACGACAGCTTCTTGCTTTCAAGTTACGGAAAAGACAAAGCTGCCGACACCGGCGACGATATTTTAAGTTCAGATCTGTAAAGACTTCACCATGTTGTTAGACTTTGTTGGACGCCGAAGGGGATTTACTCTGATTGAGATGCTTGCTGTAACAGTTATTATTGCTGTCATGGCCAGTATCGTCGTTGGACGTCTTCAAAATTCGCGGGATGGTATCACCTTCCAGCGTGGAATCCAAGAAATTGAATCTGCGGCAAACAAAGCTAGGAGTCAGGCGATCCAAACCGGAAAAACCTATGAACTTACGTTCGACGACACTACCGAGAGCCTAAAAGTTGAAGAGTTTAATGCTGACCAATCAGCAAACGAAGTCAATAGTCTGATCTCGACAGACAATACGACAATGGGTTCGGGTTGGACAGTGTTTGAAGTTAGGATGGCTGATGGTACAACTGATTCTCAACTCAGCATTAAGTTCTTTGCCGATGGAACAGCCGAATCTAAGTCAGTGGAATTTCATTCCAGTGGCGCTCCCATTTCCTTAATAGTGAAGCAAAACGGCAATATCGAAGTCAAACGTGGAGCACTTTCGGACGAACAAAATCAGGAATGGGAGGCAGGCAATATTGAGCAACGCGAAACCCAACAATAGAAATCGACGGGGCTTCACCCTGGTTGAAGTTATTGTCGCAACTGCCCTCTTGGGAATCGGGATCACCATGGGTTTTAGCGCCCTCAGCGGAATGACGAGAACTGAGATTCGGCTGAGAGAATTGGAAAAAATGAATCTCCTTGCAGTACAAAAGCTGAATGAGGTAATCGCGATTGGCAGTGTCGACACACAAGAAACGGAAGGGTCATTTGAAGATTACGGCGAACCTAACTATAAATGGACGTTAGAAGCTGCCGCATCCGGCACGGAAAACTTAGATACCGTTCGGGTTGTCGTCGAAACTTCAGATAACAAGACAACCGATCCTTCCGCTTCGGCTAGTGGATTAGTCTTCACCTCGCCAAGCATCCAGGTAGGAACCCAATGAAGAAAACTCAGGGCATAACCCTACTAGAAGTTTTGGTAGTGGCTGTCTGTATGGCGGTCCTTATTGGGGCATCGACCTCGGCTGTATTTACGGCAATAAGGCACACTAGCAAGGTAAAAGCATCGCGAAGCGTGTACAACCGAAACGCGCTTTTTGAAGATCGGCTTCGCTCCATTTTACAAAACGCTTACCTATCTTCAGTTGCAACCGATCCAAATTCGTACTTTCTGGGTGGTCAGGATGTTGTCGAGGTTCCGAACGGAACTACTGACGAAAGCCAGCTAGTTTTTAGTGGACTCGCTCAAAGGATTCCATCTGAAGTGCTCGAATCCACTGACGATTTTGAAACCCTCAATCAGCAATACGGGCCAGAAGGCGGGTTAACAGAGTTCTCGTTAAGCTTGACTCCCGTAGGCAGCGCACCAGTGGAGCAGGCGCTATTTTTAAGAAAGCAAACACCGGCTGATGGAGATCCGGCGCAGGGCGGTCTTGAATCAATTTTGGACTCAGATATTGTATCGATAAGTTATGAGTTTTACAACGGCGAGAGTTGGGATACCTCGTGGGACACTACGGCTCTTAACCCACCGCGCCTACCTGCTGCGGTCAGAATTACTTATCGGCGAATCGACGACGAAAGCGACCACTTCTTCATTGTTCGATTGATTCATAGCGATGCCACTGTAGACAATCCAGTATTGCAGGAGATTCAACAATGAATCGAAAGCGAGGGCTTGTAATGGTAGTTGTTTTAGCGGCGTTGGCAGGAGTTGTGGCAGGTGTAGCAATTTACTCAGCGAATCAAAATGATGCCGTCAAGACTTCGATTAATCGAAGTGAACAACGACGAGCAAGGCTTGCCGCCGAGGCTGGGATTCAATACGCGCTGACAACTTTGCAGACAGTTGCGGAAGCACCACAAGATCCGGTCACAACTGATGGAGATTGGGCTCTTTTGGGTTCAACTGGCGCGGACTCATTTGTGCTTGGAAACGAGTCATTTAGGCTGCAAGTCCAGGACAATACTTCAAGGCTTGATCTCAACTCAATTACTGAAGGTCAACTCAGCAATTTGCCATTGACTCAAGAACAGATCGACAGTTTCTTAGATTGGCGCGAGCCTGGCCAGAATCCCCGGCAAGAAGGCGCCAAAGACGATTATTACAACGACCTTTCGAAACCATACAACACCCGAGAGGGTCGAATTCAAACGGTAAGCGAGGTCCTTCAAATCAAAGGCTGGACTCCAGACGTGCTATACAATATTCAAACCGACACGGTTAATTCTGGTCGAACGAACAATAATGAGCCGGTAACACCAATTTTTGATTTAGTCAGCTTGGATTGCTTTAGCGGAGCATTCAACCCCGACGGCAATGGAAAGACGAACATTAATTTGGCGACCCTGAATGCTCAGCAACTCGCTCAAAATGCCCAAATTCCGGTTCAAAACGCTACGACGATCATTAACTCGCGAAATACCCAGCCAAACAGGCAGTTTGTGAGATTAAGTCAAGTCCTCAACTTGCCCGGCATCAGCGGTAATCAGCAGGTCTTGCGAAGCCTGCTTGACCGAATGACGATTTCTCCGACAGTACGAGTTCAAGGCTTTATCAATATAAACACTGCAACCGCTGAAGTTCTTGGTGTGTTGCCAGGAGTAACCGAAGACATTGCCAACCAAATTGTTGATAGCCGACCAACCGATGGCTATAAGCTTTTAAGCGAGATCCTCACGGTATCGAGCGACAGTGCTTTCTTAGGCGCCGCTATTGATTCGCTGACGGTCAATAGCCAAAGCTTTCGAATTCGAGTTGTCGGAAAAGCCGGACAGTCAACCGTTGCTTTGGAAGCAATTGTAACCATTACTAACTCGATCCCAACCGTCGTTCGGATCGAACAATCAAATTTTTCGAATATGCCGGAGAGATGGACTTGGGCAGAAGAATCAAACGTAACCACGTTATTGGAGAATGAATGAGCCAGAAACCTCAAGCCGCACAACTGTTAATTGAATGGGATCGCGAATGGGTGCGCGTGCATTTTGTCGACTCATCAAACACTAAAGAAGGAGCGACTCTTGAAGGTATAGAGGGAGTGAATGGCAAGACCGCCATTTTGCTTCTTTCGCGGCGCCTGATACTCCAACGATCAATCGCTTTGCCCGATGCGCAAAAGTCAGATGTTCTTGTCGCCCTCAAGATGAAGCTTGTTGATGTCTTCCCTATTCCAGCGTCTGAACTTGCTTTTGACTATATTCCCACCATGGAGAAGAATGATAACGGCAGAGTTTGTAACGTCTTCGCCGCAAAAATTTCAGACATCAATGAAATCATTGCGATTTGCTCTAAGATTGGAATTATCATTCAGCAAATCGTTCCAGCCCAAGCGCTTACCCTCAAAGCCGCGGAACAAAATTCCCTTTCAAGTGGTATCTTCGCCGAGCGATTCGGTGACTTCGTAAACCTGGATGTCTACCGATACGGTGATTTAGTATCCTCGAAAGTTGTTGACCTAAACACGTTAGACAATGAGATTGCCCGAATGAAGGCGATGACTGGCGAAGGATCAAAGACTTTTGCTTTCAATGTAAACCTTGACGGCACAGAACAAAAACTCTCCGCTCCTTTCATAAACTCATATGCGAAATCAGGTCTTTCTCTAGATCTTGAACCCGAAGAATATCGAATAACTCGCGACGAGAAGATTCGTAAGGACCGACATCGCAAATGCTATTTGCTTTTTCTTGTGGGTCTTGCCGTCGCAGCTCTCATCGGGGACGATTATCTGGGTCGAAATGCTGCTTTAGCCAAAGAAGAAGTTAAGTTTCAAAAAAGAACCAAGGACACGATGACCCTTGCGGTCAGTGATGAATCAAAGGCAGCCAAAATCAAGCCTGCGGCTGACTTACTCCTTCGTTCATTTGAGCCAGCCCAAAGTTCAAGTGACATCGTTAAGGTTGTTTCATCATTGCTTCCTGTTGATACATGGCTCACCGGGGTTACATTCGAACGTGGAAAACCTTTGCAAATACGTGGCACTTCAAAAAGTCCAGAGCTTGTTTCTGCATATGTCATGGGATTAAGTAAACAAAAACGATTTCGAGACGTTCGACTTTCATATGCAAATAGCGGAGATATTGATGGGGTTCAAACCGTACAGTTCAGTATTAACGCTTTTCCAGTTGGAAACTTGCCGTTATTCGATGCAGGCAGGAAGAAGAAATGATCAACTTTAAAGATCCCAAAGATCAAACTCCAAGCGTGCTTGCCGTTCTTGGATTAGTGTTGATTGCTGCAGCCGTAGTCGTTTCTCTTTTCTTTACGAAAGCAGTGGACGCCACGACATTTGCCAAAGATGCAAAGGTCAAGGAAGAGAGTCTAAAGATGCGGTCTCTCCAAGCCAAGTCGGATAACTTCATGTATGAGGAAGCAATCAACAAGTACCAATGGACTGAACCAGAAGACATGGTTACACCTTCGGCACTAACCATCATTAGCAAAAGAGCAAAGGAAAAAAATCTTAACTTGATCAGTTTTAGACCACTAAAAAGTGTTGAAAACAGTTCGATGATCCAACTGCCGTTTCAATTCACCGTTGACGGATCGTTTGCCGACGTTGCGGCAATGCTTGATACATTGGAGAAATCGAATTCAAAACTTGCCGTTCAGCAAGTTCAGTTCGCTTCTCAGGAAGGTGAAACCGACAAGGTAAGCGCGAACATTAATATGCTCGCTTTTCTAATGAAGCCCGTTAAGACAAAAGCAAAGTCCTTAATTTCCACAACAATTTCAGGTCCTCCCGACAGCACTGGCACCACCCCCCCTACGTCAGTGACTCCTTAATTTATCATGGCAAAACCAAATCCAAAGCAACAATCATCTCAGTTAAAGAAGCTCCTATTTATGGGAGTTGGCCTTGTTATCATAGTCTTAGTCGCCTTTCCATCAGGATCGTCTTCCCAGTCTGCCCCAGTGAAACGAATCAATCCGTTGGCAGGAACTTCAAACGCCAAAAAAGTTAAGGAATCCCTTTATACAGAAGCAGATAACACAGCGAAATTCGAATCAATTGGTGCATCCATCAAGAATGGTTTCGTTCCACTCGTTACTAAAGGAGATGGCGCGGTAGTTTCAAAAAATGAGATTCCATTAGGCTTTACCGGAGGCGAAGGAACCTGGATATACACCGGGAATATGGTAGTTGATGGGACCCCAAATGCCCTGCTCGAGAACGCTTCGACCGGCGATGGAGTTTTCCTTAGACCGGGACAGAGCTGGAAAAGCCTTAGACTAATTGCCGTAAAAGAAGATTCGATTGAAGTCGAAGGACCAAATGGTGCTAGGAAAACCGTGTATTTCGATGACAAATCAATCTCAATGGCTGCACCATCGACAAACTTGCAGCCTTTGCCTCCGGCAGCCATTCAAGGCAACTTGCCAAACGGAGCAAATCCTCAACTGAATCAGCCTGGCGGTAATCCACGGAGGCTGAGGGGACAACAAGCAGACCAGTTCAATACCGACGCCATGGTAGGACCAATCGGTGCATCTGACAACTTAGAGTCATCTATTGATGGCCAACAATTCACCAACAACTCAAATTACAGCGGAAAAAATCGTAAGATAAAGAGAAATCAATGAAAATCGTTTCAATTAGTGCATTAGCTTTAACCTTCGGGTTCTTGCTCCCGACCATTTCGGTTGCTCAAGGCAATCCGTTTTTGGGCGGCGAATCGGCAGGAAGCTCTAGTGGAGATAGCTCCTGGGGCAGTACCAAATTCAACCCTAAGACGAAAATCAAACTTGATTTCCGAAATGCGAATATTGACCTCGTCATATCCATGTTCCAAAAGACCAGCGGATTCACGATCGTCAAAGATCCGGCACTAGTAGGTCCAATTTCATTGACTAGCGCGACAGCTGTTCCGCTTAAGACAGCATTTCAAATTCTTGAAAAAACGTTGGTACTCAAAGGTTACGAGTTGAAGAAGGATGGAGAACTTTTCGTCATTCAAAAGGTTAATGATCGAGGTGGACGTGGTGGATTTGGTAGTGGCGGTGGAATGCCTCAGGGTATGGATCTCTCAGCCCTAATGGGAGGAATGCAGCAGCCCTCAGTTCTTAAGATTTATCCGATTAAGTTCGCAAACGCAACATCGGTAGCCCGAGTGGTCAATGAAGCCTTTGCGAGTGCCGGTAGTCAATCAACAAATCCATTTGCTGCTATGTTTGGCGGTGGAAATACTGGCAGAGGTGGCTTTGGCGGATTCGGTGGACGTGGAGGTCAAAGAGGCGGAGGAACATCGTTCTCGTTTGGCGGTAGTCCATTCGGTGGAGGAGGTAGTAGCCAAGGTGCAACGGTAAGAGCATCGTCTGACGATTATTCTAACTCCGTTATTGTCAATGCACCCGATAAAGAGCAAAAAGAAGTCGAAAGAGTCATCAAGACGATCGACAAGGAAACCGATCAGCCACAGCGCACTAAGGTTTACAAACTAACTTATGCGACAGCCGCAGAAGTTGCACCGACCATCCAAAATGTTTTGACGAACAATGCTCCTCGAGGAAAGGGTGGCGCAACCAATGCCGGATCAAACCCTCAGGATCGATTCAATCAGGCACTTCGATTTGGATCCACTCAGGCATCATTCGGAACAGTTGCCGCAGATTCGCGAACTAATTCGCTTGTTGTAACCGCTACCGATGAGAGCCAAGTGATCGTTGACACGGTCATGAAGGATCTTGATAAGCCGATTACATTTGCAAATACGACATTTGTATTCCCGTTAAACAACGCGAAGGCGGATGATGTCGCGACCTTGCTCAAATCAGCTTTCGGAAATCGACAAGGGGTCGGAAACACGAATACTGGTAGAGGAAACACTAACCAAAATCAGCAACGTCAGCAAGTTCGAAACACGGGTGGTGGTGGACAAAGACTCGGTGCACTTCAAGAGGATCTGAATGATCCAAAAAACTTATACTTGCAAATGCAAGATCAAAATGCGACTGATGGCGACTTAATGACCAATATCTACGCCCAAGGCGGAGGATTCGGTCAATTTGGTGGTGGCGGACAGCAACGACTTGGCGGGCAAGGAGCGCAGAATAATACTACTCAGGTTGGACGAGATGCAAACGGACAGCTAACTCCAGTTCGAGACTTGACCGGACAAGTTACTGTGATTGCTGATCCTAACACAAACTCGATTATTGTTGTTGCAAATCCAGATTACGCTGATCTAGTGAAGAGCATACTGAGCCAACTCGACAAGATTCCTGAACAAGTCATGATCGAAACGATTATTGTAGAGGCGAACCTTGATAATAGCGAAAAACTAGGAATTGAATGGAATTACCTTGACAAGGGTGCTCTCGGAGTCTCAGGTCAGAACGGAAATGCAGGAACAGGGTTCGGTCTAGCTGGTGCCACGCCAGCTCTTCAAGGATTCAAATACACAATCGGTGGAAAGAACTTGACTGCATTTATGAATGCAATTCAAACTGATACAAAATTCAGCATTTTGTCTACGCCGAGAATCTTTACCTCAAACAACGTCCAAGGTGAAATCAATATTAGCCAGAGCATCCCGTACATTACGAGTAGCCGAACAGACACGAACGGCGCCCTAACCTACAGCTACGATTCTGTAGATGTGGGAATTGTTCTTACGGTAACACCTCGAATTACCGCTAATGGGTATGTGACGATGGACATCTCGCAAACGGCGAATGATTTACAGGGATACACATCGTTCAACGCTCCAATCGTGAACAAGCGAGAGGCAAGTACGATTGTTAATGTCAAGAGTGGAGAAACCATAATTTTGGGTGGAATCATTCGTTCAACTGTTTCGGCAAGCACCAATAAAGTCCCAATCCTTGGAGATATTCCAATTCTCGGAAACCTTTTCAAGAGCACGTCAAAGAACAAGAATAAGACCGAGCTGATGATCCTGTTGAGACCACGAGTTGTGAAGGATGAGGATGAAGCACGGAAAATGCGAATCGACGAAACAAAGGTCCTTTCAAAGGAAACTCGAGACCAGCTTGGCAACGTAATTCCACCTGAAATTACAAAAGTAGAAGTTAAAGATAAGAAGAACGGAGGAAATTAAGATGAAGAAATTATTAATTGGAATAGCAGTACTGGCGATTGCCGTAATGTCTCAAGCCCAACGTGGCGGATTTGGAATGATGCAAGGTGGCGGTGGTGCTGCTTCTGCGGCCATGCTTTTGGCTCGTGAAGACGTGCAAGCCGAACTAGCCTTAACTGATGACCAAAAGGACAAGATCACAGCGCTTACGGACCCACAACAAATGTTTCCAAAAATGCAAAAGTACATGTCCGACGCTGGCATGTCTTTTGAAGACATGAGAACAGACGAAGGTCGAAAGAAAATGGGACCTTTGATGGAAAAGATGCAAGCCGATTTGAAAAAGGAAATCGATACAGTCTTAACTCCCGCCCAATCAAAGAGGCTCGGAGAAATCGTCATCCAAGAAAGCAAGTACTCTGCCGTTTTCCAAAAAGACATTGCAAAGGCTCTCGCAATTACTGAAGACCAAGATGCAAAGCTCAAAGCACTTCAAAAGGCTCAGGGTGACGCGCAAAGAGGACTTGGAACCCAAATGAGAAACCAAGAAATTACGATGGAAGAACTTCAGGCAAAGATGAAGAAGAACACCGAAATCCTCAACACTGAAATTGCCAAGATTCTCACTGACGGTCAAAAGGCTAAGCTCAAGGAAATGGGTGGCAAGCCATTCGTCAAGAAAGACGACGAAAAATAAGCTCACCATAAAACCAAAGAAGCCCAAGTCAACGACTTGGGCTTCTTTGGTTTTCGGCGCAATATTTTTCCGGTTATAAGCTTGGGCTTATGTTGACAAAAGTTCGATTTAAGGGTTTTGTCGCCATAAAGGCGACGCCTTCGCTGAAATCAATTCCGGGAATGTCGGTCGGTCCTCCTTCACAGCAAGCCTCGATAATTCCGCAGAACTCGCACCTCATGTGCGACCTCTCCGGTCGAGTTGGCATCCCACATTTGGGACATCGATAATCGCAGTTGTTTGCGCTACCCATACTCTCTTTGACGACTGAAACGAGAAAATGTTGCTTTAAGATTGTATGAAGAGTCCGTTGACCTAATCGTTAATAATATTCTATGTCACCAGTTTCCATTCGTCTCGCAACAATTGAAGACGCCGATGCTATCAACAGCATCTATAACCACTATGTTTTAACGAGCTTGTGCACCTTTCATTTGGAGCCGGTGACCGACGAAGAGAGGATGGAATGGATCAAACAACACAGTGGAAAATATCTCGCAACCGTTGCCGAATCGCATGGGAGAGTTATTGGTTGGGCTTCCCTTTCTAACCATCGCCCCCGGCCGGCTTACGACAGCACAGTGGAGAGTTCAGTATATATCCACAAGGATTTTCATCGTCGTGGTCTGGGCAAGCTGCTTATGATCGATTTGATTGAAAGGGCAAAGAATTGCGGATTTCATACCATTGTTGCCGGTGCTGAAGCCTCACAAGAAGCAAGTATTCGTCTTCATGAAGATTTGGGATTTGTTCATGTTGCTCGATTTAAGGATGTTGGATTTAAGTTCGACACTTGGTGCGACACAATTTTCATGCAGCTAATGCTGTGACTTACTTTTTGGGCTGTTCCTTCTCCTTCATTTTGTCCATAACCGTCGTCAGAGTCGCATAGCCAAGCGAAATTGCGAGAATGAGAATGGCGAACGGTATTGCCGCACCGAGAGCAGCCTGGAAGGCGGTCATCTTTGGGTCTCTCGGCTTCATAACGATACCGACGAACAGCATCAGGGGAATGTAGAGGGCAAAAAATAGCCCGAAAAGTGACTTAAGAAACTTCAATTTTCTCCTTTCCTAACTTCCCTTTCAAATATCCGATTACCATTGCGATGTCGGTAGGTCGCACCCCGGGAATGCGCGACGCTTGACCAATGGTTGTTGGTCGGATGCGACTGAGCTTTTCTTTGCTCTCGTAACT
>JANPAV010000161.1:0-1802 GCA_031430115.1 Armatimonadota bacterium | reverse complement strand
AGCCTGGCTTCTTTGCGCTTCATTCCGATGGTTTCGTGGAATGTTAGAGCTTCTCCAATCGCGTTATGATTTGCCGCTGGGTGAGTACCGATTTCTTCAAATTTACGGATGTTATCGTTCTGGGTGTTTTCCGCTGCCATCATTGGCCAGACGCCTTCAATCTTGCTCTTTCGGACATAGAGCATGCCCGTACCAACGGGAGCCATCATCCACTTGTGTAGTGAGGTTCCGTAGTAATCACAGTTGAGATCTCGATGATCGAATCCATATTGGACAAATGCATGGGCACCGTCGACAATTACGGGGATGTTGTGTTTTCGCCCTAGCTCAACAATTTCTTTGATTGGAAAGATTTGTCCGTTCATGAATGAGACCTGGGATGCGACGATCATTTTGGTCTTGGATGTGATTGCATTTGCAAATGCCGCCACGAGTTCTTTGTGGCTCGTTGCTGGGGCGGGTACGTTCACTTGCACCAATTTGATCCCATCTCTTCTCTCTCGTTGCTTGATGGTTGTAATCATGCGAGGATAGTCCAAAATTGATGTTATGATTTCGTCACCTGGACTTAAATCCATTCCAAGGATAAGGATCTCTAGTGACTCGCTGGCATTTCGGGTGATGGCAACTTCTTCGGTATCGCACTTAAATACCCGGGCCAATCCCGCCCTGACGGATTCAACTTCGGGTTCAAGGATTCGCCACATATAGTTGCTTGGCGCTTGATTTGCAAATTCGATCTGTCGGCGCAGGGCATCCTGGACAATACGGGGAGATGGCGAGCATCCTCCGTTATTGAAATTGACCGTGTTGCGGTCGAGGGTAAATGCCTGTTGAATTTGCATCCAAAAATCTTCATCTTGGGCGTCATCCATACTTCCATATTTGGAGACCGTATTGGCAACGAAGTCGAGAGCATTGTCTCTGAATGAGGCTACGGCAACTGCGCCAGCCAAAAGTTCTCGACGGGTGAGGGGCATAGTTGGCAGTATATGTCTAATTTAACAAAAGGGCAATGTGGTTCGGTGTGATTTTGTTGGGAATGAACCAGAATCTGGTCGTCTTGCGTAAAAATTTGTAGTCACGGATGTTGGGCCTGAACTCCTCATATCCATTCCCTCCTTAAGGAACTTGCTCTCAGGGATTAGGTTCCCGATGCTTCAAAGAGGCGTTTTTGAACTCGGTCGATGAGTTCATTTTGAGGCATCTTAATATCCGAAAGGTATTGCCGAATGAACTTCATTTGACTGGCCTGAGGGACTTTGCGGATGGCTTTGTTGTTTTTCTTTAGGTCACTTTCGAGCAAGAAGAGGCTCATTTTGAATGAGTTGGCGGTCAGTTGACGGAAAAGCAATTTTGCCTTTGGGTCCTTTGGCTCGCGGTCAATAAGTGGCGTGTTGGTGAGGAAGAAAGAGTATTGAATCTCAAATGGAATGCCTTTGTAATTCGGATTCCTTATCTGCTCGGCGAGTTTACGGGAAAGCATAAATGCTTCGTGCCCCATATAAGGGCCGTCTTCTTCTAGGAATCGAGTGAAATATTCGGCCCGCACAGTTTCCTTAGACTGGGAACTCTTGGTTAGGCTAGGGTCGCGAATCCATCCCAGCCAAAACCATGGCAACCTTAACTGCTTGAGTTGATCCTTGAAAGTGGTGGACATTTTCTTTGCGGCGGCGACTTCCTCCGGGACGCGTACCAGCTGTGGATCTGACTCAGCATAGAGGCGAGCGAATTCTGCAACTTGCCAGAACGGGTTATTTTTTGGCAGGAATTTAGTTGGCTTCTTCGTTCTTAGCTCGTGC
>JANPAV010000160.1:0-2647 GCA_031430115.1 Armatimonadota bacterium | reverse complement strand
TTCAGAAGAGTGTAACCGCATCTCTCCGAGACTGACAAGCATGAGACAGCCCATTTTTGAAATCGCTCGTTCCGCAGCCAGAACCTTGATCTCGGCAACAAGGCAATTGCCAGCCGAATCCCAAAACATTTTCCCCATGACGCTCGATATTCGAGAATCAGCAAAACAACTAGAAACTAATCAATCTTCACTGAAGAGGATCCCATGAAACAATCATCTAAAGCATTTACGCTCATTGAACTACTCGTCGTTATCGCAATTATTGCGATCTTGGCGGCCATCCTATTCCCTGTCTTTGCTCAAGCAAAGAAAGCCGCCAAACAGTCCGTAGCCATTTCAAACCTGAAACAGCTCGGCACTAGTTTACAAATCTATCTTGCAGATTTTGACGACACTCAGGTACCTCGCAGTTACAGCGACGCAACGTTACCAATTCGAACCGAAAAAAATTGGAAGATGCTGACTGCTCCGTACGTCAAGAATCGTGATATCTTTAAGGACCCATTAAACAACGCAGCTCGTTATCTTGATGCCCAGTCTGACCCAGCCTACGCAACGTTATTTGGATTCAAGATTGCTCCGGAGTCAGAACGTTATGCTAGAGGCTATGCACTCACAAATTTGTTCTACTTGCTTCACAAGTGGGATGATTTGGGACTAACCCCAACTGCACTTGAAAACACAGCTCAAATCATGCAGATCGTGGAGCACAAGAGACCTTGGGCCGACGCTGGTCCTTACTTAGATTGGCAATTCAACGAAAGTGAAACCCCTTATCCAGGTGGCATCGGTGGCGGCTGGTCTTGGGGTGGTGGAAAACGAGACGACAAAGCTATGGTCGTAACATTCCACGATTCCCATGCGAAACTGCAAACGGTTGGATCAATCTGTGGAAAGGCAAATGAAGTCAACTTGTGGGGCTACCAAAGAGACAAGTTAGCAACACCTGATGCGTATATTCCCGGTGCGACCCTTGAATGGCTAGACACGTATTGTCAAACCAAACCTGCCGGCTTCTAAAGCGGTACTGATTGAGATGGGAGCGGAAACGCTCCCACTTTATTCCCATGATTTCTTCCTTTATTGCCTTTTCACTGCTTTCGAGTCCAAAGCCTGACCTGAGCGGCTGGAGCCTACTCAACGATGCATCCCACCGAGCCTTTAACTTCTTTGTTGAACGGTCTCACCCGGTGACCGGATTCACCAAGGATCGATCGTCGAATTTCACTGAGCAAGATGATCCTGGTCACGTGGTCGCCAGTGTCGCTGCGATCGGGTTTGCCCTATCGGCATACGCGGTTGGGGAGCATCGCGGTTGGATGACACGCGATGTCGCGGTCAAGAAAGCCCGCAACACGGTTCAACACATGATTGACACTGCGCCGAAGTCCCACGGCTGGTACTACCATTGGCTGAACTGGGAGACCGGCAAAATCGAGTGGAATAGTGAAGTCTCTACGATTGATTCAGCCATTTTCTGGTGCGGCTTAATTTTGTGCGAACAAGCACTGAAGGACCCCGTGTTGACCAGGATGACGAATAAGATTCTTGGTGAAATCGATTGGAAATACATGCGAACCAACGGCGGATCCAAGCCGAGCAAGCTCACCTATACGATGGGATTCCGCGACAAGTTTCTGGATGCCGAGTGGAGCGAGTACTCAGAGAACGCCATGATTTACCTGCTCGGACTTGGAGTTGATTCGTCGACTCCTCCTGCAACCTGGACTGCTTTTGAACGCAAGAAAGTCACGGCGTTTGGCAAAGCCGGTCTTACAGGCGGACCGCTGTTTATGCATCAGATGTCTCAGATATTCTTTGACTTTAAGGGTAAACGGGACTCACTGGGCGTTGACTACTGGGCAAACTCTCGGCTCATGACGCAATTGCAGATTCAATACTGCACCGCTAATCCGAAGAAGTTTAAGGGTTATTCGTCAACGATTTGGGGTTTGAGTGCGTGTGATGTTCCGGAAGGATATGGCGCTCAAGGTTTTCCGCCTGGCTACCTAGGCGACAACTTTGATAATGGAACACTTGCCCCGCCGAGTGCGCTAGCATCGATGATGTTCACACCGAAGGAGTCAATGGCGTCGGCAAATGCGTTCTATACAAAGTACCGTTCTTCGTACGGAAGATACGGCTTTAGCAGTGGTTTAAGCCCAACCAAAGACTGGCACTCGAAGGACATGATTGGCATTGACCAGGGTCAGATGATGCTGGGGATCGAGAACGCTCGAGACGGTTGGCCAAATAGGACATTCATGAACCATCCTGCTATCAAGCGCGGAATGAAGCGAGCGGGTTTTCGGGTCACAAACGAGGGACCGGTTGAAGGTCGGTCGGTGTTTAAGTAGAAGAGTGTTGCATTCATTCGGTAATGAAACACTCTCCTAAGGATCAATTGAAACGGACCTTCAGCCCTTTGAAAAGCTAACCTAGGGCTTCGCCCGTAGGCTAACTTGAGACACCCCTTCGGGGTTAAAGAAACTTACTTGTACGCGGTTGCGCAGAGGACTTGGACGCCGTGCGAGAAGCCATAGTTCACGTCTACTTTCGCAAATCCAACATGCTGCAGCAAATAGCAAAGGCGATGAGCGGTATAGCCCCACTTATGATATAAACCGTCATTGTGTTGGTCGCCCCA
>JANPAV010000159.1:0-4644 GCA_031430115.1 Armatimonadota bacterium | reverse complement strand
AACGGCTATGTACTGCAGATTGCGATACCGCTCGTCGAAGTCTAAACCGTATCCTACCACAAATTTGTTAGGAATTTGGAATCCTATATATTCACATTCCACATTTACGATCCTCGCATCAGGTTTTGAGAGCAAAGTGCAAATTTGGAGGGACTTTGGGTGGCGAGTGCCGAGGAGGTCTCTCAGGTGCGAAAGGGTGCGTCCGGTGTCGAGGATATCTTCTACGATGACGACATCACGGTTCTCGATGCTGCTATCGATGTCTTTTTTGATTTGGACGACGCCGGAACTGCTGGTGGCTCCGTGCCAACTGCTGACTTGCATGAATTCAAGTTGGCATTCGCGTCCGAGCTCCCAAAGGGTTCGGGAAAGGTCGCTGAGGAAGTGGACTGAGCCCTTGAGAATTCCGAGGAGAATGATCGGTTGACCAGAATCGGGAATGCTGCTGCTGATCCGCTCTGCGAGCTCACGAGTTTTGAGCTTAATATCGTTTTCCGAAATGAGTTCTTCGAGTCGCATTGGGTGGAATAAAGATACCCAGCTTCGCTGAGCGAAAGAAGCTCCTTCGTCTTCTTCCCCTTCTACCGCTCCCCTCGCTTTCGCCGCTTTAAAAGCTATACGTCTAAGACTTTGTGTCCGCCAAAACTAAGGCTTTGAGGTAGCCTTATGAGGACTCAGAGTCAAAGACTAAGGGGCAAGACTATGATTTCTGTGTTATTGTTGGCGGCTGGGCAAGTGTGGGCAGCCTACGGGAAATATCCGCCGCCGGTAGCTCCATTTTCAAACCGATCGCTACCTACTGCGCGGGTCAAAATGCCAATAATCTTTCCGCTCATTGGCGGAAGTGGATACACCGACGGCTTTAACACGCAGAGAAGTGGCTTTCGGCATACCGGAATCGATATGCGTGCCTCAAAAATGACGCCGATTGTCGCGCCTTTCCGCGGGGTCTTTGGCAATAAGGTTCATACGTTTTGGATCTACGGTGACTACGGCTGGAAGTGCCTGGGAACTCATTTGAATGATGACACCCCAGGCACGAATGACGGCAAGAATAACTTTGATTTTATGTTTGCGCCTAATTTGCGGTTTGGCGATAAGGTCGAGGCGGGGCAGCTCATTGGATACGTTGGCAACTCGGGAGACGCGACTGGGCCGCACATGCATTTTGAGATGTATTCGCCCGTTGGGATTCGAAACCCCTATCCATCGTTACAGCGAGCCATGCGCATTGCGACGCCGGTACGAACCATTCGAGCTTTGGAAGACAAGCCAAACCATGCGGAAGAACGTTACGAAGTTTGCAAGCGTAATTGGATTCACTTAACCGGCACTTTTTACGGAATTCTCGTCGCAAAACAATACGACACTGGAAGGGTTATCATGGCGAAGCATCCGAGCTTTGTTACGTTCACTTTTCCCCAGAAACTGGTTGAACTGCTCACCATTGACGACTGGCCAACGGATCGGCCAGCATCCATTTACTTTCGAAGAGAAGGCGAGAAGAACATCGTCACCAAAGTCGTTCCTCCCGAAAATTGAACGATACGCGAAAGATATTTGGTACGGTTGTCGTCCTAAATGTGCTTTGGGCGCCCGTCAATTTAATGATTGGGTTTGCGAAAGGCAACGGCTTCTCTGCCCTTGGCATTGGCTGCATTCGCTGGCTTTCGCTCTCTTTGCTCCTGACTTTACTATTAACCAGTCCTGCATTTCGAAAGTTTAGTAATTACCAGTCGATGGCGATTGCTGACTGGGCAAAGTGCTTTGTCATTGGATTGCTATTCTTTGGTCCGTCGCACTTGATGTTTTATGCCTCGATTGGTTTGACGAGCGAGGTTGAAGGAACGGTGATTCTGTCGACGAGTCCCCTTTGGACGTCAATTATTGCCTTCTTTTTCTTAAAAGGAGAACACCTGACACCTAAGCGATGGATCGCTATCTTGCTGTCGTTTGTTGGCGCCTATATAGTTGCGGTTGGTTTTAAGTTTCCCGACATGCTCGGTCATACGAAAGGCAATTTGATCTTTGGTACCGGGGTCATTACTGAGTGCATTATGGGTGTGATGGCGGCGAGAATTTCTCGAAGGACTTCGGGGGTTTCGGTCCTGGTTGGGCAGATGTGGGGCGGTGCCAGTGCCTTTTGGTTAGCGGCATTGTTTTTGGGTTCCTCTTTGCCCTTGATGGTGCCCGCATTCAGCGTGCAAGCGTACTTGCCCATGTTCTATCTCATCATCATTTCGGGGATCATTACATTCACGATTTGGTATCGAATCGTTGAGTCTTCGCCGTTGACGTTGATTGGGGTTGTTATCGCGATCCAGCCGCCAATTGCCGCATTACTCAATTGGTTGGTTTATCACACGGCTCCTTCTCAGAACACAGTGATCGGAGCAACGATCATCATGTTTGCTTTACTCGTAGGGTTTATTGGTGAAAAAGCGACGCTTGAACCTAGCCTCGACCCACCCGGTCCGGCCGGTTAGGGATTTTTCAGTGTTACTTTCTTTTGTGAAATGCTCTATGCTTTAAGTTAGCAATATGAGCCAAATTCCACCGTATCAAATGGGCAGCCCCGAGGGAGGCGCTCCACCAAAACAGAAATCGAAGTCGGTTTGGATTTGGGTGGTGGTCGGGTGCGCGGGGATGTGCGTGGTTTGTGGAATCGTTGGCGCGGCGGTTATGGTGCCGGCTTTTGCCCAGGCTAGGCAAGTTGCCAAAGACCGGGCAACGCTCTCATTGGCAAAGAGGGTTTCCATATCGGTCCAGCTTTACACTTCGGACAATGACGATCGCTTTCCTCCATTTGACAATGGTCCAGCGATTGTTAAACGCCTCGAACCTTATTTAGATTCCGTTGGGCACACAAGCGTAGCAAGTAAGGGTAAGGCTACGGCGGCAATGAAGGGTTCTGCTGCTACATGGAACAAGGATATCTCCGCGGTGAATCAGTCGACAATCAAAAATCCTGATGAAGTTTGGATGTTCACCACTCATGAGCCGGTTGAATTAAACTGGATCGGTATTGGATTTGCAGACTATAGGGCGGTCAAAGTGCTTCGTAAAGAAGTTTCCTCCAGGACGGCCATGAAGCCAATCTTCAACCAAAGTAAGTAATAGGCAAAATGCACAATTGCTCCAACTGTGGAACTTCACTTGACGGCAAGCCAAAAATATGCTCCAAATGTGGTGGCCCGACGAGGTTAGATACTCCAGGGTTGTTTGGTGCAGGTCATCTAGAATTGCTTATTAGCCTCCTCGTGTTTGCTGGGGTGATGTTCGCGATTCTCTATCCTGTTTTTCTCTCGGCGAAGCCGATCGCGAAGCAAGCTCAACGACTTTCCATTGCAAAGCAAGTGGCGGTCGGCACTGCCTTCTATCTTGCCGACTTTGACGATACTTTTCCGCCCTATAAAACGAGCGTGGAAGCAGCGTCCAAGTATGAGAAGTATTTACTCCAAGATGAACTTAAGACTGCCGCCAAAACCTACACATGGAATATTGATCTGTCGGGCCTGTCGTATATCTCGATTGAATATATTGATTCCCTTTGGATGCTCTATTCATCGGAGTTGGACCAAGGCAAGCATATTGTCGCTTATGGTGATACTCACTGCAAAGTTCTGACAGAACCAGAGTTCCAGAAGGCGATAGCCACAAAGCCAAAATTCTTTGAACCAAGTAAATAAGTGCAATAAGGGAATTTCTATCAAGGCTCCGGGAACCTCAGACCGGGCGCATTGTCCTTTTAATTGGCACTCAGAAACAGGGTTGCTAATATATCCATTTGGATTCGATGACCGAAGAAGCGACCGTGGATTCTAGACCGGGATTGAAGCGAACCTTCCTCCGTCGCTCATTCTTCGCTATGGCGTACAGGTCAGAGGGTGTTGTCTGGAAGAAACAGGGTTCTAGGTTTTTTATAACACTCCTTGTAGCCTCGCCAATTTGGTTTTGCCATGTTCCAAGCTTCGTTACAATCGGATTAGCGAGGTAGCCGGGCAGAGTCTCTTTTAGCTCGCGGATGTTTCCTTGCTACTACCCAGCACTAGGCAGTATAAAGCCATTGAGTGAATTCCAGGCAATTTGCCGGACCAAGGGCACAAATTCGATGAACGCCAAATGCGTGAAACCCAAGAGTATTAATCATAGTAATGAAGATCAATCATGGCTAAAAGGAAAGACGGCAAAGAAGAATGGCGAGAACCCGGATCAGGGCTAAGCGGATGCGGCGAAGGGCTGGGTTGCCTTGTTGAGCTTGTGGGATGTGGGATCGGTTGCATGGTTCCAACGATGGTTCTACTGATGATCGTTAGTCTTGGTGTTGGCTCTAAAGCAAAGCCAGTTCAGAGGTTTGGGGCAAACATGGTAGCCAGAATCCAAGGAATGCGGCAGAAGTCCATTCGTCGCTTTCAGGTCATCCCAACTTCTCGAAGATCGCGGGTGACCTTTTCGTCTCCATCTCGTTCCTGCTGAAGCTGGAGCGCTACATAGGGTACAATATTCCTTCACGCCCAAGCGATGCTTCCCTCTCGTGCCCGGGTGAATTTACATTTTTGACTGGAGTCAGCCATGCCTAAGAAAGTAACAGGAAACATCAAACTTAACATCCCCGCGGGTAAAGGAACCCCTTCGCCACCAGTT
>JANPAV010000158.1:0-4650 GCA_031430115.1 Armatimonadota bacterium | reverse complement strand
AACGGCTATGTACTGCAGATTGCGATACCGCTCGTCGAAGTCTAAACCGTATCCTACCACAAATTTGTTAGGAATTTGGAATCCTATATATTCACATTCCACATTTACGATCCTCGCATCAGGTTTTGAGAGCAAAGTGCATATTTGGAGGGACTTTGGATGGCGAGTTCCCAGTAGGTCTCTGAGGTGGGATAGCGTTCGTCCGGTGTCGAGGATATCTTCGACGACGACGACATCTCGGTTCTCGATGCTGCTATCGATGTCCTTTTTGATTTGGACGACGCCAGAACTGCTGGTTGCTCCGTGCCAACTGCTGACTTGCATGAATTCGAGTTGGCATTCGCGGCCGAGCTCCCAAAGGGTTCGGGAAAGATCGCTTAGGAAGTGGACTGAGCCCTTGAGAATTCCGAGAAGAATGATCGGTTGACCAGAATCAGGAATGCTGTTGCTAATCTGTTCTGCGAGCTCACGAGTTTTGAGCTTAATATCGTTTTCCGAAATGAGTTCTTCGAGTCGCATTGGGTGGAATAAAGATACCCAGGTTCGCTGAGCGAAGGAAGCTTCTTCCTCTTCTTCCTCTTCTTCCTCTTCTTCCTCTTCCCTCGCTTCTTCCTCTATACGTCTAAGACTTTGTGTCCGTCAAAACTAAGGCTTTGAGGTAGCCTTATGGGAACTCAGAGTCGAAGACTAAGGGGCAAGACTATGATTTCTGTGTTAATGTTGGCGGCTGGGCAGGTGTGGGCAGCCTACGGCAAATATCCGCCACCCGTGGCTCCATTTTCAAATCGAAGCTTGCCAACTGCTCGAGTAAAGATGCCGATCATCTTTCCGCTTATTGGTGGAAGTGGATTCAACGACGGTTACAACTCGCAACGAAGTGGCTATCGACATACCGGCAACGATATGCGTGCTTCAAAATTGACACCAATTGTCGCACCTTTTCGAGGCGTATTTGGCAATAAGGTTCACACATTTTGGATCTACGGTGACTACGGCTGGAAGTGCCTTGGCACTCACCTCAACGACGATACTCCGGGCACCAACGATGGCAAGAATAATTTTGACTTTATGTTCGCGCCGAATCTTAGATTTGGCGACAAGGTGGAGGCTGGACAGCTCATCGGTTACGTCGGAAACTCGGGTCATGCCACTGGTCCCCATCTTCATTTTGAAATGTACTCGCCGGTCGGGATAAGAAATCCTTTTCCATCTTTGCAGCGGGCAATGCGGATTGCAACCCCGGTGCGAACAATTCGGTCACTTGAAGACAAACCCAATGATGGAGAAGAGCGATACGAAGTTTGTAAACGCAATTGGATTCGCTCAACTGGCTCTTTTTATGGCATTCTTGTCGCAAAACAGTACGATACGGGAAGAGTTATTATGTCGAAGCGCCCGAGCTTCGTCACTTTTACTTTTCCTGAGAAACTAGTTGAACTTATCACCATTGACGACTGGGCGACCGATCGACCAGCATCCATTTATTTTCGTAGAGAAGGCGAGAAGAACATCGTCACCAAAGTTGTTCCGCCTGAAAATTGAATGATACGCGAAAGGTCTTTGGCACGGTAGTCGTTCTCAATCTCCTTTGGGCACCGGTCAATTTGATGATCGGCTTTGCAAAAGGCAATGGTTTTTCGGCCCTTGGGATTGGATGCGTTCGGTGGCTCTCGCTTTCGCTCTTATTGACCCTGCTGTTGACTAGCCCGGCGTTTAGAAAGTTCAGCAATTACAAGTCCATGGCGCTTGTCGATTGGGTGAAATGCTTCGCGATAGGATTGTTCTTTTTTGGTCCATCTCACCTGATGTTCTATGCATCCATTGGATTGACCAGTGAAGTTGAGGGAACGGTAATTCTGTCGACAAGTCCACTTTGGACATCCATCATTGCATTCTTTTTCCTCAAGGGTGAACACCTTACTCCGAAGCGATGGATGGCCATCTTTCTATCATTTATTGGTGCTTATATTGTTGCGGTTGGATTCAAGTTTCCCGACATGCTGGGGCATACCAAAGGAAACTTGATCTTTGGTGCTGGAGTAATAACCGAGTGCATTATGGGTGTGATGGCAGCGAGGATTTCTCGTCGAAATTCGGGCGTCTCGGTTTTGGTTGGGCAGATGTGGGGCGGTGCCAGTGCCTTTTGGCTAGCGGCATTGTTTTTGGGTTCCTCTTTGCCATTGGTGGTGCCCGCATTCAGCGTGCAAGCGTACTTGCCCATGTTCTATCTCATCATCATTTCGGGGATCATTACGTTCACGATTTGGTATCGAATTGTTGAGTCTTCGCCGTTGACCTTGATTGGGGTTGTTATTGCGATCCAGCCGCCGATTGCCGCATTACTTAATTGGTTGGTTTATCGCACTGCTCCTTCTCAGAATACAGTGATTGGAGCAACGATCATCATGGTTGCCTTGTTGGTCGGGTTCATAGGCGAGAAAGCCTCGCTTGAACCAAGCCTTGATCCACCCGGTCCGGCGGGTTAGGGATTCTTCAGTGTTACTTTCTTTTGTGAAATGCTCTATGCTTTAGGGTAGAAACATGAGCCAAATTTCACCGTATCAAATGGGCAGCCCCGAGGGAGGCGCGCCACCAAAGCAGAAATCGAAATCGGTTTGGATTTGGGTGGTGGTCGGGTGCGCTGGGATGTGCGTGGTTTGTGGAATCGTTGGCGCGGCAGTGCTGTTCCCGGCTTTTGCCGAGGCTCGACTAGCCGGGAAAGAAACGAACGCCTTTTCGTATGCGAAGACGGTTGCGGTTTCTACCTATATGTACACCTCGGATTTCGACGATCGTTTTCCACCGATCGACTCGGGTGAGGCAATCAGTAAAAGAATCGAACCATATTTTTCAATGGCAGGTGGGCAGATAAGGAGTGCGCGGTCGATGGCGGCAACAAAAGTTGCGGCGGCCAGTTTCACCTGGAACCAAGCTCTTTCGGGTGTTAGCACGAAAAATCTGGAGAACTTGACAGATATTTGGCTCTTTCACACCTCGGGGAAGCCCGAGTATAAGAGGCTGATGATCGGCTTTGCCGACGGTAGGGCGAGCAAAATCCAACCGGAGGAGTTGGAAGCAAACATCATGCCAAAACCAATTTTCAACAAAAGTAAGCAATAGGCAAAATGCACAATTGCTCCAACTGTGGAACTTCACTTGACGGCAAACCAAAGATATGCCCCAAATGTGGTCGCCCGACGAGGTTAGATTATCCCGGGATGTTTGGTGCAGGTCATCTAGAAATGCTTCTTGGCCTCCTGGTGTTTGCCGGGGTGATGTTCGCGATTCTCTATCCCGTTTTTCGACAAGCAAAGGAATCTGCGAAGCAAATTCATCGATTGTCGATTGCCAAGCAAGTGGCAGTCGGCACTGCCTTCTATCTTGCCGACTTTGACGATACTTTTCCGCCCTATAAAACGAGCGTGGAAGCTGCTTCTCAGTATGAGAAGTATTTACTCAAAGATGGACTTAAGACTGCCGCCAAAACCTACACATGGAATCTCGATCTGTCGGGATTGTCGTATGTTTCAATTGAAAATATTGATTCCGTTTGGATGCTTCACTCATCGGAGTTGGGCGACGGCAAGCATATTGTCGCTTATGGTGATACTCACTGCAAAGTTCTGACGGAACCGGAGTTTCAGAAGGCGGTAGCCACAAAACCAAAATTCTTTGAACCAAGTAAATAAGTGCAATAAGAGAATTGCAGGAAGCCCCTTGAGAGTCTTAAGTCTCGCGTATGGTTCTAGTTATCAGAGCTTGGGAAGAGTGTCGATCAAATATTCATTCGAGCTCAAAGTTCAAAATCCGACCATTGGCTCCAGATAGGGATTGCGGCGAACCTTCCTCCGGTGCTCATTCTTCGCTATGGCGGACAGGTCAGAGGGTGTTGCCTGAAAGAAACAGGGTCCTAGGTTTTTTATAACACTCCTTTTAGCCTCACCAATTTGGTTTTGCCATGTTCCAAGCTTCGTTACAATCGGATTAGCGAGGCAGCCGGGCAGAGTCTCTTTTAGCTCGCGGATGTTTCCTTGTTACTACCCAGCACTAGGCAGTATGAAGCCATTGAATGAATTCCAGGCAATTTGCCGGACCAAGGGCACAAATGCGATGAACGCCAAATACACGAAACCCAAGTGTATTAATCATAGTAATGAAGTTCAATCATGGCTAAAAGGAAAGACGGCAAAGAAGAATGGCGAGAACCCGGTTCAGGATTTAGCGGATGCGGAGACTCGCTTGGATGCTTGGTTGATCTAATCGGATGTGGCATCGGTTGCATGGTCCCAACAATGGTTCTACTGATGATCATTGGTCTTGGTGTTGGCTCTAATGCAAAGCAAGTTCAGAGGTTTGGGGCAAACATGGTAGCCAGAATCCAAGGAATGCGGCAGAAGTCCATTCGTCGTTTTCAGGTCATCCCAACTTCTCGAAGATCGCGGGTGACCTTTTCGTCTCCTTCTCGTTCCTGCTGATAGCTGAAGCTGGAGCGCTACATATGGTACAATGTTCCTTCACGCCCAAGCGATGCTTCCCTCTCGTGCCCGGGTGAATTTACATTTTTGACTGGAGTCAGCCATGCCTAAGAAAGTAACAGGAAACATCAAACTTAACATCCCCGCGGGTAAAGGAACCCCTTCGCCACCAGTT
>JANPAV010000157.1:0-80030 GCA_031430115.1 Armatimonadota bacterium | reverse complement strand
CTCAATTCGAATATCGATCTTATTCTTGATTCTTTCAGAAATATCTTTGAGAATCTCAGGAATGAGTTTGTTTTGCTTCGCAACATAAGCCAACACTTCCGTCGGAGGCTGACCTGGCCGCGATATCAGAAGAAACTTATCTATGTGGGGGAAGTAGCTTTCTCGGTGAAACTTGATGGTATTTTTCCCGCTATTGAGCATGAAAATGCCTTCAGGATGCCATTGCTGGTGATTAGGGTCAAATCCACCCGTAATCTTGGACGCCGCATTAGAAAGAACTACTGCTTCGTTGACATAAACGACGATCGGCCTTGAATCATTTGAAGCGTACCGGAGGTCAAGCTGATAGGCACCAGCCGTGGGTACATTGACCTCGTATTCGGTGACGTTAGGGAAGTTACCAATGTTAACAAGAACGCCAATTCCCTTGCCAAAGCCACTTTTATCCTTACTAACATTTCCAACAACAAAATCCTCTGCTTCATGAACGATCGCGTCTGATGGTGCGGCACCATTCGGTGTACCGATTGTGGCTTTGAGTTCAACTTTGCCTTTCTCAGCAACAATAAGTTCTCGACCGGCCTTTTCGTATGCGGGAATTTGCGGTTGAAGCTCCTTCAGTAGAATTTCCCCGGCTGCCTTTCGCTTCTTCTCTGCAGCTTCTGTCTTTGCCTTAACTTGAGCCTCAATTGAGGCTACTTTATCTTTTTCTTCCTTTGAACCTAATGCCCTTTCGTTCCAATCGGCTACAACTCGAAAGTTGAGCATCGTTTTGGTTGACTTGAAGATGCCCGCCATTGAGTAATAGTCTTTGGCAGAAATAGGATCAAATTTATGATCATGGCACCTTGCGCAACCAACGGTAAGTCCCAGGAATGTCTTGGTGAGCGTATCAACTTGCTCATCAATGATGTCCATTTCTTGCTTGACTGGATCATCTTCGGCGAGCATTTTTCCTCCAAGTGCTAAGTATCCGGTAGCAATAACTCCATCATCACCTGCACCGGGAAGGACGTCCCCAGCAATCTGTTCCTGGATAAATCGGCTGATTGGCTTATCGTTATTGATTGCGTTGATCACCCAATCTCGATATCGCCAGGCATTTACAAAAACGAGATTTTCATCAAGACCATTTGAATCGGCGTAGCGCGCGACATCGAGCCAGTGCCGACCCCATCGTTCACCATAAGCCGGAGAAGCAAGCAGGCGATCTACCAATCGCTCAAACGAGTTAGGTTTCTTATTAGCGAGAAAAGCGTCGATCTCTTGAGGCGTCGCTGGCAGACCAGTTAAGTCTAGTGTGGCCCTTCGAATCAGCGTTCTGCGGTCAGCAGTTGGAGCTGGCTTAAGTCCTTTTGATTCTAATTTCGCCAAAATGAACGCATCAAGCGGATTTGTCGCCCATGATTTATTCTTTACCTTTGGTACGGTCGGCATTTTTGGCGGTACAAACGCCCAAAATTTACCTTTTGGCTTGACTATTGTTTTAGCACTTGGCCATGGCGCTCCAGCTTTCGCCCAGGTAGTCAGAGCAGCAAGTTCGTCGGCTGGTAGCTTGCCGGTTGGCGGCATCTTTACTCTACCCTTGTAGGAAACAACATCAGCAATGATCGGTGCCATGCTTGCGGGCACCGCCTTGTCGAGTCGCAATCCGCCAAGTTGCTGCTTAGGACCATGGCAAGCAACGCACTTCGCCTGAAGGGTTGGGCGGATCTTTGCCTCGAATGCTGCGTCAGAATCCTTTGTCAACTGAGCCTGAGTCGGTACAGCTTGCGCCCCGAGGAAAACTAAAACAAAGCTAGAGGCTAATATCCCCCGTTTCAAGATCGTTTTGATCAAGTCTGATTTACGGCTTGTAAATCTATTCTCGTGTAAGTCAATTGATCCTCGCGCCATTGTGCAAATTATACAATCTAAATTGCCTAGATTTAGGCTCAAACAATAGTAAACAGGTAAGAAAATCTCGAGGTTGAGCAGACGAACCCAATTCGTCTCCAATACAATACAGTCATAATAAAGATTATCAGAACGAATAGATTGACCGATCGAACGCTGATGGGTCTTACTCTTTAAAGGGGTTGCTGTCCCCTAACCAGGTTAATGGTCAACAGGAGATTGAAATCTCAATCAAGGGATTTGCTGCACGCATAGCCAAGCTATGCCTTCACTCTGAATTTTGGGTTACGCAGCCGAATGATCGTTCGAGTGTAGTTTTAAGTTGATCTTCTGCAAGTGCTGTTCAGCGCTAGAAATCCACGATTGCGTGGAATCGAGACTCTTGGCGGTCTCCTTTTTCTTGTTCGCCATGAACTTATATGCAACGGCGGCAACACCAGCAGCAACTGCCGCGACCCATAGAGCGTTTTTCTTCATTGATTCTGTCTCCTCAGCCTTTAAAATAATCATTGGTATTTATGAACGATTACTTACTTAATTCGTTCCATATTTCTATTACGTTTCACCACCGGTACACTCATGTTAAATGTTTGACAATTTAACACGGCGACTTTCGGGGGTTTTCGCCAAGATGCGAGGCAAAGGTCGACTCAATGAGGACGACGTCAATGAAATGCTCCGCGAGGTTCGAGTGGCGTTGCTGGAAGCCGATGTTAACTTTGCCGTAGCAAAGGAATTTATTTCAAGGATCAAAGCCAAAGCAATTGGTGAAGAACTCTATTCCTCGCTGAACGCAGACCAGACCATCATCAAAATAGTTAAGGATGAACTTGTTGAGATGCTTGGTGGCGAAGACACCAAGATGAATTGGGGCTCCGCGCCTCCTACTGTCATTCTAATGTGCGGTCTGCAAGGATCCGGAAAAACCACCACCACTGCGAAACTTGCTAAATGGTTTCTGGATCAAGGTAAGAAACCAATGCTCGCAGCTTGCGACATTCAGCGTCCAGCCGCAGTCAAACAACTCGAAGTTCTAGGTGAGCAAGTCGGAGTTCCGGTCTTTACCAAAATGGACGGCACAAAACCGCCACAAATCGCCAGAGAAGCACTTGAGCGATGCAAATACCTCCTCAATGATGTTCTGATTGTCGATACTGCAGGGCGGACAACCATTGACGACGTTCTCATGAACGAATTGGAGGACATCTATAATGCGGTAAATCCTCACGAATCTTTCCTCATTCTGGATGCGACTACCGGTCAAGAAGCGGTTAATGTTGCGGAATCATTCCATGCTCGCGTAAAAGTAACTGGCGCAATTTTTACCAAATTGGACGGCGATACCCGAGGCGGCGCAATGCTCAGTGTTCGCCAAGCAACCAATGTTCCGGTCCGATTTACCGGTGTTGGAGAACAAGTCGATGCTTTAGAACTCTTTTATCCCGACAGAATTGCCCAAAGAATCCTCGGAATGGGCGATGTACTAGGATTAATTGAAAAAGTCGAAAAGGCGTTTGACGCCGAAGATGCCGCCGGCCTTGAAAAGAGTTTTGGAAACGGCTCAATGGACTTCAATATGATGCTCCAGAGCTTCAAAATGATGAAAAAAATGGGCAGTATGAAGAACATTGTAAAGCTCATTCCCGGGCTTAGCTCTTCCCTTCCCGAGGGTGCTTTGGACCAAGTTGATGACAAGCAAATTAACCGTACTGAAGCAATGATCCTCTCTATGACTTTCAAAGAGCGTACAAATCCAGATATAATAAACGGTTCGCGCAGAAAGCGAATCGCGACTGGCAGCGGTACATCGGTTGAAGAGGTCAATCACCTGATCAAGCAGATGTATGAAATGAGACGAGGCATGAAGCAGATGTCGAAAATGCAGACGCGATACAGCAAACTTAATAAGCGCAAGCGATGATCTAGAACCATGGTTAAAATTAGACTGCAAAGACTTGGAAACAAAGGACGTCCGTTCTACCGAATCGTTATTTCCAAGAGCGAAGCCGGCCGCAATAGCGCCGCAGTTGAGAATATTGGAATATATAACCCAATTTCTCAGCCCAAAGAAATCCGAATTGATGAAGCACGAGCTCTTTACTGGCTCAGAAACGGTGCTGAACCAACCGAAACGACCGCATACCTTTTGAACAAGATGGGCATTTTGCCAAAGTTCTTGGAAGAAAGACCAGCTCAAAAGCGAAAGTACAAGTTCTTAGACCGAACAACCGCCGCAATTAGCAAGCAGAGTGCCGTTGAAGTTCCTAAAGCCGCGAAAGAAGAAGCTGCACCAGTTGCGGTTGTCGAAGAAGTCGTAGCTGCTCCGGCAGTCGTTGAAGAGGCTCCAGTAGCTGTTGAAGAAGTAGTAGCCGAAACCCCAGTGGTTGAGGAAGCAGTAGCACCGGCAGTAGAAGAAGCACCAGCAGTTGAAGAAGCACCTGCAACAGAAGCATGAGCTATTCTCCTTTTGTCGAAGAAATTGTCAAGAGCATTGTTTCCGATCCCAACAGCGTTGAGATCGACGAGGTTCTTGAGGGCAATACCCGAACATTCAACGTTCGAGTTGCTCAAGATGATGTAGGAAAGGTCATTGGTAAGAGCGGTCGAGTTATCTCGGCAATTCGCCAAGTTGTTAGCGCCATTGCCTCAAAATCAAAAGAAAAGGCCTACGTTAAGATCGTTACTGAATAAGAAACAATCATGGTTCAAACTGGACAGGTACACAATGCCTGTCCAGTTTTTTGTATATGAGTACCCCTCCAAAACGCACCCCAGTCGGAAAAATCGCCGGAGCCTTTGGGCTTCGCGGTCAACTCAAGGTCGAACTCATAACCAACTTCCCTGCCCGGTTCGAAAAGGGTGGATCCCTTTTCATCGACGGCGTTGAACACAAAATCCAAGAAAGTCAAATCCACAAGGGACGACCACTGATCAAACTCTCAGGCATTGACCACATATCAGTTGCCGAGAAGATGCAATGGAAAATACTTGAAGCGGAAGGCGAGCCTGAACTTGAAGAAGATGAATTCTTGCTTGAAGACCTTATTGGACTCAAAGTGGTTACCGTGGAGGGCGAAGAATTGGGACTTGTTGAAGACATCGAAGACTACCCAGCCCATGAAGTAGTTTTAGTCGCAGGGATCAGGATTCCCCTGGTCGATAACTTTGTTACGGATATTGACCTCGAAACGGGGATCATGACCGTGAAACTGATTTACGGGATGAAGCCTGGTGAAGACGATACCTTTGCTGAGGGTTAATCTTCAAACAGCGTTTTTAGTCTCAAATAAGATAGGATAAAGACCATGCGCGTAATGATGCTTTCTTGGGAATACCCACCTCGAATTGTGGGTGGCATCAGTCCGCACGTTTATGAACTCAGCCAGGAGCTTGTCAAAAAGGGTGTAGATGTCCATGTAATCACCAAGGCGACTCCTTTGGCACCGGACGAAGAAGTTGAACCAAGTGGAGTAAACGTTCACCGTGTCCACCTTCTTGAAACACCAAATGACTTCGTTCACGAAATCCAGCTTCTTAACCTGGCTACCGAACGTAGAGTCAGAAAACTTCTGGAAGATTGGCGACACGGCGGACAGCCGACCGTCTTCCATGCCCACGATTGGCTTTCCCTCGATGCCGCTCGCACACTCAAATATGAGTACAAACTGCCGATCGTTGCCACCCTGCACGCAACCGAATGGGGACGTCACGGCGGTATTTTCAGCGAAACTAGCCGATACATTGCTGAGCAAGAATATTGGTTAACCTACGAGGCATGGCGACTCATTGTCTGCTCAGAATTCATGCACGGAGAAGCCGTTAGGCTGTTTAATTGCCCTTATGACAAAGTCGACGTTGTCTATAACGGGGTCAATGCGAAGAAATTTCAATTTGAGTGGCCAGCGGCTGAACGAGACGCATTAAGAAGGCAATATGCAGAACCCGACGAGAAGATTGTCATCTATGTAGGAAGATTTGTGCGAGAAAAAGGAATTCAAGTACTCCTCAATGCCGCCCATGTGATCCTTGCGGATCAGCCAAAGACGAAGTTTCTCATTGTTGGCGGCGGCCACCGAGAGCGATTCGAAAAATTCGTCGATTGGGCAGGGCTATCAGATCGAGTTGTCTTTGCTGGATTCAAAGCCAATCGCGCTTTACATGAACTCTATAGGTGTGCCGATGTTGCCGTTTTCCCGAGCCTGTACGAGCCTTTTGGCATTGTTGCCTTGGAAGGAATGGCTGCCGGTATTCCAGTAGTTTCGTCGGACGCAGGTGGATTGAAAGAAGTTGTGTTACATGAGGAAACTGGGTTAACGAGTTTTGCCAATGATCCATCATCCTTGGCTTGGGCAATTAGAGAAGCACTCAATAATCCCAAAAAGAGCGAAGAAATGGCTCAGAAAGCGCAGGTTCGACTCGAAGAAGACTTTAAGTGGTCCCACCTTGCCGATCAGACCATTTCAATCTATGATCGGGTATGGAGCGAATTCCTAGAAAGCTATTGGGCCGAAAATACGGTTTGGCCGGTATCACCGGGAGCGGAAGAGCGTTACCAAGCCCTGCGGCTTGCGGAAAAAGCCCACGCACCCGAAGAAATCGAAAGACCAATGCCACGACACTCCAAGATTTCAACGGTTGAAGAGGATCTTGACGAAATCGCCGGATATATCGAGCCTTAAGCTCCGCCAAATAATATTGCCAAGCCTCGGACAATCAGGGCGCCAATGTACGCGAATGCAGTCATATAGCCGAACATGATCCATGGCCACTTTCGGGAGTTTGTCTCCCGTCTTACCGTAGCGAGCGTCGAAAAGCATTGGGCGCAGAGCGCAAAGAACACCATAAGTCCAACTGCCGTCCAAGCTGTAAATAATGGCTTGCCGTCGGGCCATTTTGCTTCCGAAAGCTTCTTGGTCAATTTCTTCTCGAGTTTCTCGTCATCATTTCCTAGCGAGAATAGTATTCCTAGCGAAGGAACAACTGTTTCGCGGGCAGGAAAAGCACTGAGAATCGCAGTTGATATTCTCCAATCAAAGCCGAGCGGCTTAAAGACCGGTTCAATACCCTTCCCAAATGTTCCAAGAATTGAGTGCTCAAGCTGTAATTGGGCTGCTACTTCTGGCTTGGTTTCAGGTGGAACCTTGTATCGTGGGAAATACCCGGCAGCCCAAATAATAACGGACATAACCAAAATGGTTGTTCCAGCCGTGGTGACAAAGACTTTTCCGCGGGTCATCATCGCGATCACGATATCTTTCCACTTAGGAACCTGATAGGGTGGCAATTCCAACAAGAACGGCAACCGTTTCCCTTTCAATATCTTTCGATTGATGAAGAAGACAACCGGAATCGCCAAAGCAAATCCAAGAAAGTGCATCGCAAATAGAGTAAATCCAGCCCAAAATGGACCGAACCTCGGTTCAATGAATGCTCCAATCAGGAGCATGTAAACTGGCAGCCGAGCCGAACAGCTCATGAGAGGTGCAACCAAGATAGTCGCCAAGCGGCTCTTTGCATCAGGCATTACTCTGGCCGCCATAATCCCGGGAATTGCGCAAGCAAAACTCGACAGCAAAGGGATAAACGCTCGGCCATTGAGCCCACACCAGCCCAGCAAGCGATCCATAAGGAAAGCTGCCCGCGCCAAATAGCCTGTGCCTTCCAACAGAGCGATGAAAAAGAAGAGAACGAGAATTTGCGGAAGGAAGACAAGGACACTGCCAATACCGCCAACAATTCCATCGACGACTAGCGACTTCAGAATTGGTGATCCCTCTAAGGCTCCCCCTAACCCCTTGCCAAGTGCACTGAACCCGTTCTGAATCAAATCCATTGCTGGTTGGGAAAAGGTGTAGATACTCAGGAAGACTAAGTACATCACACTAACAAAAATCGCTAACCCGAACACGCGATGAGTAAGAATGAGGTCTAACCGGTCCGTCGTTGAAACCGCTCTAAGAGGCTTCTTAATGAGGCTAACGACGTCTTTCTGGACTTTAGAAGTCCAACCGTACCGAGCAGAAGGATCTAAGTGTCTTTCCAAACCTTCTTTGGCAAGCAAGAAGTCGGGTCTAAGTTCTGGAAACTGATCGAAATAGTGTTCAAATGCTGGCTCGCCTTCTTGAATCTTAGCTTTCAGTTCATCAACCGAAAGATCAAAGCCCATTCGGTTTAGTCGGTCCTTCAATGGCAATATCGCTTCAGTTCGATCAATGACTGGACCCGCAATGGTGGGGTTCTTAAGTTCTTGAAAAATTGCTTCCTTAAGAAGCGCTATGCCTTTTTCTTTGTGTCCGACAATCGGGACAACTCTGCACCCAAGGAGTTTGGAGAGCTTCGTGATGTCAATTTTCTCGCCTTTCGACTCGACCCGGTCGACCATGGTTACCGCGACCATGATTGGTTTCTTTAGCGCACAAATCTGGGTGTAAATGAAGAGGTTTCTCTCCAAATTGGAACCATCGATGACACAAACGATGAGATCGATAGTTTTGTCGTGGATGACGCTAACCGCGACGGCTTCGTCTTCCGACACGGCATCCAAAGAGTAAAGCCCCGGGACATCAATGAATTCTGCCGACACTCCGTCTGACTCTAAGAGTGCGGATACCTGTTCAACCGTGACGCCAGGATAATTGGCAATTTTTTGCTTAGATCCGGTTAGCGCATTAAAAAGTGTTGTCTTACCAGCGTTCGGATTTCCAACGAGGGCAACGCGCTTTTGAAAAGACTTAGTCGAGGATTTCGACTTCAAATCCGGTCATTTCCTGCTTGCGGAGGCAAAGCCTATAACCGCGCAAATCAATTTCTATTGGGTCACCAAGGGGAGCAATTTTGACGACTTTGAACTCGGTACCTGGAATAAGTCCCATCTCCTGGAGTCTAAGAACTTCGTCCTTAGGCTCCGGAGATTCGGCAATTCTTGCCCTCATACCTTTCTTCAGTTCGCCAAAACTTACTGTTGTCATTTCGTGTTCTTCCTTAATCTACCCAAAAAAGTATTGATTCATCCAGACTATTTTATCGGACTTTAAAAATAGATTCCGATGGCGACTGGTTAAGCTGAAACTTCCCTGTCCAAGTCGTCACAACATTGATCACCGTTGGCAAATTGTTTGACTTGTCTGTCGTCGAAATCGTCTCAATTGTCTTCATGCTGACCAAATCAAAGTCCTTCGAAATCTGCATCTCGAATCGACCAACTGACTCATATCTACCGGTCGGTACTCCATTCCCATCTTGGGTTGGATCTCCAAACCCGATTTGTCCACCAATCGAATATCCCGTTGATCCATCAGCCAATTCTTTCTCTTTTGCTTCGGCTGCAGGCTTCATTCTCGCTAAGTAGCCGACTAGGCTTTGATTTTCTTCTTTGCCCTGAGTAATGAATTCAAGGAATGGATTTGGAACATCACCAAGGCTTCGTTTTGCCGCCATATAGATGCTATGGAGCTTAAGCAATCTTTTCTCGCCGTTTCCGGTACCAACCGTTGCGATCTGCTCAAAAAGCCTTCTTCGATCATTGGTCCTTACGGTTGGAAGATCGTAGCCAAACTGAACTCCGTCGCTGACAACGAGCCAATCATTTGGCTGAATCATTTCCGAGGTTTGATGTAAAAACATTTTGCTTGGTCGCTCAAATTGCAATTCAGTTTTGATTGAAATTTTCTTTCCGCTGGCGGCCTGGGTCATAAGGATCTCGCCCATACCAGAGTTAACATTCGCATACTTGGCAAGACATCGAGAAATGATATCGCCAGACTTCATTGCTGGTGTTTGGTTTCCAGCCATCAAAAGAGCAATCGTTAGTGCAGTCATTTGTTAGTTTCCTTTGACCATTTCTGTTCTTCTACTCCCGAACGGTGGTTCAAGAGGCGTGAAAAGCAGAATATCCAATCAGATAGACGGTTCATATATATTATGAGTTCACTTCTTAGTGAATTTGTACTATGTAATGCTAAAAGTCCACGTTCTGCTCGACGGCAAATTGAACGAAGGTAGTGCATATGTGCCGCTGCAGGGCAGCCGCCGGGCAAAATGAATTGCTTTAGTGGTGGCAGTTCAGCTTCCATATCATCTAATTCACCTTCCAATAACTCGATATCATCGCCGGTCACCGAAGTCAAGTTGAACTTTCCTTCTGGTGGGCACGCCAGTTCAGACCCAATATCAAACAAATGGTTTTGAATGCGGATGAGCCGCTTTTGAAGCTCCAATTCTTCGACATATAGACAACATACGCCAACATATGAATTGAGCTCATCAATCTCACCAATGGCATTAATTCTTTCTGAGTTCTTGTCAACTCGATCACCACCTAGGAGGCCCGTTTGTCCTTGATCTCCAGTCTTGGTATAAATTTTCATTTGATTTTCATTCTACGAACGCGAAAGTAAAAGACCGGCAAATTTTTCACTTTTGCAATTTTTCGCGGATTCAATATGAATCGCCAAAGCCACTCTGCTCCAATTTTTTGGATTAACTTTGGTGCGCGCTTTACCGTTCCGCTGTGGACATCAAGCGATCCTCCGACCCCTATGCCGATCTTCGCCCGGATGATTTCAGCTGTGTCGAGAATGAACAGTTCCTGCCTTGGCATCCCCATGGCGACGATCAAGATGTCTGGCTCAGTTGCGGCGATGTCTTTAGCTACCATAGAGTCTTCTGACTTAGAAAAGAATCCGTCTCGAACTCCAGCAACGACCATTTTTGGATACTTTTCTTTTAGCATTTCTACGGCTTTGTCTGCGATGCCAGGGGCTGACCCAAGAAAGTAAATTCGCGATGAAGTCTCTTCCGAAAGTTGACAAAGGACTTCTAGTAGATCAACTCCACTTACCCGTCCAGGAATTGACTTGCCAAGGCGCGAGAGTGCCCAAACCGGCCCTGTAGAATCGGGAGTAACGAGAGATGCCTCGGAAAAGATTCTTTTGTATTCGGGGTCATTTCTGGCGCTCACGAATGCGTTTGAGTCCGCAGTAAGAACTAGTTTGGTCTTCCCCCCGCTGCCTAAGAGGGCCTGGGAAAAGATGGCTCTCGTTTGTTCAATAGTCACCCGGTCAATTGGGAATCCAAGGATGTCTACGCGTTCAGGCATTAGCAATTCTGATTCTATTTTGCTTTCAGCCATCTGTTAGATTTTACCAATGCTTTGGTTCAAGCTGGCCCAATTCAATCATCTCCCTCAAAAAAGTTGTAGGCTATCTTGGCAATACATGACGTTTTGGTATAGTATTCCTTACCGGAACATTCATACAGGCAATGAAGTCCCAGTTTCGGAGTCAAAATCATGAATCATAAGAAAGCGTTTACTCTCATCGAGTTGCTTGTTGTCATTGCGATCATCGCAATTCTCGCAGCAATTCTCTTCCCCGTGTTTGCTCAAGCAAAAGCCGCGGCAAAGAAGTCTGCGACACTCAGCAACCTCAAGCAAAACGGAACTGCCGTAGCCTTGTATCAGTCCGATCATGACGATACTTACTCACAGAGCGCGTACTGTGCAACTGGGTGTACCGCTTCCGGGCAACCAATGGTTGGATCACAACTGTTCACGGTTTACGACTCCTTGATGCCGTACACCAAAAACCGAGACATCATCCAAGATGTAGCCGAACCAAAGGCAATTGATTTTCCAGCATTCTTGGCGACGGTTGGAATGTTGCCGTATCTCAATGGTGCAACCTCAATTGCGACGGCAACAAACTACATCCAGTTTGCTGGTCTTGTTCCAAACTTTGCGGTTTTCGAGGATCCAGGAATTGGTGGAACAGACGACGGAGTCATTAATGGCACGAGCCTGGACATTCCTGCCGAAACAGTTATGTTTGGCACTGGAAAGATGGTCAAGCCTGGAACGCTGAATGTTGACGTTCCTAGCGTCCTTACTCCTGGTTTGCAAGACAGAATTCGAATCAAATACCGAGTCAACGCAGTAGGACTTGGTGGAGAAGGTTTCCCTGGCGTCGCCCGACACAGTGGACAACTTATCCTCAATTTTGCTGACACCCACGCAAAAACTTACAAGAGCAACGCCGTCCTCAACACGACTGGTTTAGACTCAACTCGATACGGTGGCGCCAACACCACGGAGCGCGTTTACAACTTGCCGTTTGACCTCAACGGTATTCCAAATATGCTTGCCGAGCCAGGTCTGTAAGGTTCGATTAGCAAATCAAAAAGCCCTCTCAACTTTGAGAGGGCTTTTGTGTGTAGAATAGGTGAGAAGCAATGAGTGCGACCGCAATAGCCAGCAAGATTCGTTTAACTGTTCTCCGGCAAGATGGAGTAGGCAAGGAACAGCATTACGACACCTTTGAAATCGGATATGTCGATAAGATTAATGTCATTTCGGCTTTGATCGAAGTCCAAAAAAATCCAGTTACCATCGAAGGGAAAACTGTTCGCCCACCAGTGTGGGAAGCCGCTTGTCTAGAAGAAGTCTGCGGAAGCTGCACGATGAATATTAATGGCGGCATTCGCCAAGCTTGCACTGCATTGATCGAAGAAGTCGGAACTCTTGTTGGTGACACTTATGAAGTCAAACTAGAGCCGATGAAAAAGTTTCCGTTGATCCGGGACTTGATCGTCGATCGAAGCAAGATGTTTGAGAATTTGAAGAAAGTTCGGGCTTGGGTTCCAATTGATGGCTCATTTGATCTCGGAATGGCTCCTCCCCAAGATGACCATGTCCGTCAACTCCGCTATGCCCTTTCTCGATGCATGACCTGCGGATGCTGTATGGAAGCTTGCCCTCAAATTAATGAGAAATCCTCGTTTGTTGGTCCCGCTGCCCTTGGTCAAGCCCTCCTATTTAGCCTTCACCCGGTTGGAAAGAACCTCAATGCTGAGCGCTACGAATTCCTTACCGGCGAAGACGGCATTTCGGGCTGTGGAAACGCCCAGAATTGCGTCAAGGTCTGTCCAAAGGGCGTTCCGCTGACATTATCTATTGCTCAACTAAATCGAGACACAGTGGTTCACAAGCTTAAATCTTGGATAGGATTCTAACTAGAGACTGCGTCCGTCTAGTCGTAATATTGACAAGACATCACTAAAATTTGATATTTTCGTCATGATTGCCGCAAGGTTTTGCGTGTCTTTGACGTCGATCGTGGCCGTAATTTCAGCTGTATTCTGACTGCTTGTCCGAACGTTAGCTGCCGAAACATTGGTTTTCGACTCTCCAAATATCGTCGAAACTTCCATCAACAAACCTTGGCGATTAACGCAGACAATCTTGATCGTGACCGAGTAAACGCTGTCATCTGATGGCCAATTAAACAGCAAGAGTCTTTCCGGCTCCTTATCGGCGAATTCCAGAGCATGAGGACATATTCGTCGGTGAATCATGATTCCTCGTCCCCGAGTTACATATCCAACAATTTCGTCGCCTGGAATCGGTGCGCAACACTTTGCACGATTCAATAAGATTCCAGAGAATCCCTCGGATATGAGTTGAAGCTTGCCTTCACGAGTCTTGGTAACCTCAATCTTTTGGCCCTGAGGGGCTTCGGGTTGGGTTCCCCTGAGCTTGCCAATCACCCGATGAACCGATATAAGACCAGAACCGACCTTTGCTAGAAGATCCTGACCATTTTCAACGCTGTCAAATTCTTTCGATATCTTGTCCAGTCGTTCCTCTCCGACATATTGCTTGGTATCGAGACCCAGTGACTTAAGCTCCTTTTCAAGGGTTTCTTTGCCCCGTACAGCGTCTTGTTCCCGTGTAAGCCTTCGGAAGTGGGATTTGATTTTACTGCGAGCATGCGCGGATCGTACGAACTCAAGCCAATCCCAACTCGGTGTCGCATTGGACCGAGTAATAACTTCGATGACATCGCCATTTTCCAACTTTGTGTTAAGAGGGCTGATCATTCCGTTAATTTTTGCGCCAACCATCTTCATTCCAAGTTGCGAGTGAACTCGAAATGCAAAGTCGATTGAAGTAGACCCTAGCGGTAAATCAAGAACGTCACCATTTGGCGTAAACACAAATACTTGCTCGGCGAACAAGTCTGTAGAAAGTGATCGAAGGAAATCGGAAGAAGTCCTTGCGTCCGATGACCAGTCGAAAAGCTGCTGGCGTAGGTTAGAAAAGTTGCCAATATCCTTGTCCGCTTCCTTCCCTTCCTTATATGTCCAGTGGGCAGCAACCCCAAATTCTGCAACTTCATGCATGTGTCTGGTCCGAATTTGAATTTCAAGGGGCTGACCGCTTGGTCCCAGAACTTTGGTATGAAGGCTCTGGTATCCGTTTGACTTTGGCTTGGCAATATAGTCGTAAAAAAGCGCCATTAAGGGCACAAACATCTCGTGAACCAGTCCGAGAACCAAGTAACAGTCAGAAACTTCCTCAACAATGATTCTCAGCGCTAAAAGGTCATAAATCTCCTCAAAGGGGACCTTGTCCTTGACCATCTTGTTATAAATCGAATAGAGGTGTTTCGGTCTGCCCTTGACTTCAACAATCTTGATGCCTCGCTGCTGCACCTTTTCCTTAATCGCAACAATGACTTCCTCTATCTCCGCCTCTCGATTCGATCTCGTTCCCGAGACTCTTTCAGAAACCGATTGAAATTCTCGTGGATGAAGATACTTAAAGCTGAGATCTTCAAGCTGCCACTTGATTTGCCAAATTCCTAAGCGTGCAGCTAGCGGTGCATAAACGTCGAGCGTTTCAGATGCTATACGAACCTGCTTGTCGGCAGAAACATGGTTCAGGGTTTGCATGTTATGCAATCGATCAGCTAGCTTAATGACCATGACACGATAGTCATTGGCCATAGCCAGCAGCATTTTTCGAAGAGTTTCGGCGGTCCTCGCCGTTTCCGCTGCTTTCTTTTGGCGCGACGTAAGGTTCTCTTGCTGCTGTAGCTTGAGTTTCGTCACTCCATCAATCAAATGAGCAACGTCGGCACCAAAGTAACTCGAAATTGCTTCAAGTCCCATTTCTCCATCCTCTACGACGTCGTGCAAAAGAGCGGCAATAATCGTGTCATCGTCCATTTGCAATTCGGCAAGAATGCCCGAGACTGCCAACGGGTGCATGATATAGGGCTCACCAGACTGTCGAGTTTGACCAGCATGTTCAGCTTCCGCAATGTGGTAGGCAAGGCGGATTTTGCCGATATTGGCTTCAGGCCGAATTTCGCGCAGGCGAACAACGAATTGATGAAATCCTTCGGGGTCTTCCCAATCAGCCGGTAATTCGTATTTCTGAGCCTGCATGAACGAACTTTAATTATAGTTCTTTCGATCCGTTACAGTTGCTTTGTCAAGAACTTCCTAACCTCTTCTGCCTGCTCCGGGGTATCGACCGAAACAATCGATCCTTGTCCTCGGACCATCCTTATCGGAATACCGTTCTCAAGAAATCGCAATTGCTCAAGGCTCTCGCTAATTTCCAAAGGAGTTTGGCTCCAAGATGGATAGAAACTCAAAACATTGCGCCGATATGCATAAATCCCAATATGTTTTTTAAGCGTTTCCGACCTGGGATTCCGAGGATAAGGAATCGCCCATCGACTAAAGTACAACGCATTGTTATTTAGGTCAGTTACAACTTTAACCACGGCAGGATTGTCGACTTCGCTTTCAACGCAATCAGAAAAGACGCTTGCCATTTTGACCGAAGGGTCCGTAAACGGTTCAAATACGGATTGAATCGTTTCAATATCAATAAGCGGTTCATCGCCTTGAACGTTAATGTAAACGTCCGCATTGACTTTTTCGGCAACTTCTGCAATACGATCGGTTCCTGTCGGGTGATCCGATCTTGTTAATATGGATGGTGCTCCAAAGAAGTTACACGCGTCAATAATTTCCTGATCGGGAGTCGCAATGAGAACCTGATCCGTGACGCCAGAAGCCATGGATCGCTCATAAACCCATTGAATCATCGGTTTGCCACATAAATCCACCAATGGCTTTCCCGGGAACCGGGTACTGCCCATTCTGGCTGGAATGACAATCGCGCTAGAAAGCATTCTTCTCAGTACCGGGGCGAATATCCGCTTTCTTCACGTCTTTAAGGATTCCAAGGGCGTCCAAAATGTGCTCGTTGCCAATGGTCAAAGTAACTTGGTAACGCTTCTTGCTTCCAGCTACTCTCGAAACTACCAGGACATCTATTCCCATTTTTACAAACCAATACTCGGCTTTATCTTGGGTTACCGATTGAAATCGGTCAATGCCGTTGACGGACTTTACACTCTCAAGTATATTGGCGAAATCGTCCGCTTCAATTGCTTCATATTGAACCATTGCCAAGACAACCTTTTCGTCATGAAGAATGACTCCGAGGCCCTTTGTGCTGGATTCCCATCCTTTCGATTTGAAATCAGCAGGAAAGCCCGGAATGGTGTTATCCGTAAAATCAAATCCACGGCTTGAACGAGTAAATACGGAAAGAGCTTTCTCCTCGGTGTCTCCCAATGATACAAATCGCCTACCATCGCCTGGCAAGCGCACTTTGCTCAATTCGGTGTACTCAGGCACCAATGTACTGAGTGACTTGTTGACGTTCGGAGTGTCGGAACTTGAATCAATTTGAGAACATCCTCCAGCAAAGACTGCTGCAACTGTCAACCCAAAAACCATAGCCCAATGCCTCATATCACCCCTCAACTTTCAAAATCTTATACTTAGACGTTCCGGCCGGAGCAATAACCTCGACTGTTTCACCGACGCCCTTTCCAACAATGCCTTCGCCAAGTGGCGAGCCAATAGACACGAGGTCTTTGGATGCATCAGCTTCAAATGAGCCGCAAAGTGTAATGATTATTTCTTCATCAAACTCGATGTCCAAAACGGTAATAACAGATCCCAATTGAGCGAGCCCAGTCTCAACATTAGATTTCTCAACAATTCTCGCGTGGAGAACTGCCTTTTCTAGTTCATTGATTCGACTTTCTAATCGGGTCTGATTGAGCTTTGCTTCGTGATATGCAGCATTCTCTCTAAGGTCACCATGAGATTTGGCTTCTCGGATCGCTTCTGCGACCCTCATTCTCGTCGGGCCCTGAAGCTCCTCAAGCTCTTTTTTGAGTTTCTCATAGCCTTCCTTCGTAACTTGAATATGATTTGCCATGAATCTGCTATTGTAGCATCGTTGGAACAATTGTCGCTAACCTTAAGTATCGTTATTGTCAGCTTCAACACGAAGGAAAAGCTTCGCAAATGCCTTTCGTGCCTAGATGTCGCTCGGCATCAGGTAATCGTGGTCGATAATGACTCAGCAGATGGCTCGCAAGATCTTGTTAAATCAGACTTTCCCCAGGTCCAATTGATTGAAAGTAGCGAGAATCTTGGTTTCGGGCGAGCCAATAATGTCGGAATTGACTATTCAACCGGCGATCTTATCCTTTTTCTCAATTCCGATGCATACGTCAAGCCAGGTTCGATAGATAAGCTAATCGAAGTCTTTGGCGATCCAAAAGTCGTAGCAGCCGGTCCAAAGTTGTTAAACACGGACGGCTCTCTTCAAGAATCAGTTGCTGGACGGCTAACTCTAACAAACGTCTTGCTCGAACAAACCTACCTCGACACAATCGCCAGAAAGGTTAACAAAGGCTATTGGCGCACCAACCATGTCCAAGATCAACCTATCACAGAAGTTGATCAAGTCATGGGTGCGTGCATTGTCATACGTTCAAGCCTCAAACTCCGGTTCGACGAGCGCTTCTTTCTTTATTGCGAAGATACCGAACTCTGCCGAAGAATCGCCGAAAAAGGCAAAATTGTATATGTTCGTGACGCAGAAGTCACCCACGAGTTAGGTTCCTCGAGTGTCGATTCACGGTGGAAGTCTGTGGCCCGATACAATCTAGGCAAGGAACTATATTTCAATATCCATCATGGCTCATTGGCAGCGGCCACCTGTTGGTTGCTTGACCGTTTAGGAGCGCTCCTTAGGTTACTTGCTGGGCTCGTCCTGTCTCCAGTAAAGCTATCAGGCCGAGAAAAGGTGAAAATCTTCTTACGGGTCCTATTGGCCAGAACAGCAACAGTTATCCCTCAAGAACATAGGTCTCAATAACTTCGTCAGGTGTTCCAGTCATCTTGACCACCCCATCAGCAAGCCAGACACATCGGTCAGCAAAGTCTTTGACCGAATCAAGTTCATGAGAAACCAGTAAGATCGTCCCGCCTTGGGCACGAAACTCACCAACTCTCTCTAAACACTTCTTTTTGAATTGCTGGTCGCCAACTGCCAAAACTTCATCAACAATTAGCACTTCGGCATCGACGTGAACCGCTATTGAAAATCCTAGGCGGGCCATCATTCCACTTGAATAGGTTCGAACTGGTGCCCCAATCGCGTCACCGAGTTCACTAAATTCAATAATACTTGGCAAACGCTCCTTCACTTGCTCACGAGTTAGCCCCAAGATGATTGCATTGAAATAGACATTTTCATAGCCGGTCAAGTCAGGGTGAAATCCAGCACCTAGCTCAAGCAGCGGCGCAACTCGACCATTGACCTCCAATGTTCCGGATGAAGGCTTGTAGATTCGAGCTAACAATGAAAGCAAGGTTGACTTCCCTGCCCCATTCTTACCAATAATCGCAAGACATTCCCCGCGTTTCACATCGAGCGAAACGCCTTTCAATACCTCGTGTCGTACAACCGTACGTTTCTTCCAAAAGACCAACAAAGACTTGAGCGAAGCGATTCCAGTGTGGTTAACCACAAATTCTTTTCGGATGTCTATAATTTGAATTCCAAATTCAGGGTTCATGGTCGCTCCACAAATTTCCATTTTAGGCGGTTAAAAACCCAATAGCCAAAGATCATAAGCAAAAAAGCGAACACCGCACTAACACCAATGTATTTCCAAGGAGTTGGCATCGGATCAGCTAACTTACCGTCAATATCAACTTGAATCGGAGCAAGGAGCACCTTTCGGTATCCGTGGGACAATGCCGCTAATGGATTGAGGTTGTAGAGTTTGTAGAGCAACCAATGGGTTTCCTTGTTCAATTTGCTGTTCGCGACATGCTCGGCGTAGTACATGATCGGACAGAGATAGAACATCAGATTCATTATCACCGTCACGATGTATTTCACGTCCTCGTAAAATGTGTTGAATGCGCTGACAAGAAATGAAGCCCCAGTAGCCATCATGAACGAAATGACGATCAAGACCGGCAGGTAAATCGTTGTAGCCTGAAAAGGTACGACACCAGGGTACAAAAAGAAAACGAACAAGAGGATGGCAAAGAAAATGATGAATCCAATCAAAAGGTGGATGAGATTGGCAAACACGCATGCTAAAGGCAATATCTCCCTAGGAAAGTAGATCTTCTTGATGAGCGGCAATTGAAGCAATATCGATTGCGAAGAGTCCAAAACGCAAGTCTGGAAAAACATGAACGGCAGATATGCCGAAAGCATATAAACCGTATGGCTCGGACCACCAACATTTAGGAACACCTTAAAGGCAAAGGTCATGACGAGCACTTGGAACAAAGGGTTCAAAAACGACCATATAAGCCCCAAAGCCGAGTTTTTATAACGAATCCTCAGCTCACGCTGAACCATGACGTAAAGAAGCTCACGGTATGACCACAGTTCCTTTAGCTCCTTCACCATCGAATTAGACTCGCTTGATTTCCAACACTTTCACAAAGGCGACCGTTCCATTTTCAGGGTCTGCAACGACACGCTCACCTTTTCTTCCCAATCCAAAAATCGCAAATTCCAACAAGTTCTTAGGTGGGGTCGACAACTCCATTTTGTATGGCATAGCTCGGGCTTTGGTGTCCAATAGGATTTTTGCTTTTCGTCCGACGATTTTAACATCAATGGTATAGATAAGGGTTCCTCCAGCTACAGGAGCAACTTCCCTAACGACTTCGTCCAACATGAAAAATGTGGGAGTTTGAAGGATTGCTCCGACCAAGACGCTCAACATAAGTATTCTAGACAAGAATGGAACCCGTTTCGATCCTTGTTGTAGGGAGCAGTGTACTCGACCAAGTTTCCCGTGTTGAGCGTTTTCCAATAGCTGGCGAAAGTGTAAGAGGAACCGATGTCCAGTTGTTCGCCGGCGGTAAAGGTGCCAATCAGGCGGTCACAACATCTCGACTGGGTGCAAAAACCACATTTTGCACGTGCGTAGGTAACGACGCAAATGGTCATCACATGATTCAATCGCTTCGGACCGAAGGGATAAATTGTGAGAAAATAGAGTTTCATCCGACATCACCAACGGGGACCGCATTAATCGCGCTAAATCAAGAGGGTCAAAACATGATCATTGCTTGCTTGGGTGCAAATATGCAGTTTAGTCCCGAATTCGCTTACAAAGTCACCCACGAGAACCTTCATCATGTTCTGCTGCTCCAGGCAGAAGTGCCGATTTTAACGATCTCCGCTGCCGCCGAAGCCAGCCAAGGTTTAGTGATTCTCAATCCAGCACCAGCAATTACTTTGCCAGCTTCACTCTTCTCACAATTGGATTACCTAACTCCCAACGAACATGAAGCTGCTCACTTAGTTGGTTTCCCAGTAAAAACGGCATCTGATTCCGAAAAAGCGGCTGATAAGTTGATTGCCCTAGGCTGTGACAATGTGGTTATCACGCTCGGATCAAAAGGAGCATATTATAAGAATCGTTATGAGTCTGGGCACATAAATGCCCCGAAAGTCGATGCTGTTGATACTGTCGGAGCTGGAGATTGCTTTAATGGCGCTCTCGCCTTTGCAATTGCTCAAAAAAGCTCTTTTCACAATGCGGTCGAATTTGCCGTCGGCTGTGCTTCTATTTCGGTTACCCGGCTGGGAGCCCAGACCGGTCTCCCGTACATTGATGAACTTCCAACTTCGCTAATAAGATTGATTCAAAAATAAAAAAGCCCCCGGAATGATCCAGGGGCATTCGTAACTTTAGGGGTTTTAGTTTCCGCCGCCCGTTGTCTTTGGCTTGTCGCCAGGTGCTGTCTTTGGATCGGCTTTGGTCTTGGCTTTTGTTTTTGCCTTGGTCTTGGTATTATCTTTCGTTTTTGCTGTAGAAGACGGCTTTTTAACGGTCTTTGGTGGCTCAGCTGGAGGTGTAGTTGTTACCGGTGGCTTAGTAGTCTTCGGCTTTTTAACTGTCTTTGGTGGCTCTGCTGGAGGTGTAGTTGTTACCGGCGGCTTAGTCGTTTTCGGCTTTTTAACTGTCTTTGGTGGCTCAGCTGGAGGTGTAGTTGTTACCGGTGGCTTTGTAGTCTTCGGCTTTTTAACTGTCTGTGGTGGCTCTGCTGGAGGTGTAGTTGTTACCGGCGGCTTAGTCGTTTTCGGCTTTTTAACTGTTTTTGGTGGCTCAGCTGGAGGTGTAGTTGTTACCGGTGGCTTTGTTGTCTTCGGCTTTTTAACTGTTTTTGGTGGCTCAGCTGGAGGTGTAGTTGTTACCGGTGGCTTAGTCGTCTTTGGCTTCTTAACCACAGGAGACATAGGCATAGTCTTAGCGGCACCACGAAGTAGGCCAATATTGACCGAAGTCGCCATCATATTTTTTCCTTTTAATGTCCCTTCAACGGTTGCTTGCGATCCGCCAGTCAAATCAGAAACGGAGAAAAACTTGCCGTTCATGGTGACTCTCGCTTTGCTAGCGTCGACCGTGTAAGGTCCGCCTCTAGCACCAAGGGTGAAGGTTTTGCCGCTTGGCTTCCCAGAGACGAAACCAGAGATTTTCTCTGCATTTGCGGTTGCTGATGCAACAACAAGAAGTATTAGTGGTAGTAATTTTCGAAACATAATTCAAAACTCCAACTTTTCATAGACGATCAATGCAGTCTGAACGATTCGGTTATCTGCTTAAATGAGTCTATGGTTGAACGCGTCCTGAAGCAATATCGAATCTATTGCTATATCAACCTTGCTTGGTACGCCCTGTTAATATTACTATGTATTACTTCAGTACTGACAATCAAAAGTGGCACCCCAAATCCTGACATCTTGCCGGAAGACCAAATTCCGATGATAAGAGGAACCCTAGTGGGATTGGCGATATACGGCTGGATTTTCTTTGTACTTACTCTTTTTCTCATGAAACCAGTCCGGTCTTCCAAATGGTGGTTAGGGGCTTTCATCAATATTTGCCTCGGAGTTTCCACTTGCTGCCTCGCGCCGTTTTGTATTCCGATGGCAATAAGATGGAACTCAAAAGAAGTCAAGGACTACTTTAACCAACAATCATTTGAGATCTAGCGACTTTCGCAACCAAGAGTTAAGGTCGCCAAGTTCTTTGTCATTGATTGAATGCCCGATTTCATATTCGTGGTATTCGTAATTGTCTCCTAGGTGAAGTAGATCAGCATTCAATTTCCTCGCTTCGGACACCGGAATCACATCATCAAACTTCCCATGACCTTGGAAGATGCGTCCTATAAATTCTTTACATGGGTTTTCAATTCCTCGACCGCTTAACAGCACACAAGCAGAAACCAGTTGAGGAAATTTAGTAATGAGCCCAAGTGACATCATCGCTCCCTGACTAAACCCACCAAGAATGAGATTCGACTTTTGGAGGGTCACAATTTCGTGGGCTAAAACTCCTACCGCCTCCCAATACTCATCCTCATCAACCTTGATACCAGTAGCAGTCCATTGAATATCGAACCACGCGTATCCTGGTCCATAGGAATGGGGAGCGCGCAAACAGATCACTTCTACTTGCTCGTCAATCATTTCTGCCAAGCCAAACATATCCTGTTCGTCACTTCCTAATCCATGGAGGAGGACCAGGGTTGCAACAGGCTGCAAAGAATTGCGAACTAGAGAGTGGTAATGCATTGAGTAAAGATCGAGAAATTATCGTAATATCTATTCGAGTGGCATGAAATTTGATTACAACATCAGCAGGATGCAACTAACCAAAAACAAAGGATTGTCATGGAAGAGCCAAGGGTTTACCCTAATCGAGCTCCTCGTAGTTATCGCAATAATCGCCATTTTGGCCGCGATACTTTTCCCCGTGTTCGCACAAGCAAAGGCGTCGGCAAAACAAAGCGTTTGCCTTTCCAACATGAAGCAGATTGGTCTTGGATTCGGTCTTTACATCTCCGATAACGATGACAGACTCCCAGACCGACGTGACATTAAGGTTGCTTTAGGGTATCGACCATGGACCAGCTGGCCCGCAACCGACCCACGAAGCGGATGGGCAGAAGAAGTTCTTGGTCCATACGTTAAAAGCAAGGGAATTTGTTCATGCCCTGCTTCAGTTAAGACAACGATTGGTGAAACAGTTCAAGTCAAACAGTCCGAGTCTAACTATTGGATGTGGAGATTTGACCGAGCCGACCCTGTAATTGCCCTAGACCAATTTTGGGGAAAAACCGTTGAGCAAGCCGTTTTGGACCTAAATGAAGCCAACAACACCGCAATTGGTCAGCCATTTGGTGACTCGGAAACTGAACTCGTTGTTGATCCTTACTTCCCGAAGAACGTGGCAACGGTTTCAACCAATCTCAAGGGACTAGCTGCTCACCGAGGCGGAAAGAATCGACTTTTCTTAGACTTTCATGGTAAGTGGGCCAGAGACCCAAGAACGAACCCATAAATTAACCCCATGTTGGGAAAAAGCAAAGCTCGGCGCAATTTGCCGAGCTTTCTTTTTGTCAGTCTAAAGCACCAAATTCAACTTATGTTGCTAAAATAGTCATATCAGAGCCAGATGAAGGAACAAGTTAAGCCATTAAGAACACAAAGTGCCTTCACGCTGATTGAACTCTTGGTCGTAATCGCAATCATCGCGATCCTTGCCGCAATCCTTTTCCCGGTCTTTGCGGCAGCCAAAGCATCAGCCAAGAGAGTGGCCTGCCTTTCGAACCAAAAGCAGATAGGAACCGGCTTCGTTTTGTATCTTGCCGATTATGATGATCGGATGCCAGACCGTCGGGACCTTAAAAGTTCTTTGGGCTACCGACCATGGACTTCTTGGCCACCATCTGATCCACGATCTGGCTGGGCAGAAATCGTTCTTGATCCTTACCTAAAAAACAAGGATGTCTGGTCTTGTCCATCCACGATCAATACTCCGGTCGGAGAAACTATTCAAGTCAAACAAGGCAATAGTCGCTATTGGATGTGGAGATTTGATCGATCGTCTGATCCGGTTGGGTTAGAGGAATTCTGGGGAAAATCTGCAGAGCAAGCCGTCGAAGATCTCATTACTGCAAACAATCCATTCAACGGAGTCATTACCGGAGTTGCCGAAACGGAACTGCTTGTTGACCCTTATTTTCCCAAGACAATAGGCACAGTTGCCCCAGAATTAAAAGGAAAAACTGCACATGCCGGCGGAAGAAACAGACTTTTCCTCGATTTTCATGCAAAATGGATTCGCGACATCCGCACCAATCCATGAGGTTATTCTTTGCCATTGCCCTATCGTCCATTGCCCGCAATTCGTTATCTGAGTACACACCAAAGGTAAAGGAGCGACTCGATCGACAAGGGCTCCGCTGGACCAGACCAGAGAAGTGGCACGTAACAGTCCTATTTGTTGGCGATGAAGACCCTGAGACTGTGAAGGGCATGGCAGCCGAAGTCCTTATAGGGCAAAAAGAGGTTCGACTAAAACTCGAGAAAATCAACGGATTGCCTGACGTCAAGCGACCTGGCGTTCTCTGTTTAGGCGTTAGCGTTCTTAACGGTGACCTGAATGCAATTCATAAGGCACTATCAGGGGCTTTTCCGATGGACGACGAAGATTACCAGCCACATCTTACATTGGCACGCATGAAGCCCGCTTCAACAAAGCTCGGACACAAGCTGAGAGATTTCATGCACTCCGGTGCAATTCCCGAAGACATTCAGTGGAACGCTGAATCAGTTACCTTGTACAACACCTTGCTCGACGGTAGCTATGAAGTAATAGCAGAGTTTCCCTTGGAAAGGTAATCCTCCTTTGGACTTGCTATTGGAACTTGTTACTGTCTAACTCGCTTAACCATTCACTCAGCCCGGCCTGCGCCGCCGCAATCTTCACCGCACGCTTCACACCTTTGTCGCGAGTTGGTTCCTCGGGATCAGGCAGAATGCCCCAGTTAATGTTCATTGGCGCAAACTCTCGTGGCGTGTCATCCTGCAAATGAGCGAGCAAAGCCCCGTATGCGGTCGATCGCGGAGGCGCGGGCATTGGAACGCCCGAAATCTTGGCAAGCGCCTGTAACCCCGCGAGAATGCCCATTGCGGCTGATTCCACATAGCCTTCAACTCCTGTAAGTTGTCCAGCCACGAAGAGATTGGGCACCGACCGCATTTCCAAGTTCGGTAACAAAGCTTTAGGTGCCTCGAGATACGTATTTCGATGAATCACACCGTATCGAACAAACTCAGCGTTTTCCAGTCCCGGAACCATTCGGAAAATTCGCCGTTGTTCGCCGAACTTTAGCCGGGTCTGACAAGCAACCAACGAATATAATGTCTTCTCCTTGTTCTCGGGGCGAAGCTGCAAAGCTGCCCACGGTCGACGTCCAGTCTGTGGATTCGTCAAACCCATTGGTTTAAAGTTTCCAAATGCCAAAGAACGGGCGCCCTTCTCCGCAATCGCTTCAATCGGCGTACATCCCGCAAAGTATTTGATCTGCTCAAGCAACTTCTCCTCCCCGCCACCAAGGGCATAGTCAGGATCAATGCTAACATCTGTCCGAACACCTCCAGCTTCAAAAGCATGAAACGGTGCTCGTTCCGCAGTAATGAGTGCCGCTACGAACTCCTCGTAGTTTTCCTTATTGAACGGACAATTTAAGTAGTCGTCTCCTTCGCCTTTGTCGTAGCGACTTTGAGGGAAGACTACATCCATGTTCAATGAGGAAGCTTCCACCGTCGGTGAAACTGCATCGTAAAAGTACAAATGTTCCCTTCCCGATTTCACCGCAAGCCACTCTGACAATTGAGGCGAGGTTAATGGTCCGGATGCCAAGATAACTTGATCACTGTTTGCCAACCAGCTTTCAACCATGGCAGGAGTTACTTCTTCCCTTTTGACCTCGATCAGCGCATGATTCTCGATCAAGGATGTCATTGCCTTGCCAAACTCGTTTCGGTCAACGCACAGTGCCTCTCCTCCGGGAACTGAGTGCTCAGCCGCAGTCTTAAGGACAATTGATCCGAGTGCTGCCATTTCGGACTTTAGCTGACCTGCGGGACTCGTCGGAGAATTCGACTTAAGCGAATTGGAACAAACCAACTCAGCAAAGAAATCGGTTGTGTGAGCTGGGCTGCTTTTGGTTGGGCGCATCTCGTAAAGCCAAACCGCAGTTCCTCGCGAAGCGCATGCCCAAGCCGCTTCGACCCCAGCAAAACCGGCACCAACAATTCTAATCATGAATAAGTAATGACATAAAAAAAGCCTGAAGAGAAACTCTTCAGGCTTTCGTATCTCAAGGTCAGATTACCTTGATCGTCGTCTGTGAGATCCAAACTGGAAGCTTGGAATATTGGCAGAAGCACTGCGACCGTTCGAGTCAGTCCAGTAGCAAACTGGCCCAAGCGACGTGTTGTTAACAACAGTAGTGAATGAAGCACCACCGATGTTAAAGCTATCCAACGTAACTCCCGAACCTCCTACGCGTAGAACCGCTACTTTTGTCATGTCTTCGTTATAGAAGCCAAAAGTTTCGTTGAATGATGAGGCTGGAGTGACCTCAGTTACCGTGCCTCCAGGGTAAGTTACATTGAACAAGTGAACGTTTTCGTTAAATGGGTCAGGGCTGTGTCCGAACACAATGTTCGCACCATCTCTACTCCAGTTCGGTGAGAAGGTTTCAATTCCGAGGCTCGTTACTTGGAGCTTAGCGGAAGTAAGGTAGTCAACAGTAAAGACATCTGAACTGGTACCAGAATCCTTCGAATAAGCTACGAGATTTGTCCCAACCACTGGATTAACCGAAAATTCAAAGACTCCCGAATCCAATACCGTCGGTACACCGCCGCCAGACGCTACCCTGTACAACTTGAATCCAGCTCCTGTATCTGCTTTAAAAATGACATACAAGCCGTCTGGAGTGAACTGTACGGCATCAATTCCATCATAAGAAGTTGTCGTAAGAAGTGTGCTTGTTGCGATGTCTAAAGCAACATTGCCTTTGTACAACTTGTACTTAGATGTTCCCGTGTTGAAGTTCGCAAATGCAAACTGATTTGGTTTTGTTGGGTTTGGAGCAACTGAAGTTACATTGCCCGCGATATATGAGGCCAATCCAGTGTCATTCGTACCGTCAGATTTAATTGACTTAAGGAAATTCACCGTTCCGTCGGAAATTGTATACAAGATTGCGTCGTGAGGAAGTGATCCACCCGTCGTTGAAGTCGTACTGGTTGTACTTGTCGTCGCTGTTGTACTGGTCGTGGCTGTAGTGCTAGTGGTCGCCGTAGTACTGGTCGTAGCCGTTGTGCTAGTCGTTGCCGTTGTACTAGTCGTAGCTGTTGTTGCTGAAGTAGCCGTTGTCGAAGTGGTACCACCACTCGTACTTCCGCCTCCACACCCGATGACTATGGCCAAGAAGCTAACCCAAGCCAGTGCGATTACTGTTTTTCCGCCTAATTTCATGTTATTTCTCACGCAAAGAATGGTCTACTTTACTGCGTATTGTCTCCAATTTGTTCAATCTGACCGAAAATAGGACCATAAAGTTCGGGTCTTCTGCTTTCAAAAACAGTGGTTTCATGCTTACCCGGTATAGTTACGTTCCTTTTATCGCGGCTCAATTCAAAGTCAAGATCAGCAACAATACATTCCTCATCCGATCCCGCACTGGCTAAAACCTGACCCATTGGGCTAATAATTTTGCTTTTACCAATGAAAGTAAATCCTCGCTCAGTTCCAACCCGGTTGCAAGTCACAACAAAAACTTTGTTTTCAGCAGCACGGGCAATCGCAAGGATGTCGGCACTGATATCTGCACCGCGAGGCCAATTCGTAGGCAAGAAAATGGCATCCGCACCTTTAAGTGCCAAAATCCGGGCCGCCTCAGGAAATCGTACATCGAAGCATATCAGAATCCCAATCTTTCCAAACTTCGTTTCAAAAACTGGAAGATCTGATCCCGGAGTAACAAACCGATCATACCCAAGCTCAGGAAGGTGAGTCTTTCGGTAAAAATGGGGTTGAGTATCTGGCTGAAACAAGGCAGCGGAATTGTAAAATTCCCTCGCCGTCTCTTCAGAAAAACCTAGGATGACTAGGACACCGGTTGCATCAACCGTACTCTGAATCACCGCAAACTCGGTTGAATCTAATTCAACTGAGATTTCATGACGCTGATCTTTCGATTCAATGCAGTAACCGGCCAGGCAGCACTCTGGAAAGACGACAAGTTCAACCCCTTGCTCCGCAAGCGTGCAAATTTCGCGAGAAATCCTCGTGAGATTTGCATCACGATCACCATAAATAACATCCATCTGGACGCAGGCAACTCGCGGCATAATCTTGCTCGGTAACTAGACTGGGTGAATGGCGATGGTCTTGTGAAGGCAAAAATAGATCGTTTCCGTATCTTTCTTCAGTCGAATAAAATTGGCGTCAGCCTGCTCAAGAATTCCCCGATGGAGAACTACCTGAGCCCCGTTTTCAATATGCACGACAACTTTCTTGCCGATGATCTCGTTGATGATCATAGAATTCATGCAGGATACCACCCGAAATTGTTACTTAGCCTGAAACTAACGAAATCCCAACACTCTTTAGGTCAGTTGCCGCTTCAATAACCCTTGCTTTCATACCCGCCTCAGCTTTTTTCATAAATGCTCGAGGGTCGTAAGTCTTCTTATCGCCCATTTCTCCATCAATCCTGAGCATCCCGTCATAGTTCTTCATAACGTGATCCACAACTGGTCGAGAGTAATGATATTGACAGTCGGTATCAACGTTCATTTTAATAACCCCATATGAAACTGCATCATGGATTTCCGAAAGAAGACTTCCGCTACCACCATGAAATACGAGGTCAAGAATCTTGCCGTACTTAGCCTTCATCGCATCGTTTCCAGCTTTCAAAATCAATGGATCCAACTTTACATTGCCTGGCTTGTAAACGCCGTGAACATTGCCAAAGGTTGCCGCCAAGGTAAATCGACCAATGTCTTTGAGGCACTCAAAAACATAAAGCATGTCTTCTGGTGTGGTGTAAAGCTTCTCGCTTCCAACGTCGGTGTTATCAATTCCGTCTTCTTCTCCTCCAACCACACCAGCCTCAACTTCCAAAATGATGCCAAGCGGAGCCATTGCCTTCAGCAAATCTTGAGAAATGGCCATGTTCTCTTTCAAACCGAGCTCAGAGCCATCAAACATATGACCATTGAACAACGGTGCCATTCCCTTAGAAATGCGATCCTTACTCTCCGCTATCAATGGCTTGACAAACTTATCAACCTTTTCCGGAACGCAGTGATCCGTCGTCAAAGCAATATAACAAGGCAAGTCTCTGGCTACTCGGTGGGTGTATTCTGCCAAAGCAATCGCGCCTTCCGACATGCTCTTAATCGGACCGCTCGCAAACTCCGATCCGCCGGTGCTGAACTGAATGATTCCGTCAGTCTTGGTTTCGGCAAAAGCCGCCAAAGCTGCATTGAGTGTTGTGCTCGAAGTTACATTAATCGAAGCTAGGGCATAGTCTCCTTTTTGGGCTGAATCAAGCATTCGAGCAAAAGTTGCTGCATCTGGTACCGGCATAATATTAATGGTATCCCATGCGGCAAGTTGCAAAATACGCTTCAACAATCATTGTCTTATTGGGAATACTTATTTTTCGCGACAATCAATCGAGTTTCGTGGTCCCAACACTCGGTCTTATAGGCTCACTTTCGGCCATTTACCTCCTTTGCCAACCCCTTCGCGAGAATGTAAAAACGTCCGGAATCCTTCTCTTCTGGCTCGCACCACTGGCCCTCCTTTGGCTCCTCAGTGAACGGCGAGAGGGACGGGACATTAATTCAACATCAATAACAATTGAACTCGCATTAGCGGGAATAGGAACTGTCCTGCTCGTTTCAAAAGAAGGTCTCAAGAAGTCAGATTGGAGCCTATTTCTGGCAATCTTTTTGACTTGGGCGGTCGCCTATCTGAGCGGATCAAGCGGTGGTGCGGATCAAATGGTGCCATTTTTTGACTTTTTGGGGTTGTCCGTCGATCAGCTAAACAATCTCATCATTGTCATTCGGAAGACGATTCATGTTTCCTTTTACGGAACCCTTGGCTACCTCTTTCTAACCTATCTTTCCGACAAAGTAGCCGATCGGAGGAGCCTGTTTTGGTTCCCATTTCTATTTTGCATTGCCATTTCGATCGCCGATGAAGGTCGACAAAGCCTTATGCCAAACCGTGGAGGAAGCGTTTCCGATGTATTTTTAGACTTGGCGGCAACTTTATTGGTCCTGTTTGTTGTTGCAAAGAAAAGAGCGAAGATTAAACCGTAACTGGTTAATTCTTCGAATCGTCAGAAAATGTGAAGGGGAAATATGAAACAAGCTGCACTTTGGCTTATTCCGGCAGTCGCACTAACGACAATTGGATCACTCACTTACGCGTCAAATCGACCAAAAGCCGACGAAGGACCAAAACGCCACGAAGAAAAAGTCCTAACCAAGACTGTTCCGTTTGCTCATGACCAAGAAATCAGCACCTATTTAACTTCGATCCGAAGCTTTATGCTCACTCCACCACGCGATGGACGGTTTGGCGCAAGTCGAATTCCAACGTTCCATGGCGTAACCAAAAACAAGGTGCCAGGCTACAACGAAGTTGAAGCCCTCACCAAGGATTACTCATTTGCCTCGTACGTCGTCGGTGAAATGCCTAAGGACACTGTAGCCGCTATAAAACGTTACGAAAGCGAGCACCCGGACGTAGTCAAAACCCCTCAGCCCAATATCCGAATTACATCGGTTCACCGCGTCGCAAGCAATCCTCCCAAACTTCCCAATAACAGTCGATATCCAACTTACTATGGGTATCAAGCTGCTCATGACACCAAATCAATCATGGACAAAGCCGGCTACGATACCTACTCGGAAAAGGTGACCATTGACGGCGCTCCTGGTTGGATCATGGCGAAAGCGGTCCGAGCCTCAGACAAGTCTTGCTATTCTTGCCACACCACAATCAAAGAAGGTGAGCCGATCGGACACGTCATCGCCGCCATTTGGAAGAAGAAATCCTAATCGTCAACGAGCAAACATTCGAATTCCATCGAGTGTCAGCATTTCGTCGTAGCTCTCGATGGTTTCGCACAAGCCAGTAAACACTCCGCCAAGTCCTCCCGTGGCGATTACCTTGGGCTTTGATCCAAGTTCCGAGCTAATCCGACCAACCAACGCGTCAATCGCCCCGGCGTAACCAAACATAACCCCAGACTGAATCGAATGCGTCGTGTGCTTCCCTATCGCGGTTTCTGGGGCAACAAGATCAATCGACGGCAATTTCGCCGTCCGAGACACCAACGACTGCATCGAAGTAATTGGACCCGCCATGATCGCACCGCCAACATAAACGCTATCTTTGTCAATAACGTCAAAGGTCGTTGCCGTGCCAAAGTCCACCACAATAATTGGAGCTGAATACTGAGCAAGAGCGGCAATCGCGTTCGCAATCCGGTCAGACCCAACCGCGTTCGGTGGATTGTAGTCAACCTTCACGCCATGGTCCGACGAACCCGTAAGAAACAGAACGTCACATTTAAAATACTTCTTGCCCAACAGGGTCAGAATCTGATTCATGCCCGGCACAACGCTCGCACAGGCGATCTGGCTGATCCTCCCACTTATGGCTGCAACTGAGATCATTTGAAAAAGCCAAGCTGCAAGTTCATCCTCGGTTGTCTCAACGTCGGTCTGGTGTCGCCACGTCGCCAACCATTGATCGCCATCCCAGACGCCAAACACCGTATGGCTATTTCCAACATCAATCGCAAGGAGCATCGGTTAAATTTACCTACTTAACAATAAGACCATCTTCATATAAAACCCTTGAATCATCGATTTTCCCGAGCGAAGCGAGATACCTCGTTGGACAGAGAGGTCGGTAAACACAATCCATCAAATCTAAACGATATTGTTGTGTGAACCGGGTGAGTCGATTGAGCGAAGCGAATAAAAAGCCATAACTTCATACTCTCTAGTCGCCCAACGCGTGGGTCAAGTCCACCCCGTCATAAATCTTCCCACTAGCTTAACGAGTAATCGCGGCATTCATTCCGCAACTTATCTAGCCAATGAATGGCGTGGCTGAGAGGGGGATTTGAAATTTGTTTCGCAAGTCCCTGTCAAGAAAAAAGAACTTTCTAGTCGCCCAATGCGTGCGTCAAATCCACCCGGCTATAAATCTTCCCGCCTGCTTCTTTGGTCAAAGCGCCAACAACCGTAGCAGCAACTAGATCTCTCAATTCGTATGTATCTGCCTCGACCATGACCCGAACAATCGCCTGAGTCCCACTTGAGCGAACATTGATACGTCCATGCCCTACCAAATCCATCGTGGCTTGCTCAAGGGCATCCTGAACCATTTCACCGTCATTCCAAGTCGATCGGTCGGCGACTTCCATGTTCACCAAAACCTGCGGCCAGGATTCATAGTCCTCGTATATCGAAGCGGCATCTCGACCAGATTCCTTCATCACGCGTAAGACCTCAAGCATCGTGACCAACCCATCTCCGGTTGGTCCATGCTTAGGAAAAATGATGTGCCCGCTTTGTTCGCCGCCAATCTGCGCACCAAGCTCACTAATCTTCTGCGAAACATATTTGTCTCCAACCGGGGTCCGCACCAAATCTATTCCACGCGAGGCAACAAAGTGCTCAAATCCACCGTTGCTCATCACGGTTCCGACTACCGATTTTGGATTCAAACGCCCCATCGCCAGCTCGTGGGCAGCCCACATTCCAATCGTGCGATCACCATTGATGAGCCGTCCCTTATTGTCCGAGAAAACTGCCCGGTCCGCATCTCCGTCAAAAGCAACCCCAATCGCGGCTCCAGTTGATTGAGTCAATGCCTGAATCGTTGCTGGCTTGGTTGCCCCGCCAAATTCGTTAATATTCACACCGTCCGGCGCATCTCCAACAACAAAAATCTCTGCCCCAAGCCGTCGCAAAATCTCGGGCCCAAGGCTCGCCGCCGCACCGTTAGCACCATCCACCGCAACCGTCATGCCCGCCAGACCGCCAGGAATAATCGTCTCCAAGTAAGCCAAATAAGGTTCAAAGAGAGTTGAATCCTGAGTTAGTGAACCAACACTCCCACCAACCGGACGATCAAAATCCAGCTCCATATATTGCTCGATCAGCAGTTCCACTTCGTCCGGAAGCTTATGACCGTTGTGACCAACTAGTTTGATGCCATTGTCCGGAAACGGATTGTGCGAAGCAGAAATGATCACACCTAACCCAAACTCACCATTGCGAGCGACGTAAGAAACCGTTGGAGTCGGAGCAACGCCAAGACTAACCACATCAACCCCAGCCGAGTTAAATCCCGCGGAGAGTGCCATTCCGAGCATAGGCCCGCTCTTGCGAGTGTCTCGTCCAACGACAATTCGAGGGACTCCACCCGATTCCCGCAACCACATTCCGGCGGCTCGTCCAAGAGACATCGCCAATTCGGGAGTCAAAACTTTGTTCGCTACTCCGCGAATGCCGTCAGTTCCAAAATGTTTGCGGCTCATGTTATTTTGCGACTCGGACTTTCGAGTGGCGAATGACTTTGTCACCCATCTTGTAACCTGGCTCAACTTCTTCAACCACCGTCTCAGAAGGATGGTCGGGAGAATCGACCGTGCCAATTGCCTCGTGAAAATCAGAGTCATAAGGCTGACCAACGCACTGGATCTTGGTTACGCCTTGAGCTTCAATAATGAATCGAAACTGCTTCTCAGTTGCCTTAACGCCGGTAATCAACGATTCAACCGGAGCGCCCTTTTCTGCAGCGGCCACGGTTCGCTCGAAGTTATCCATAACTGGCAGGAGTGTCATGATCAGCGACTCGGTAGCGTATTGCCGAATCATTCCTTGCTCTTGCTGAGTGCGCTTTCGAAAGTTCTGAAAGTCAGCCATCGTCCGCAGAAGTTGGTCGTGAATTTGTGCTTTCTCCTCGGTTAACTTGGAGATTTGAACATCAAGGATATTAAAATCCTCGGTCACTTGCTCAGCAGATACTTCACTCTCTGCAGAGGGCATGGCTTCTTCAAGTTGGCTTTTGCCCGGTGTATTTGGGTCTTGAAGGGGAGTCTCAGGCTCGTTCATTGTTATATTTATTTTACCAGTTCCCTTCCTCCTCGGGGAGGAAGGGTTAGGGATGGAGGGGATAGAAAAGTGCAAAAGTTGTAGGAAAGAGCGAAGGTGGACAAAATCTGTGCCGCAATATTCAATTCACTTCCCGTAGATTGACTTCATCCTCCATGACTTCAGACTTCCAATAATTGTGTCGCTACCATTGCTCACCAACTGGACCCCTAGGTTGCCAGGCAGATATTCGTGATGAGCAACCGCCGCCTGCCGGTCATTTGCAAAAACTTCAATCATTGTCTTGTCGATGAATACGCGAAGCGAGAGCCGCTCATTCGGTTTAAGCTCCAAAGGAACCAACATGGCGCCAAGTTTCAAGACCCTTTGAGTCGCAGAATATGTGACTGGGAAGCCATTCTTGCCGTCGGGGTCGCAATGGACTTCTACGCCGAACTCCTTCGCCTTTGTTGGCCCATATTCGACCAGCAACTCAACAGCATCGCCTCGTGCGCCTTTCACCGAAAACGGAACCCGATCCATGACTTTGACTGAATCTTCGCTCGCTTCGTCGGCGCGCAGTCGCTCAAGTTCCCGCAGTGGCTTGATCCGCAAAACGCCATCGGCTGGCAAACTGAGCTCTCGAGGTAATGACTGGATGCCAGTTTGAGGCGAACCAAAGTTACACCAGGCCCACATCACCCGACGCCCATCAGCAGTCAAAAGGCTCTCAGGAGCGAAGTAGTCCCACCCATGCCAATTCATTCGGGCATGAAAGTCGGGAGTAAATTTCTCATTTTTCCAATCACCCAGGTAGTACCGACACCCGAGATTGTGGCTGATGCAAAGAAGCATATGTTTGTTGCCAATCGGAAAGAAATTGGGGCAGGACACGTCTTCGTCATTCCTGACGTCGGGCATCTCTTTGGTCATGAAAAGTCCGAGATAGTCCCATTGTTTCAGGTCGTTGGATTTGAAAAGAGTGGGCGGTTTCCCACTGCCAGGAGTTCCTCCCGATAGGGCGAAATATGATCCGCTTTCCGTCCAGGCATCAGGGTCCCAGTTCGCAATCTTAGTTTCGTCTTGACCAGGAAGAATCTTTGCGATAAGTGGCGCTGGTTTCGACCACTTTTCGAGGTTATCATCAAGGGCAACCGATACTTGATTCCGTCCCGAACCTTGTCCGTGATAGATGATCGCGGGTCGTCCTTCTTTGGTAAGGAACCCGGTTCCGCTAAACATTCCGTGACCGGTTTTGGTTGGGGTCAAAGTAGTAGGATGCCACTTCCAGTGCACCATATCGGTACTCGATACGTGGGCAAACACAAACCCATCGGCATTGTTATAAATGTAATGAAGGTGATACCGACCCTTCCAGTAAAAAGCGCAATTCGGATCACCCGGCATGGCGGGATCAGGTCCCGGATGAGCCAGATGAAACGTGAGCCAATTTGCCGGAACAAGCTTGGGACGAGTGGGTGTTTCAATTTTCATGGGGACAATAACTCCGGTAGAAGTGTCGAATTCACCATTGACGCCGTCAAGAATGAGGGCTCCGTTGGCAATCTTGGCCTGGTTCTTGAGCATTGGGAATCGGAAGCGTCCAGTTTGATCCTTTCCAGCTTCATCATTAAATTTCCACCAAGCCCATGGTTTGATCAACGATGGCTTGTTTGGTTGCAGTTCTTTGATTTGATCAATGGTCAAAGGCTGTGAATAGATTCTAGCGTCATCAATTGCACCCGCAAAATGAGCCCCATCTCCAGCTCGTGGGTGACGCAGGCCAATGTGAATCCGTGATGCAGGCCCAAACGCTTGAGGCTCACTCGCCATGGTGTGATGCTCAAGTAGCTTGCCGTTACGGTATAGCGATACTTCTCTGCCTGCATAGGTAATAGCGATTTGAACGAAAGTGTTCGGATCAGCCGTTTCTTCAGGAATCTTTGACTGATCTTTGTTAGTGCGCCTCCAATAATCGCTTCCCGCCAACCATTTTCGTGGTGCCAACTCGCCAAATACGATTCCATCAAAGCGGTCACGACCATCGTCGATGGTGAGAGCACTACCTCCCCCTCTTTGTTGCTCGGCTGGAGCGACCCACACGACAAGTGTCTTATCGACTAAATCTGGACCTGTTCCAAGCAATAGTCCACATGCTGCCAGCAAACCCGTCATGAGCGTAGGTTACACCTATATCAAAAGTGAAACTGCACGCCCAAGTACGAATTCCAACTCAAATTCTGAGACTGGTTCGATGCGATCGTTCTCCCAAAGGCAAAAATAAGGGTTGATGCCTCGCTAAGAGTCTGGCGATACCCGAGCTGAGCAATCCAATTCGATTCCCCGGTGGCAAATACTCCCTCCCCGTGCAACTCTGCCAGGTATTCGCAAATGCCAACTTTGCGTCCAACCGCAACTCCGGCCAGCCAACTCGGACTGGCACCACCCTGGACAATGTATCCCGAGTCCACATTGACACTAAACCGGTCAAAGTCCCACTGAATCTCAATTGGAAGCAGCAAGCTTGTTCCGGGTTCTGCGAGTCCGTTATTGACCGATCTAGACGACAACTGAAACCCAAACTGAGGGTAAGTTGAGATCGCTGGTCGGAACCCTTTTGCGTCAATAAAGCGATACTTGACCCCAGTTGATCCACCTCCGTCGCCATTGACACTGGCCCCACCACCTGATGCGAAAAACCCAAGGCACTTCAATCTTAAAATTGGCGCGATCGCTGATCCCATGGCTCGCGTCAAAATGAGGAAGTTCAATTTCGGTAGCCCCAGGAAGTCGCCGGTAAATCCAAGCCATGTTCAGCTCCCACTTCCCCTTCTCAACTGTGCCGGGATCGTCAGTAAGCAGCGGCGGTCCACCTTGAGCGAAGGCATAACTTGCTGTGACAAAGAGGACTGAGGCGAACAGGACTTTCATGAATTCACAGAAAAATACTTTACGTAAGTCTTCTCCCTTTCTCATCTGCTCATCTGCACTTTGCACTTTGCACTTTGGACTCCGCCCAACTAATGTCCCTGACTCGGTTCCGGCTCCTTCGAGAAGAAGTACACCAGGGGAATCATCGCGACTAAGATCACGAGAGATGCGACCGGACGACTGATATTAAATCCACCTTCGTCGGCAGGCTTGGTGATGATATCGCCAAGTGTCGCCCCGAGTGGGCGAGTGAGAATAAATGCCGACCAAAAGAGGATCGGGCGAGAAAGCTTGGTAAACAGGCCTAATCCACCAATAACGGCAATAGAAGCTCCAAAAATGAGAGCCGCCTTCACAAAGCCAATAGATTCGGTATCCGCCAACCAATCTCCGAGTGCCGTCCCTAGCGTATTTGAGATGAGAATGGCAATCCAATAGAACCACTCGCCGCCTTTGGTTGAGATGTTGCTAATCGAAATCGAACCAGTAACAAATCGCCAAATACCTAGAACGAGCACAAGCGCAATAAAGAGAACCAACGCGGTCGCGCCATAAAAGGGTCCGTCTGTCCCAAAGAACTTGAGGTCACGAGTGAGCCAATCCGCCGTGGTTGTACCAAGGGTGGTGGTCGCAATAATCACGGACCAATAAAGCGCGGGATGATACTTCTTGACCGCAACTTGGGCGATAACCGTGGCTACAAAGAATGCTAAGAAGATCGAGGTGGATACCAGATAACCAAGTTCAATGGGGGGCATCGAAAGAGCATCCCCACCTGTCTCACCAAGTGTTGTTGCAATGATCTTGATGATCCAAAAAACGACGGTGACCTTTGCGACTTTTCCGGCGGTTAGAGCGACTTCGCTTGACATTTGAAAAGTATCTTACACGGTTTTCAGGTTACCGAGAGCACATCTACTTCCGAAGGGCTAAATAGGTGAACCATGCTGTCGCCATGCCACTTGCGACGCCTAAGCTAACCAAAGCGTACATCCGCCAAGGTTCTCTGCCTCCCAAAGTGCAATCTGTAGAAAGCCCACTCGACAAAAATATTCCGGTGCCCATTAGCGAGCCGAAAGCATATCCCCAATGATTACTCAACGACTTCACAACCATATTTTGGACTAAAAGCGTGGCGGAAGGCGAGAAACTGTTGGTTCCCAAACAGGAGTTAATAAATTTCCCAAATGTTCTTGCAAAAAGTCACGCAAATCCTTGATTTAATATAGTAGACTAATGTGCACTATATCTATTAATCACCAACTAATGAAAATAGCAAAAGGATCACTACAAATCGAACTCAAGTGGACAGTTAGGAACTTTTTCTCAATTCGCCGCACTTTGTTCGGCACCCGAACTAACTGAATGAATCGAAATTCTTCAACTCCAAACTCCAAACTCCAAACTCCAAACTTATCGCCCTCGCCCTCGCCCTCGCCCTCACCCTGAGCGAAGCGATGCCCCTTGCCCTTCTTCAAATAGGTTCAATTCTTTACAAAACATGACCAACTTTTGGGCCTATAAGACCAAAGTCTCCTCCGAAGCTGGGAGGAGTGGCGCGTGAGGGCTTTGCCACGTGACGAGGTGGATGATTCATTCTTCCTCACATGCTTTCAATCTCCTTGCCCTTGCCCTTGCCCTTCTTCAATTCCGTGCTACGTTTTTTTTAAAAATCCCTAATAAGGTTCAATTCTTTACAAAGCTTCCATAAAATGACCAGAGTTATGCCGCCGATTAACGACCGCTACCCTTCCGCACCGACTTCCCTTCTCGGCCACTTAATCATTTTCATGGCAACCAAAACACCAATAAACAAAACCGCAAGTCCTATTGCTTGTACCCACGCGAGGCGTTCATGAAGAATAGCCGCAGCGAAGCCAGTCGCCAAGACCGGAACCAAGAATTGATGCATCGTCGCGATGCTGGCGGGCAATTGAGAAATCCCCTTGTAGTAGAAGACCATTCCAATCACGCCCGAGCCGAGAGCTATTTGGGCGAAGTTTGTCCATTGCCAAAGGGTAAATACATTCCAGTGAACTCGCAACGCGGGAGCAAGACCATAAAGCAAGACCACTGGCAGCCCGCCGAGCATGGACATCGTGAACAACGGGAGGGGCTTGATGTGGGCGGAGAGAGGCTTTGAGATGACCACCGACCACGACCACGAAACCGCCCCAAGAATCATGAATAGATCTCCCAACAAACGATCGGTAGTTTCTTTGGAAGTTGCCACTACTCCAGGGCGACCCAAGACAACCAGACCAACCCCAACAAAGGCGATAATACACCCGATTACCTTAGAAACTGACTTAGGCTCCAGTCGCAGGACCATCATCCAAATCGCAACCATGATCGGGTTGGTGACAAGAATAATTGCCGCCTCACCCGCGCTGGTCAGGTTGGCGCCTTCCATAAAGAAAATCATATAAATCCCCATGGAGTTCAAACCAGCAAACAAAATCTTGTTTCGATGCTCCTTGGGAAGATTAAGCGACTGTCCAGTGAACTTGCAGACCGCAACCAGAACGGCACCCATCACAAAATATCGCCAAAAAAGGATCGCCCCTGGCTCCATGACCGGAAATAGAATTTTCAAAGAAATGAAATTAAAACCCCAAAACAGCATGGTTACCAGCAGAAAGGGGTTGGGTCTGACCATCAAGTCATAGTATGATTCCAACAGGACATGATTAACGATTACGCACAGTCAAACTTTGGCGCCGCCAAACGATTTCGATTGATTATTAGGGAAGGAGGCCAAGCCCGCGAAATGGGTGGAGACGATATGTCCATTGCGGTTGGCATCGTCGACAACATTTTCATGAATGCGTTGGAAACCGGCACTTCGGATATCCACTTGCAGCCAGAGCGCGATCAGCTCCGCATTCGCTATCGCCAAGACGGAATTCTCCATTCGACTGGTGAACTTCCTCTAGAACAAGCTCCCAACGTTCTTGCTCGACTTAAGCTTGCCGCGGGTATGAGAATTGACGAATCCCGCGAGCCTCAAGATGGTCGTATTGACATGGAGTACCTCGGGCGACGACTGAGTTGTCGTGCTTCTTGCCTTCCCTCACTAAACGGCGAAAAGCTTGTTATGCGTATTCTCGATCCTCAAGCAATGAAAGTTGACTTGTCGAAGTTGGGAATGCCTGATGACATCTATACCAAATGGTCTAGGGCGATCAATGCACCTTACGGCTTAATTTTGGTTACCGGTCCTACTGGTTCTGGAAAGACTTCTACTCTGTATGCGTCGCTCAACGTAATGGATGCTAAGAGCCGAAACATCGTTACTGTCGAAGACCCAATTGAGTACGAATACGAGAAGAATATTGCCCAAGTTCAAGTTTCTGAACGAATGAGCTTCCCTCGGGTAATGCGCTCATTCTTGCGACAAGACCCTGACGTTATGCTTGTTGGTGAAATGCGTGACCCTGACTCTCTGGCAATCGGTATTCAAGCTGGTCTTACCGGTCACCTTGTTCTCTCTACCCTCCACACCAACAACGCGATTGAAACCATTGGTCGTATGGTTGACATGGATGCTGAGCCTTACCTAATTGCTGGTGTTACCCTCGCAATTCTTGCCCAGCGGCTGGTGCGACTAAACTGTGCAAAATGTCGCCAGCCGTACAAGCCGACCGAAGACGAGATTCTGGCATTACAATTTACTCCTGAAGAATTGGAGAAAGGCACATTTATGAAAGGGGCCGGCTGTGGCGAATGTAAGATGACCGGCTATAAAGGTCGAATTGGCATCTTTGAAATCATCATTGGAACACCAGAGTTCAAGGCGGCAATTGCAACAAATCCAACTTTTGCGGTTCTTGCTGAGGTCGCAAAGCGCCAAGGTCACCGAACCATGCTTGACGATGGTAAAGCCAAGGCGATGTCCGGCTGGTCAACACCAGACGAAATCATGCGCGCGGTCATGACAGTAGCTCTTTAATATTGATGAAAATTGGGATTTGCACGTCTCTCGAAAAGGCGCCGTTAGCGGTTGACGCAAGGTTTGACTATGTCGAACTCTCTGTCTCGCAGATGATGGCGGGTCGGTGGGATGCAACTCCTCCGCCTTGGGACACATCTGAGTATGATGGCTTGCCGATCGAGGCGTGTAACTTGTTCTTTCCGGGCGGGGTGAAACTCTTTTCGTCAGACTGGGAAGAGCGGTTTCCAGTGATCGTTTACCTAAGTCAAGCGAAGCAGCTCTTAACTCAGATCGGTGTTGCCATTGGCATAGTGGGCAGCGGTAATCAGCGTCGGTGCCCGCCAGACGTTTCATTTCCATACGAGGGCGATCCATTCGACTATCTTTATAGCGATTCCGAATCAGCGGAAGAAATTTTGGCACGATGGCTGGCCGCAACTAGTGGTCCACCAGGGACCGTATTTGCTCCCGAGTCACTGGAAAGATCGGAGTCAAATGTCGGAGTAGATTGCGCATCGTTTTCTCGAATTCTGAACAAGCATGGTGTTGGTTACACCGCCGATGCTTACCACTTGCTAAAAGAATGGGAAGCTGACGGTCGAGAAGGTGGCCTAAGCGATCCGACCCAAGAGTTTTGGGCAAATCAACTTCCCCACGCTCCTTTGCACACCCACCTAGCTCAACTCGAAGGACGACGCTTCCCACAGCCTAATGATCCAATGCTCGTCGGATTCTTCGATCGCCTTAAGGAACTGGGATACAGGGAAAGAGTGAGTCTTGAGTGCCACGGATTGGAGCCAAGCGAATACAGAATGGCCATCGCAAACGTAAGAACGTACGTCGCGTAAATTGTTGGTTTAGGAACCAATTGCGTGTACCGGAGCGGATAAGTATCCGTCAGAATGAGCGAAGAATGAAATTAACTGCTATCCAAAGCCTCTATAAGATTGCTGTGACAATGATGGCTGCGATCCTTTGCGCCACCAGTTGGGCAGATTTGCAATACACCGTCAAGCCGTTTCCTGCCTCGAGAACTTTTGGCATTCATATGGAAATTACGAATGCAAAGGAAGTTGAAACGGTGCGAATTCCCGCTTGGTGTCCCGGTTTCTATTTCATTCTAGATTACGAAAAGCGACTGTCTGATATCAGAGTTCTGGACCCACAAGGGTTCGCACTAAAATTTCGTTGGGTCAATTCACGTGGCTTTGTTATTCAGAACCCAAACAAGACCCCGATCACGATCAACTATCGGGTGTTTGGGAACGATGAAGGTTTGGGCTTTTTTAGGAGCCATTTGCGGGCAAACATCGGTTTTATTAACGGCGCTTCGGCTTTCATGTTCGCTGATGATCATTTAACGGAGCCATGCAAACTTAACTTCAACTTACCGGCAGACTGGGATATTGCCACTGCGATGGACAATGATGGCAAAGGCAATTACACAGCAGCTGGATACGATGAATTTATCGACCATCCAATCCAATTGGGAAGGTTTACCAGAAGGACTTTCAAAGTAAAAGACATCCCATTTGAAGTTATCTGGGTTGGTGATCCAGTGATTCGATGCAATATTGATGCGGAAACCGAGCGCTTGAGAAGAGCATCGATTCCTGCTTTGAATCTATTTGGCGGGGCAAGTTTTAAGAAATATCTCTACATTGTCCATTTGGAAGTTGGGGACTTTAATGGTGGGCTCGAACATCGAGCTTGCAACGTGATCGCAGTGGCGAATACCGAAACGATTCATCTAGATGCTTTGGCGACCCACGAATATTTTCATGCCTGGAACGTAAAGCAGATTCGTCCCTCTCTTTTAGGTCCCTTTGATTACACCAAGGAACAACGATGTCCGAACATATGGTTCAGCGAGGGTGTTACCGAGTATTACGCTCAACTTCATGCTTACCAAGCTGGATTTCTTAGCCGGTCGCAATTGCTAGAGACTTTAACCAATAACATCGAAGAGTTGCAAATGAGCAAGACGAACCTCAAGATGACCCTAGAAGAAGCCTGTAAGCAAACCTGGGAGCATGGTGGGTTTGGAGTAGATGATCTTTCGTATTACACCAAGGGCCTTGTGGTTGGATTGATTAGTGATGCCTTCATTCGGGGTGAGACAAAAGGAAAATCTAGCTTGGATGACTTGATGAGGTCATTTTATGGCAAATACAGATTGCCAAATCCGGGTTTTGCGGATGACGGTATCCGCGATGCACTTATCGAACTTGGCGGTTCAAAAATGGGACCGATGTATGATTCAATGGTTCGGTCCACAAAGCCGATTGCATACGACACATTGACAAGAATGGGTCTTAGGCTGACGGTTCCAGGCGAGACTTACACTGATCCCCTTTACTTACTCGATGCAGGACGGAAAGTAACAAATGCAACGATTTCCAATTTAGAGGGCGGGATAAAAGATGGCGACCAAGTCGTTACCGCCAAAGTGGTCGGAGACAAGCAACTTGAGGTCCTTGTTTTGCGAAATGGTCGTGAATTGAAGTTGAATCTTCGTGGTCGAGTCTACAAAGCTGGAGACTATCGGTTGAGAGAAAATCCATTCGCAACTCAAGAAGAGAAGATGCGCCTAGAAGAGTGGCTCAAAATCCCAAAGTGAACTAACTCCAAGGTAAAATTAGTGTACCGAATGAGTGTCTACGTTGGTCTTGATTGTGGCGGTTCTTCAAGTCGAATCCTCGCAGTTGACGATACAGGAAAGATACTATTTCAGGGTCAAAGCGGTGCCGCCAACCTCGTTAGCACCCCTGAAGGTAGGCTCCGCAAGAATTTAGGCAACGCAGCCAACGGTTGCCCAGTTCCTGATTTTGTATGCGGTTGTTTTGCCGGTTTGATTAATGATAACGTCCGTACTCGAGGACTGAATATTCTTAGAGACACTTTTCCCGAGTCTACAAATTTTCGTGCCGAACCAGACTATACGGCAGCCCTCTTTGCTTCCGATGACGCGGATGTTTGTGTGATTGCTGGGACCGGATCTCTTATCTGTTCGCGTGAGGGGGGCCGCATTGTCAAAAGTGGTGGTCGAGGATACATTCTTGGCGACGAAGGTTCCGGATACTACTTTGGTCGCGATGTATTGATGACCTTTCTAAAAAGTCCTGACGAGATTAGCAACTCTGCACTTCGAAGTATTCAAGAAGTTTTTGGAAGTACGGAGGAGACGATAATTATTACCGGGGTCTACAAAGCGCCATCTCCAGCAACAATTTTAGCAAGGCTTGTGAAGGCGCTGGGTCATGACGCCGCAGAAGGACGCCCATATGCAGTGGCAAGCGTTCGGCGTAATACAACCGAATTGGCTAACTTGTTTGTCAAGCATATTGAAGAACATCACCATTCTGCCACGAGGTTGTCGGTTTCTCTCAGCGGGGGAGTTTGGAAGGCAGCAGCAATTTTCAAAGAGACGTTTCGAGAAGTGCTTGAAAGGTCTTTACCGAGCGTAGAATTTGATATCCGTCGATTGACGAAGCCGCCACTTTATGGCGCGGTCGAACTAGCAAAGGAAATGAATAATGGCAACTGAATCTAGAAATCCACGTTCTTATGGGCTCGACAAAATGAATGCGCGAGAAATTGTTCGCTTAATGGACGAAGAGGAACATGTGGTTTTTCGGGCCATGCAAAATGCTCAACCAGAGATAGCCGAAGCAATTGAAAAGGTCGCCGAATGCTACCGGAAAGGTGGAAGGATTTTTTATGTTGGGTCAGGGACGAGTGGAAGAATTGCCACAGCCGACGCTGCTGAAATGCCACCAACTTTTGGAATAGAGCCAGATCGGTTTATTGCAATTGTTTCCGGTGGAAACGTCGCCAATGACAAAGCGGTGGAAGACGCCGAAGACGATGCCGCCGCTTCTATACAAACTTTAAATTTGATGGGTGTGGGACCAAATGACGTTGTTATCGGCCTGGCTGCAAGTGGAGTGACCGCATTTGTATTGTCAGCGATCAAACATGCACGACAAAAAGGATCCTGGACCTGTGGAATTTCAAACAATAAGAAGACTCCCCTTCTCGAACTTGCAGATCTCGGCATTTTGCTCGATACCGGTCCGGAAGTGCTGACCGGCTCAACAAGATTGAAAGCAGGTACATCACAGAAGATGGCGTTAAATAGGATTTCAACGGGAGCAATGGTTCTGAACGGCAAAGTAATTGAAAATTTGATGGTTGACGTTAAGGCTAAAAATATTAAGTTGCGGGAGCGTTGCGTACGCATTGTTTGTGAGCTATCGAACGCAACGTCCGATGAAGCAAGGAGCCAATTGGAATTGTGCGATTATAACATCCGCACAGCTATCGAGGAACTTCGAAAAGTCCAGGTCTAGAAGCAAGGCTTACAATCAGGCAGACATTTCCTTGAAGGAATTGTCTGCTTGATTTAACTCTCTATGGTGCAAATGGAGCAACGTAGTCTTGATTCAACGGCCCTCGGAATTCTCGATAATGAAGGGCAAGACAGATGTGCATTATTGGCGCCGTAAAAAGAACACCAACACAACATGCAATGATTCCGAGACCTGATGCAAGTATTGAGACCAACATGACTCCGAAAAACGCCCATGCATTTGTTTTAAGCATCCAATATGATTTTTTCATCGCTTCAACTGGGCCAAGGCCCTCCTTAGCAGAAATTATCGGGGCAAACGCGAACACACCTCCAACATAGATCCCAGGGACCAAGCAAAGGAATAACCCAACATAAACAACCAATATGTAGAGAAATGTTGTAAGGGCAACTGGGAGAAAGTTGCGGAAACCGGAAAACATCGTATTCAGGTTAGTTGTGCCGGTATCGGCTTCTTCGAGCGCGCATAGCGATATCCCGATTGTAATAACCTGTGAAATTGCGCCTGGAATGAGAACCAAAATGACCGCAAATGGAAGCATCGCCCAATTAATCGGAGGAAATTCACCTGGCCTTGTGCTCTGCACTCCTAATGGATTTCCGTAGAGAAGATTATTGCTAATCATTGAGAACGGAAAACTTACGACTTGGTTGATTATTCCGGCTAGTAGAACCGCAACTACATAGACTCCCATGTTCTTTTTGATCATTTCCCAGGACTCCGAAATGAAGTCAAAATAGACGCCTGGACCTCGGTAGCCGCGTCCGCTTCCGCCTATCCCACCAGTTTGACCTGCTCGCGGATATTGAGAATAATTTGGGGGTGTTTCCATACCTCGCCTAGCATACGGTAATCGGGAAAAATTGTAAAGCGGTTTTTGGTTCTGAACTCAATTTAACGGCCTACTTTTGCTTCGTCGGCACCCATGCCGTTGTTCTTCCGCCAATTTGTTCGCGAACGATTTGCTCGCCATCAAGGGTTTCCTCACCACTTTTACCACCCCATCGAGCATGGAATAACCAGTTTTTGGGAAACTGATCTTTGTCTGCTCCAACCGTCACCGCATGGACAATTACAATACTGATTGCATTCTGCAACTTCGTGGTTTCGGACATCGATAGGCTGGAACCGAGGCGGGATGGTCGAATTCCTGCTACGTAAAGTACTTCGTCAGCTATCCAGTTACCTATTCCAGCAAAAATTGCTTGGTCTAGAAGGATTGCCTTTATCGGAGCATTTTTTTTGGATACTTTTGCCTGGATTTCTTCGGGTGAGGGAAGATCGAGAAAGCAGTCTCGACCGAGCTTCGAAATGGCCAGATCTTTTTCCGGTGACTCGCAGAGCCAGATTCTCGACAAGCGACGACCATCGGTCATTGCAATTTTGCGACCGTCCTCAGCGGTCAGCATCATTTTGAGGAATCTTGGTCGACCAGTTTCATCTTCCATTGGGGCTTCACCGTGTTCGCGGAGGCGAATAGTGGGTTCCCCGACTTCTCTTAGCCAACCCGCCATTCCGAGGTGGGCAAATAGCCAAGGCTTTTCATCCAATTCAAACCAAAAGTACTTCCCTTTCCTTCCGGCTGCAGTTATAGTTCGATTCAGAATCGTGTCCTGAACTAGGGTATTTGGAATGCCTTTTAGAACGATTTCGTCTGGAACTATTTCAGCATCGACGATCTTCTTTCCGACGAGGGCTCGCTCAATCGTTCGTCGAACAGTTTCAACTTCTGGTAGTTCAGGCACTCAATGATTTTAGCTTACGGAGAATCGGTTAGAATCTGAGTATGACAATGTTTGAAGGCGGACGATCGGAATACACGTCTGGAAGACTCGACTTAAAGAATCTCAATGTTTCACCCTTCACCCAACTTCATGATTGGATACAGGAAGCGGTTAAGACGGGAGCAATTGAGCCTCATGCAATGACACTTGCAACTGTAAATGCCGAAAGCCACCCATCAGCCAGAGTTGTTTTGTTGCGAGGACTTGATACCGGTCTGGTTTTCTATACGAACTATTTGAGTCGAAAAGGGAGTGATCTCTCTGAGAATGACCATGCTGCAGCTTGTTTTTGGTGGGGCAATCTCGAACGACAATTACGAGTTGAAGGGCGAGTGGAAAAGGTCGCGACTACAGAGTCAGACCAATACTTCGCGTCTCGACCTCGGGATAGCCAAGCTGCATCAGCTAGTAGTCCCCAAAGTCAGATTATAAATGGGCGTAAAGACCTTGAGGCCAACATGAAGGAGCTTTTCGAGCGAGAGCCAATCGAGCGTCCTGAACACTGGGGTGGATACCGTCTTATTCCAAATTATTTTGAGTTTTGGCAGGGGCGAAAGGCCCGGCTCCACGATCGCTTTTGCTATGTGCTTCAAAGCGAAGAATGGGTGATTCATCGTCTTGCCCCTTAACGAAATAACTAAGAGTTTGGGGCAGCCTGGTTTTTAAAGATTGTCCAAATGAGAATAAGCAAAAATCCACCAATTGCTACTCCAAGACAAAGCCCACCATTGGGATCTTTCTCGCTTTTCGCCTTGAATGCATCAAAAATATTCCATCCGGATATGATTAGCCCACCGTACTTTGAGAACGATGCCGCAAGTACCCCTAAGCCGAGCCAAAAGAGGATCGCCCAAAGTCTAGTTTTTTTGCTTTGATTTGGCAATTCACCATCTGTTCTTGGATATTGACTGAAGCTCGAAGGAGGTGCCGCAACGTTTTCGTAAGGATTGATAGGACGGACTCCTCCAAGCTCTGGCATTTGAGATGCAGCCATTTTAGTACTTGAGAGGTTATCAGTGACAATTGTGTCGGGTAAGACTCGGCCTTCTTGAACCCATTTCTTTAAGGTAATAAGATCGACTGGCCCGTATTGGTTTCCATCCTTATCTGTAACTGAATATTGCATTTTTTAACCTAATCGTTGTTCGCGGAACCACGGGAGGAATGATGGTTCCAACCGCTGAGTGTAAGACGGGCATTTGGATGAGTACATCCATCAGCAACTTTATCCTTGCCACTGTGTAACTGAGCCAGAACCGTCTTTCGGATGTCTTGAGAAGTATTCGGTAGTGACCCGTGGATGAGGCAATAATGGAAAAAGACAACATCACCAGGCTCGGCAGTAAGCGGTTTCGAACCTTCGATAGGATAGTTTTTCAAGAGGTCAGAATCTTTGTTTCCAGTTGTTCCACCGATTTTGCCTAGCTTATGGGTTCCGGGATAGACTCGAAAGCATCCCATTTCTTCGGTAGCACGGCTAACATGAATGATTCCCGCCATCATCGTATCCAACTCAGTTGGAAAATACTCCCAGTCCTGATGCATGGGGAATGCTGCTCCTTTCTCAGCTGGCTTTTGGAACAGTTTGCTGTGGTGAAGGATGATATCCTCACCAAGAATTTCTGAAGCAACGGCAAGAAACTTTGGATTCATCAATGCGCGAAGCCAGACCGCTGAAAATTGTTGGACATTGTGAGTGTGAGCGATGAAGAGTTCTGTTGCTCCAATCCTTTCGACCTCTGGTCCAGACCACCTGGCGTTAATGTTCTCTCCAGTCGATGAGATTTGCTTGACGATATGATCAAAATCAGTCTCAAGCTCGGAAATCTCTCGGGAATCAAAAACTCCCTTTGCCACAAGATAGCCATTTTCGTCAAAAAATTCTTTATTTGTCATCAATTGTTTGTCCGCTTATTTTACTCTTGTGCCCGTCATAGGGGAAATGAGATTTTGTAGCCAATAGCCCATGAGAAAGGGGATAACAATTGCGGCAAGCATGCTCAGGAACGCTAAGGAAAACCCCAGTCCCGCCATTGGCTTTTGATCTCTCGTGGATTCCCATGCCCTTTTCATGGCAAAAATGTTAAATATCACTGCAAAGTACCCAATTGCCAAGGACAGGAGCATGCCTAAGACGCTCATGGTAATAACAAACTTATAATCCTCCCAATGGTCGGCTTGTTGGTTCGGCATTGTACGGGAATTTAAGTATCCGCTGCTGATCACCGTGGCCTGCATAGCTTGATTTGCTAGGAACATACCGTTTAGTTCAGGCATGTGCGTTGCGTTGAGAAGCATGCCATTGTTTATATTTCTAACCTTGGTGTCTGGACTTACTCTTCCCTGCCGTACCCATTCAATGAGCGTGGGAAGGTCGATCGGACCATATTCTTTTCCGTTTGCGCCCCGAACGATGTACTGCATTGACTGTAATTACTTGCCGCCAGTCGTCGCAATCCCTTGGATGAAAGTCTTTTGGGCAAAGAAGAAAAGTATCACTATTGGAATCGTGAACATTGTCGCCGCAGCCATTAACTGCATCCAGTTCACGTAATAGTTGCTGAGAAACTGTTGGAGCCCATAGGCCAGGGTGTACTTACTAGGATTGCTGAGATACAAAAGTGGTCCAAGGAAGTCGTTCCAAGTGCCTAGAAAGGAGAACAACGCGCAGGTAGCCAGGGCAGGTTTGCTGAGTGGCAATATTAAGCGGGTGAAAATTGTCCATTCGTTGGCGCCATCAACTTTCGCTGATTCAGCAAATTCCATTGGAAGAGTTTTGAAAAATTGTGTTAACAAGAATATGAAGAAAGGTGCACCAAAGAATGCAGGAACAATCAGTGGCAAGTAGGTGCCGTACCAACCGAGACTTCTGAACAACGAAAAGATCGGAATCATGGTCACTTGACCTGGTAAAGCCATTGTCGCCAGCATTAATGCAAAAAGGACACCAGAGCCCTTAAACTTGATTCTGGCGAAGCCATAGGACACAACAGCGCTGCTGAGAACACTTCCAATGACTGTCATCAAACAAAGAAAAAGAGTATTTCGCAAATACACGAAGAACGGCATCGACTCCAAAGACTTTGGATAGTTTTCCCAAACCGGTGGGTGAGGAATCATCCCGATTAAGCTAAATGCGGCGGTACCAGATCCTTCCTTTGAATAGATCTGAGCGTCATCCTTCAATGATGTTGTGATCATCCAAAGCAGTGGCATGAGCGGAGGAATACTCAAGACGAGCAGCGTAACATATACCGCAATTGTTTGAGCCCTTGTGAGTCGTGGTCCACCTTCAGTCTTCAAATCCAAGCTCCTTTCTTTTACGAAGTTCATGTTTAACTGTTTGATCCAAATTGATCAAAGCTTGTTTAGGTGTAATTGAGCCGCGACTCGCCTGGTCTTCCGCCCGATTAACTTGATCGAGATAATATTGGAGAAATCCCACGTTTGGATATGGATGACAATTGTTGCCGCCCAGTGTATCTACAAAGGTTTTGAATTGAGGATTAGTTCGAAGATATTCTTGGTACTTCGGAGATTTTGCAACATCAGGTGACAAGGGCAACCAGCCGCCCCAACAGTAAAATTCTGCTGCTCGTTCGGGATGGGTTAAGCCACTCCAAAACTTAACAAATTCGAAAGCCCCTTTCTTTTGCTTCGCGGAAGTTGGAATGATCATGAAGTTCCCACCTAATGATCCCGCGTAAGGCTTACCATCCTTGGGTGGAATTAGCGGCCACACCCGATAGTCCATTCCGGGGTTGTACTTGCGAATCTCTTCAACCCGCCATTGTCCGTCGTAAGCTATCGAAACTGCGCCAGGAATAAAGGGCCAAGCTCCGGTACTGGATCCCGTGTTTTGTGAGGCCCAAAATCGCTGGGCTTGGTCAAATCCAACTCCTTTCTTCTGCTCGACCAGAGCAGTCAATGCGGCCAAATTTGACGGGTTATTCATGGTCAAAGTCTTAGATTCCTTGTCGTAAAAGCCTGGACCCCATGCATAAGCCTGAGTCATCAGGTCACTAACGTTAAATCCCATGCGCTTTATATTGCCAGATGAATCTTTGATGTTGAGCTTAGTTCCAAGTTCGACCAATTCTTCAAATGTTTTCGGTGGCTTGTCGGGGTCAGCGCCAATCTCTCGGAGGTGCTTGGCGTTGACATAGTAGCCCATCAGGTCGGCACCAATCGTGATTCCATAAGTTACGTCCTTGAACTGACCACTTTCACGAATTGCTTGATATGGAACTCGGTTGAAGTATTCCTTTTCTTCTGGGGACATGAGGGTTTCCAGATCCGTTAGGAGTCCCCCTGATGCAATTGACGGAATTGCCCCATTCCACATTGACATGACGTCTGGTGGATCGCCGCCGATCGTTGACAACATGAATTTCGTTTCGCTTCCGGTTCCGGTGGTGAACATTGGCACGACCTCGAATTCAGTTTGACTTTCGTTAAATCGGGAGACTATGCGTTTAACAACAACTTCCCACTCTCCGCCCCACCGATGCCAAAAAACGACTTTTGTTCGTCCGGGAATGTTCGCGTCAGGCATTTTCGCAGACATTAGAAACCAAGTTGCTGCAATTGCTAAAACAGCGAGAAAGGATCTAACTACGATCGCTTTGCTTGACTTCTCTCGATCGAAAGTAGGATTAGCCGCCATAGTGCACCCACCGTTTCTGTGATTGGAAGATGATGGAAGTCAGGATGACAATGATCACGAAAAGAGCCCAAGCCATAGCACTTCCATATCCCATATCCATGTATTTCCAACTTCTTTGGAACATATAGAGAGCATAAAAAAGTGTGCTGTCTTCTGGACCACCGGATCCTTTGGAAATCATGAATGCTTGAGTGAAATATTGAAATGTTCCAATGACACCCATCACCAAGTTGAAGAAAATCACCGGCGTTAACATCGGTAGGGTGATCATCCTTGTCTTCTTGATAACCCCAGCGCCGTCAAGCGTGGCTGCTTCATAAAGGTATTGCGGAATGTCCTTCAATCCTGCAAGGTAGATAACCATTGAGCCACCTGCCCCCCAAATTGCCATAAAAACGAGACTCCATAGAGTCCACTTAGGATCGGTAAGCCAACCGGGTCCATCAATATGAAACAAGGCAAGGACACGATTTACTAGTCCGACCTGGGGATTCAGAATCCACATGAAAATTGAAGTTGTAGCGACCACCGGAACGATGGAAGGAAGGTAAAAGATCGTTCGGAAAACGGCAATGCCCTTTACATTGATGTTTAGCAATAGGGCAAGCAAAACGCCAACTACTAAGACGATCGGTACTGAAACAAGGGCGTATCGTATTGTTACCCAAAGTGATTTCCAAAAGAGCTCATCTTCGAAGAGCATCATTTTGTAGTTCGCTAGTCCAATAAAATGGGGTTCCTGGATGATGTTGTATCGCGTTAGGCTTAAGTAGAAAGATCGACAAAAAGGATACAGCGTGAACACCAAAAAGCCGATCAACCAAGGTGAAATGAACAAGTAGCCAACCAGGTTTTCTCTAAATTTGTGCTTCATGTCCCCTGAATGCCAATATTACACCTAAGGGACCTATTCATTGGTAGGACTTTCCCGGAATGATTGCTTGTTTCTTACCAGGATTGAGATATTGCTGGGTTAAATGGCAAGAACGGCATCTTATACTTACCCTATGCATTCGAATGTTTTGAGTTCAAAGTTCTTGACTCAATCGCAAGAGCAAAGAATCCAAGCGGTTCTTGAAGGCTTTCCAAGGTTTTCTCCTTGGGGCGTGTCGGAGTGGACATCTATTGGTGGGTATAAATGGACAACTGTGGTCGGAGGAAAGGTTCCAGATGCAGTCTTGTTCCGCGAGACTGACCATGCCGCCGTCTTAGAATTGCCTCGATATTCGAACTTGATTTACCAGAATGCGGATTCAATGTTCTTAACTTGCGCCAACGATGGCGTACCGACTTTGTACATTGTCAGACGAACACAAGTTGACAATTTCTTAGAGCCCGTGGCGATGAAGAAACTGGCTGGTTCCACCTACTTCCCATCCCTCGATCGCGTAGAGATCATTTCCGAATTTTCAGATATTCCTGAGGTGATTGTTGGACACTACTTAATCAGCAACAAATACTACATATGGGTCTTGAATACGCGTACCGGTGAGTTCGATCACAACCCGATCACTTGGTTCAATGATTCAAATCCGGACTTGGGATTTGAAAGTGTAGAACTGGTTCAAATTGATCCCAAAACGAATCTCATCATCGGCGGTGGAGCTCACATACCCAATTTCGTGATGTCTGCAGACGGCTCAACGCTACTGACTTTTGTCCGCAATCACGTTGAACAGGAAGTGGATCCAATGAGCATTCGGCTCGTTGAAAAATGGACTGACCGGATTCAGAAGCTGCAACCATCCTATATGGCTTGAAAAATCAGAGATTGCAGATGTGATATGGTGGCTCCTTTTTGGTGTAACATTTCGCGAACGTGAAACCATTAATTGTTACTTTATGTGCGCTCTTCGTAGTTTCGGCTTTACAGGCTCAGCAAACCCGACCAACAAGTCCTCAAGCTGGCAATTATACGCCTTACGAATACAACATTCCCATGCGGGATGGAGTCAAGTTATACACGATTGCTTGGATTCCAAAAGCGATTTCCGGAAAGTCACCCATCATCATGGAGCGAACTTGTTATGGTGCCGGATCACCGCAATCTGGCGTCCGCGTTCGCAACAAGTGGATGGGTGATGCAAACTACATTTTCGTTTTTCAGGATGTTCGCGGTAAGGGAAAGAGTGAAGGAGATTTCGTGAATGTTCGACCGCTTAAAAGTGGGAAAGAAACGATTGACGAAACTACCGACACCTGGGATACTTGTGAGTTCATCACAAAGTCAGTTCCAAACAATAACGGAAATGTTGGTCTTTGGGGAATTTCCTATCCAGGCTTTTATGCTGGAATTGGTGCGATCAACAATCACCCTGCGTTGAAGGCGGTATCTCCTCAGGCTCCAGTAAGTGATTGGTTTATTGGTGATGATATGCACCACAATGGAGCCCTTTTCCTTCAGGAGGGCTTTGACTTTTGTTCAGGGTTTGATGTCCCCCGTGGTGGCAAACGGCCAACTATTGACCGGGAAGGTAAAAGCGCTTATCAATTCTATTTGGATGCAGGAACCCTTGCCAACATGGAGAAAAAGTACTTTCAGGGCCTGATTCCCTATTGGAAGGATGAAATCTTGGTTCACGACACTTACGACAAGTACTGGAAGGATCGTTCGTTGACAAGAAACTTTAAGAACGTAAAGTGTGCGGTCTTAACCGTTGGCGGTTTCTTTGACAAGGAAGATTTATGGGGGGCTCTAAACCTCTTTCAATCCGGACAAAAAGCGAATCCTAAGGATAATTTTCTGGTTATGGGCCCATGGTTGCATGGCGGATTTACTCGGGTAGGAGACTCGCTTGGTGAAGTTAAATTCGGTTCAGCGACCGGAGATTTTTACAAGGAGAAGATTGAGTTTCCTTTCTTCGAAAAGTATTTGAACGGAAAAGATGTTCAATCACCTGCGAAAGCAAATATTTTTGAAACTGGAGCAAACCAATGGCACCAATTTTCTGAGTGGCCACCCAAGGGGCTCAAAGCAACTGATGTCTTCTTGGCGGAAAGTGGCGAGTTATCCATGACTCCTACCTCTGTTGCTTCAGAGAAATCCTATGTCAATGATCCAGCAAGTCCAACTCCCTATCTTTGGGATTATATGACAAGCAAAGGCGCTCCTGGTGCGTGGATGATTTATGATCAGCGATTTGCTGAGAGTCGTTCAGACGTTGTGACGTATCGGACAGTTCCGCTTGACCATGACATGCAGATTATTGGCAAGATTGATGCAAACATGTTCATCAAGACGACTGGAACCGATTGTGACATCGTTGTCAAGGTTATTGACGAGTACCCAACGGGTTCAGAGGAAACTTCTGCGACGGACAACACTAAAAAGCTCGGCAATTTCCAAATGATGGTTCGGGGGGACATTTTCCGATGCAAATTTAGGGAAAGTTACGAGACGCCAAAGCCAATTGTTCCTGGACAAATTACGAAGGTTGCATTTAAGCTGAACGAAACTATGCACACTTTCAAGAAGGGGCACAAAATCATGATTCAGGTTCAAAGCAGTTGGTTCCCTATTGCTGATCGCAATCCAAACAAATTCTGCAACATTGGACAATCCGTTGATTCTGACTTCCAAAGGGCTACGATATCGATTCAGCAGGGCGGCAGGAATGCGAGCAAGGTGACGTTCTATACAATGGGTAAATAGGACTTCAGAGTAGTTCAATTTGAGATGACTGGAGGTTAGGCAGCTAAATCAACGTCATCTCATTGTTACTCGCTAATTTAAATCACTGCTTCAAACGAGGGATGTTTAATGTTGCCTAAGTCTAGGAAGTCGACATTTCGTTTGAGGCAGAGTCACTTAGATTTAGAAACCATTTCAAAATGGTTTTTAACATTGAATTTTCTTTGACCTATTGTCCGTCAGCAAAACCAGCAATCTGAACGAGCTCACCGGTTACCATGTAGTGGACTCGCTCAGCAATGTTGACGCTGTGATCTGCGATCCGTTCGAGATGATGAATTGCTAAGAATAGCCATCCATGTGCCACAACAAAGTCTGGGTCTCTTCTCATGAGAAGAAACACTTGGGCGCGAAGCTCTCGGTACAGTCCATCGGCCTCGTTTTCCAGAGTTGCTACTTGTTGAACTCGGTCGAGATCACGTCGCACATAGGCCTCCAGTGACTCGTGCAGCATTTTTCGACAAAGGGTGGCGAACTTGCCAAGATCAATGATATCGCTCCTTCCGCTTTCGTGGTCGATCTTGAGGGCTGCTTTGGCTAGGTCGACTGCGAGGTCCGCACATCGCTCTAAATCCGTGATGATCTTTAGGCATGCTCCGACTAATCGAAGATCAGCTCCTGCCGGGTTTTGTAGCCCGATGATCCGCATACAGCGCGATTCTATCGCCAATTCCATTTGGTCTATTGCATCGTCCTGAAGAATCGCCTGGCGAGCCATAACAGGATCGAGTTTGATAAGCGCTTGCGAAGCATCGGCCATCATACGCTCAACCAGACTAGCCATTTCGAGCAACTCGTGCTCGAGCTCCGCTAGTTCGCGATCAAAATTTTGTCGAGCATTGTTTGGGCTTTCCATTTCCTAATTAGGATTGTGGCAGAAAAGAGTGCGTTCACCTATGACAGTTGCCTCTGGATCTTGTGCGATGCAAAGGTCTAGCTTACGAATACATCTTGAAGCAAAGCGGCAACCAGTTATTCTAACTTTAGGGTCAGGTAGTTCACCTTCGAGTGGTTCTGGCAGGAACATCAATTTGTCGAGGGTCGGCGCTGAATCAAGGAGAGCCTTCGTATATGGGTGCTTGGGATTTGCAAAGATATCTTCGGTTGGGCCAGATTCAACGATTCGGCCCATATACATAACCATGATTCGATCGGCAAGGAATCGAACGGTGGTCAAATCATGGGAAATGTAAAGGAAGGCACATCCCTTTTCTTCACGAATATCTTTTAGAAGATTTAATATTTGGGCGCGAATGCTGAGATCGAGTGCCGATGTCGGTTCATCACAGATTATGAGCGGCGGCTGAAGGGAGATAGCCCGTCCAATCGCGACCCGTTGACGCTGACCACCACTGAGTTCGTGAGGAAACCTTTCTGAGAAACGTGAATCAAGACCGACCTCTTCGATGAGCTCTGGTGCGTTTATTTGTTTGCCTGCCAACACAGCCGGTTCTTTAATTGAACGTGAAATCATCCATCGTGGATTGAGAGATGCATATGGATCTTGCCAAACCATGCCGACTTTTGTTGCCATGTCCCTTGTTGTTCCGGCCACTTCTTCTCCAAGCAGGGTTATCTTCCCGCAGGATATTTTTTGTAGTCCAAGAACCGCTTTGGCAAGAGTTGTTTTCCCACAACCGCTTTCGCCAACGACCGCTACAATTTCGCCACGATTGATTTCAAGGGACACACCGTCTACCGCTCGAACTTCGCCACCCTGGACTTTGTAAGAAACAGTTAAATTCTCTATCGACAAAACGGGTTCAGTTTTCAATGTCTTTTCCTAATATGCTCTGGCTCCAGAATAATCGATCCCGAAGCTTGTGCAAGAAGTCTTCATTTTGAATGGTAACAAGATTTGTAGTGCGCTCAGATCGGCGTATTTCTACATAGTCTTTTGGAAGAAGATGGAGTCGAGTTTGCCCATCGCCACTCAAAACGGCATCACCACCTGTTTCAAGGGTTAATCTTACGACACTGTTGGCCCCAAGAACTAGTGGTCGGGCAGAAAGTGTGTGGGGAGCTAGTGCGACCAAAATGAGAGCTTCGACGGTTGGATCAACTACCGGACCGCCCACGGACAAGCTGTAACCAGTTGATCCGGTTGGAGTGGAAACCATCACGCCATCAGCGGGATACGAAGTTAAGTGGTGGCCATTAACTTTGACCTCAAAAGTTAGCATGCGATCGGTGACAATTCTTTGGAGAACGGATTCGTTGAGAGTATGAATCGTGGCAACAGTTTTTTCTCCGCGGATAAGATCAGTTTTGAGCATCATCCGCTTTTCAATCGAATGTTCACCATCAATGAATGCGCTTAGAGCTGATCCTATTTCTTCGGGTGTGCATTGTGTGACGAACCCAAACCTTCCAAAGTGGACACCTAAAATAGGTGTGCCAACTTCGGAACACATGTGAGCGGCTCTAATAATTGTTCCGTCACCGCCGAATGCGATGACAAGATCTGACTCGGCAATTTCTTGATTTGTGGCTGATTTTGCTTTGACTTTTTCGGCTACGGAGTCTTCTGCAATAACTACAATTTCGCCATTTTCAAATAGCCAACGAGCCGCCAATTGAGCGGCTTCGATGGCATCTAAGCGATGCAAATTTACTATTAGAGCTACACGCAATTAACCAGCTGCACGCATCCGCTTCAAATTCTTTTGAACATCGGAGTTGTTTTCATCCATACTCGCAGCCTTGACGAGAAGAGCAATCGCTTCTGAGCGCTTATTCATTTTCTCAAGAACTACGGCTAGGTTATTGTACGCTGGTACGAAAGAATTATCAGCCTTTATTGCACTTTTGAATGAAGCTTCTGCTGCTGCATAGCTTGCACTTCGTAGGTGGCATCGACCAATTCCGTCCAATGCTGAAGCACTATTCGGTTTCGCTGCTAAAATTTGCTTATACATCGTGAGTGATGCTTTCGAGTCTCCTGAATTGAACATGGCGTCAGCAAGAAGCAATCTAGCTTCTTGATCGTCTTTGTTCATAGTCAAGATTTCTGACCAAAGTGGCATCGCCGTTCGGTAGTCACCGACGCGAGATGCTGCTGCTGCAAGGTTTCGTTTTCCTTCAAGTGTCTTGGTAATACCACCGTCTCCGTCCATTGGTTCAAAGAACGACTTTGCGTCGTCAAAGCTTCTCTTTTTGAACATGATGACACCGAGGTTTTGTCGGGTTTCGCCGTCCTTAGGATTAATTTGATTTGCCTTAAGGAACGCAACTTCTGCTCCTTCCATGTTCCCAGCGGACTTTCTTAACACGCCAAGATTGAAAAAATAGTTAAAGTCACCGTCAAAGGCATCCTTGTACTTCTCGTACAGATCCATCATTTTGTCGGTTTTGCCCATTTTGCCGTAAGAGTCTGCAAGAGCAAGAATCGCCTTAGAATCTTGTTTGCCTGATTTCATAGCTCTTTCCAAGTAGGCAATGGTGTCGGAGTAATTCTTTAAGTTGTAAGCACTTGCTCCAGCATTTCTAGCATAGGTCGGGTTTGAATCCCGATCAGCCGCTGCTTTGAATGAAACAAAAGATTCCTTGACCTTATTCTGGGCATCCTGAGCGACTCCAAGATTGTTGAGAATCTGAGCAGAATCTTTCTTGAGCTTAAGAGCCATGTTAAAGCTCTCTTCAGCACCACTGAAATTTCGCTCTTCAAGTTGGATGTTGCCAATGTTGTAATGGGCCTGGAAACGAGAGCTGTCAAGCTTAATCAACTCCTTATATGCTGACATTGCTCGAGAGTTCTGCCCAGCCATGACATATGCATTGCCAAGATTGTTAAGGACTTCTAAGTCCTTAGGATTCAAGGCCCTAGCTTGCTCAAGGAATGGAATTGCAAGCTTTCCATCCTTATTTCGAAGGTGCAGGAATCCAATCCAGGAGTCGACGTCGGCATTCTTAGGATTCTCCATGTACAATGCCATAAAGTCGTTCATTGCTTCGGTCGAATTGCCGGCTTTGTATTTGCCTGCTGCATCAGCAACTCTTTGCTTAAATGCATCATCGTTCGTGCCTTGTGCAAAGGCTGAAGTCACTGCGATTGCAAGCAGTGCCGCTACGTAAAATCGCATCGCTATTTTCATCTCATTTCCTTGGTGTTCATATTCTATGCCATTTGAAGGATTCTGGATTAATTTAGGAGCCTAGTGAAGGTTCCTTCGAAGGCATTTTCAAGTTCCATCGTTGTCCACGAGTAGGTTGAATTTCCCACCTTCAGTTCCAATTGTCGGTTACTTTTGACAATTCCCAATATTTCTACTTGAATTTCAAATTCCCCAGCCAATGCACGTAGTTTTTCTTGGTCAATGGCACCAACCACGACTTGACCGGGTAATTCCGCAAAGAGTTGATGGTCTGACTCAAGTACAGCTTCAATTCCAAATCCAGAAGCAATAACCATTTCGGCTAATGTCACTCCAATTCCTCCATCACTGACGTCATGAGCGCATGAAATGATCCCTTGTTTAGCGAGTTCGTACAAAAGCCAGCATAGATTCCTTTCGCCAATCAAAACTGGTGCTTCCGGATATCCGTCCTCGATTCCGTGAATGACTTGAAGATAAGCACTTGCTCCCAAACCTTGCTGATTCGATATCGTATTCGGAACAGAAAGGAGGGCTAGAGTTTGATTTTCATAAGGACAGATTCCAATTACATGGTCCGGAGAGTCAAGGATTCCTAACATGCCGATCATTGGCGTGGGCGGAATTTCACCTAATTCGCTTTCATTGTAGAAGCTGACATTGCCGCTGATAACCGGAGTTTCTAGTGCTTCGCTGGCTTCGGCAATTCCTTCGACAGCTTGAGCAAACTGCCAATAAACGTGTGGTTGTTGTGGATTGCCGAAATTAAGCCCATCCGTTACGGCTACTGGTTTAGCCCCGGTACAAGCTACATTTCTTGCAGCTTCAACGACCGCGAGCTGACCACCCCTCCGAGGATGTTGTCTTGTCCATCGGGCGTTTCCGTCTATTTTTACCGAGAACGCCTTGTTCGAGCAGGATGGATATATAGTGGCGGCGTCAGCCGCGCCAGCCCTATGTACTGTTTGAGTTTGGACTTGTTGATCGTATTGTTCAAAAACATAGCGCTTTGATGCTATATCTGGCATTGCTAAGAGCTTTAAGAGGTCAGAATGGCCATCCGTTCTTGGCAAAGTTATTGGATCGAACTTCCCTGCATCCTTAAAGTACTGAGGAACGGTCTGCTCACTGTGATAAACCGGACAGTGATCTGTTAGTAGTTTTGGATTGAGGTTTGCAATGACCTCCCCTTGGCGAGTGACCGTAACGATTCCGTTATCTGTGATTTCACCTACTACAATCGCGTGTATGCCCCATTTTCGGAAAACTGCAATGACTTCATGGGCTCGATCGGGTGTAGTAACTGCAAGCATTCGCTCTTGGCTTTCGCTGAGCATGAGCTCATAGCCGCTCATGTCGTTTTCTCGCATCGGTACGAGATCGAGGTTTACAGTCATCCCAACTGATCCCTGGGATGCCATTTCTATAGTTGAGCAAGTTAGTCCCGCAGCTCCCATGTCTTGAATTGCGACAATGGCTCCGGTTTGAAGAGCTTCAAGTGTTGCTTCGATTAGTTGCTTCTCAGCAAACGGATCACCAATCTGAACATTAGGTCTCTTCGCATCGCTATCTTCGCCAAACGACTCAGAGGCAAATGTTGCCCCATGAATGCCATCTCGGCCAGTAGAGGAACCAAGGTAGATAACTGAGTTCCCGATTCCACTTGCAGCGGCTGTTGTGACCTCATCCATTTTGAGGATTCCAACACACATGGCGTTTACCAGCGGGTTCCCCGAGTAGTTGGGGTGAAAGTTGACTTCTCCGCCGACTGTGGGCACGCCAACGCAGTTTCCATAACCAGCTATGCCTTCGACCACGTGCTCAAAAATATAGCGATTCTTCTTTACTACTTCATCTGGAGCCGATCCGTCCTCTAAAGGGCCAAATCTAAGAGAATTTAGAAGTGCAATCGGCCGTGCGCCCATGGTCAAAATGTCGCGGATGATTCCACCAACGCCAGTCGCAGCACCTTGGTAGGGTTCGACGTAGGACGGATGGTTGTGCGACTCGACTTTCATCGTGATTCCATATCCGTCTCCAAGAGCAACAACCCCAGCGTTTTCTAGGCCGCTTCCTTCAATTGCTTCCTTGTACTTTTTAAATCGTGAAAGTACTGGACGGCTATATTTGTAACCGCAGTGTTCAGACCACATTACGGCAAACATTCCGAGTTCGGTATAGCTGGGCGAACGTCCTAATAGTTCGGTGATCAGTTGGTATTCGCTATCGTTAAGACCCATCGAGGTGTAGACTTCTGGTGTGAAAGCGGGCATTGTCCATAGTATATCTTTTGCGGTCTGTTTGATTTTAGGTCTTATGGTAGGTGGATGTAGCCAAGATCGAAGTCAAACTGGAATGTGGAAAGGTGACAGGGATTGGAGGAAAGTTAATGCTGAGACCGAAGCAGCATCAAGGGCTTTTGCAGCCGTGAACCTCGATTTGAAAGCTAGCGGTGAATTCTTACTCCAGGATGGAGGAATTCCATTTACTGGAACTTGGGTGCAATCACCGGAGAAAGTAGATCTGAAAGTTGAAACGATCCTGAACAAGCCTCTTGATCTGCAAGCTGAGTCAACTCAAGGAATGTCTCGGTTCAGCATTCGGGTCGAAGGAGCAAGGTTATTCTTCAAGAATCCCGCCGATGAGACAGAAATTGAGTTGAAAAAGGAATTGAAACCCTGAGAAACGGAGTATCGTAATTTGAACTGGAACTGAAAATATGATTGGTGCACTTATTCTTATTGTTGTCATTCTTGCCGTTGTGGTCTTCGGATGTATCGGAATTTACAATGGTCTGGTTGCTTCTCGACGAGACTGCGACAATGCTTTGAGCCAAATCGACGTTCAACTTAAGAGAAGATATGATTTGATTCCTAACCTAGTTGAGACTGTTAAGGGGTACATGAAGTTTGAGTCGGACACCTTGGAAAAGGTCATTCAAGCCCGCAACTTGGCTCTGGGTGCTAAATCAGTTGGAGAAAAATCGGCTGCGGATGCGCAAGTAACAACTGCCCTTAACGGATTTTTTGCGGTTGCTGAAGCCTATCCAGACTTGAAGTCAAGCGCCAACATGTTGTCTCTTCAAGAAGAATTGAAGAGCACTGAAAACAAAGTTGCCTACGCTCGCCAGTACTACAACGACGCAGTTACGCGGCTCAATACGAAGATTGAGCAATTTCCAGGATCAATCTTTGCTGGAATGGGCGGATTCAAAGCAAAAGAGCTCTTCGAACTTGATGAACCTGCTGCTCGAGAATCAATCAAAGTTCAATTTTAAGACAACATTCAAGGATTCCTTAACAGTTGTGATAAACGACAGTTAAGGTTTTTTGTTAATATTGCCTTGTTACCAAGGGCGTCCCTCAATCAGATACGCGCAAAGCATTTACTCTGATTGAACTTTTAGTCGTTATCGCCATTATTGCAAATCTTGCCGCCATTCTTTTCTCAGATTTTGCTCAAGCAAAAGAAGCTGCCAAAGAAGACAGCTTGTTTAAGTGGGACAAAGCAGACGGGCGTTGCCTTCTACATGTACGCAACTGAAAGAGATGACGTTCTTCACCCTTCTTATAGAAAGGCAATTTTTATTGTCGAGCCTTTCTTGCTCGATCAATTGCTTCTTGGGTGACTTCCCTTTCAAATGCCCTAAATCCGGCTAACTCGAATCCATGTTTGTCAGCGAGCCGGATGGTTTCTTCGACTTGAGCAACTGAAACTTCTTTTCCGAGCGTGAAGTTCTCGATTTTTCCGTCTAAGGCAAGCATCATGGTCTCGCTCATGCAAGCAAATGCAGTTTTTGGTGGGAAGCCAAAGCTCATTCCGAAGTCAACATCACCGGGTACTGCTACGACTCCGCCTTCAATAACTAGAACGTCGGGCCGTTCCTTAGCAACTTTTACCGAAACATCCCTGGGACGGGCAACATCGCAAACGATCGCTCCTGGCTTCAAGTGTTCCGGGAAGATGATATCGGTTCCCGCCGAACTGACCGTAATAATGACGTCGGCTTCTTTAATTGATGAGACGTCTGTAGAAGCCTTCGCCCGATCACATTCGATTGCGAGGGCTTGGGTCCTCTCTTGGTCCCTTCCAATGACAATCGTTTTTGCAAAAAATGGCGAGAGCATCTTTGCGCAAGTCTTCCCTATCGATCCGGTAGCACCTACTACAGCAAGTGTTGCGATTCCGTGCTCTAGTCCGACCAGTTTACAAGCCTTTAGAACTCCCTGGATAGATGTTGCAATTGTATAGCTATTGCCGGTTGTAATGGCAATGGGTGAGTTTTTCGCTACCGTTATGCCACCATCGCCGACAACGCTTGTAAACGCGCCTAGTCCCATGATTTCGGCTCCCTCACTTTTTGCTAGTTCCGAACAATAAATGAGCTTCTCATATACGGCTTCAAGCGGAAGCTTGTGAAGCATCATTTCGGGGGTTAGAGGACATATTATGAAAAGACCTTCGGTCTTTGCCCCCGTCTTGCTTTCAACACCTTTGATGTAAGAGCCAATAAATGGCTTTTTACGGCCGTAGAACTGCTCGATTACCCAGTCGGGCATGAACTTGGCTATTGGGTACTTACGCGCCGCGTCCTTGGGTTTGATGGGATGGATTACGAAAGCAAACCGATGCACTGTTATTTCCTAAGTTACCTTACGTCTAATTAAGGTCAATCCGATTCGGCTTCCAGCCGAGTTTGTTGAGAACGTCTAGATATTCTTGTGGGGTAATTTCTTCCGGCCGTTTGCCTAAGTGGGCAACAATGACTCCTTCCATGACGTTGGTCGCAAAGGTCTCGCCGTTCACCATCGGCGTGGTTGTATAAGCAGTTTTTACGCCTGCTCCTCGTAAGAATTCAATGTCAGCTTTTCGCAGGGTTTGGGTGATGATAATTTTCCCCGGTAGTTTGTCGGGCATAAATTTGCGAACGTAATGCCAGTCACCGCAAATAATGTCTGCATCTTCAAAGAATTTAGGAAATTTTGGGGTTCGAATTTCCTGTTTTTCACCAGTTGGGTAGAACCATTTGAATGGGAGTTTGGTGATCACTGGCAGAAGGATTTTGCCGAGGGTACGGACTCCGCTATAGGTTCTTACTGGAATTGGAATTCCGATTCCAAATAAAAAGTCGCCGTAGACGACCGAAGCACCGGTTGCGTGGAGCGCCTGGGCCATTCCGAATCTGTCAACCGCGCTGACGAGTAAAACTTTGGAATTTGCAAAGTCAATTTCTTTCGAATCGTTGAGAGCCTCAATAGTTTGTCGTTCGAGCGTGTGTTTGAGTCCCCCGCCATCGACGACCGGTGTGGTCTTGACGTTTTTGATGAGATTTAGGATCTCCCGAAAAGCATATTTTCGGTCTTCAACAACGAGATAAATATCTGCCCCACCGACACCGAGTGCATCAACCTTTCCGTCCAGTTCCTGCAAGAGTTCGCCGAATTTCTTCATGTCGCCGTCGGTTCCTCTCCTTTGTAAGAGGAAAGTTTCACCGAGCATCTCAACTTGATCCTTCTTGTCGCGTTTACTTGTGCCAAGGCTGATGGAAACAACAGTTTTCATTTAGAAGACAGCAATAGCTTCGATTTCAACGTCAACGCCTCGGGGAAGTCCGGCGACGGCAACGGTTGATCTTGCCGGGGGAACAGACCCCATTGCGGCACCATAAATTTCGTTTACAGTTACAAAATGATCCATCGACGATAGAAAGATGGTTGTTTTTACAATGTTTGAGAAGTCGAGTCCCGCCGCAGCAAGAACAGCTTTCATGTTTGAAACAACTTGGATTGATTGATCCCGAACATTTCCGGTTACTAAACTGCCGTCGGGTCTGAGGGGAATCTGTCCACTCATAAAGTAGAAATTGCCACTAGCCTTCATCGCTTGGCTATATGGTCCAATTGCGGCAGGAGCATCATCAGTTGAAACAACCTCTCTGGTCATGGAGAGCAGAATACCTATTTGGTGAACTCCTGAAACAAAAATGGGCACCCAATCCGGGTGCCCTTGTTATTAATGGTCAGACAAAGACCCTGTTTAGACTAAGTCTATCGTTTCATGTTGATGAGTTCTTGGAGAAGCTCGTCAACTGTGGTGACAACTTTGGTGTTGGCTTGGAACCCACGTTGAGTGATGATGAGATCGGTGAACTCTGTTCCAATATCAACGTTTGATTGCTCAAGGAACCCGGTATTAAGAACACCTCTTGAGCCTGATCGTGGAACTCCAACCATTGCTTTACCACTGTTGTCGGTTTCCATAAAAAGATTACTACCGGCACGTTCGAGTCCTTCGGGGTTTTTGAAATCAGCCATTGCAAGCTGAGCAATTGGCCGAGTTAATCCGTTTGTGAAGATGCCAGTGACAACGCCATCTTGTGAAATCGAATAGGTTTGAAGGGCTCCGGGAGCAAATCCGTTCTGATCAATCGCATTGACTTGAGAAGTTCCAGTTAGCTGAGAAATTGAATCAAAGTTCATTCCAACCGTAAACGGAGCGTACGAAGTACCGGACGCTGGTGCGACAGTGATCATATTGTCGACACCGGGTGCCAATGAAGTTACGCGCTTTCCGTTACTGTCAAAGTACATCCTTTCGTTACCAGCTGTTGCATTTGAACCCATGAGAGTTCCAGTTCCAACTGGACCTTCCCAAACTTCCCAATCAAAGCTTGAAGCACCGCCTGCGGGTGGTGTTCCCATAGGTGGATTCTGGCGGTTTGAAACGACTAAGTTGAGGTCATGGGCGCCACCAAGAGCATCGTAGACACGAATCGACGAAGTAACGGAGTCAGTTGGAAGCGCTGCAGCATTAAGGTTTCCTGCCCATGAAGTTTTGCTGGTGACCTGGACTGAGTTTAAAGACGTGGGAATGGTGACGTAATCTGCTGATCCAAGTGCCTTCGTAGAATCAATAACTCCAGAAGAATCTGCCTTCCATCCGAGAACTCGTTCGCCTGTTGCAGCTTGAACAAAGTTCCCCGCTGCATCCACTTGGAACGAACCATCTCGAGTGTAAGCCATTCTTTGCGAGTTTGAAGTCACGAAGTACCCATGACCTTGGATAGCCAAATCAGTTTGTCGATTTGTTTGGTTCAAGGCACCCTGGTTGTTGTTGACGTCGGTTGCAGAAACAGAAACACCCAAACCAAATTGAATTGGATTGACGCCTCCTCGACCTCCAGTTGCGCCAGATGCGCTTCGGGTGGTCTGTGACATCATTTCAGCGAAACTGACTCGTGAACCTTTGAATGCGGTTGTGTTGACGTTGGCAAGGTTGTCGCCAATGACGTTCATCCGTGATTGTTGCGCTTTGATTGACGCAACGCCTGATAACATAGCTTGTAGCATATTAATTAATCCCTTAGTATCTTTGTCTGTGTGAATCGAAGCAAATGTTCTACTTGCTTCTCAGGCTTCCCGAGAGATTAATCTTGAGTCCAGCCTTATCCACTAATGTGATTGGTCGAATATCAATATTCTGTAGGGTTAAACCACTACAGCACTATCAATATTAGTGAAAACATTGTCTTTGAGACTTGCCTTATCGACAGCGGTAATAACCGTCCGGTTTTTTACGCTTACAACAAGAGCAGCATCATCAACGAGAACTAACGATTCTTTAGCACCTTTCGAGGCTGCCATATCAACTCCTTTCATTACTCTTGCCCACGCCGACGCATCAAGTTCAATATTTCGACTTTGAAGGCGAGTCTGAGCGTGGCTACTGATCTTTAGCCGATCTTGAAGTATCGACTTGAACTCGTCTAAGTTAGCCGGCTGACTCTTTGTTGGAGCCGTTGGCTGACTGTTGAGGAGGTCCGATATTTTGGAGTTTTGAATCTGATCCATGGCGTTTAGCTTATGGTCGTTACACTTCCGACAGGAAGCTGAAGCTTTACTCCTGCCGAGTTAAGAACATCTACCATGATAACACCATTGACCACCGCGATACCGGTTGCTTGCCCAGAAATCGTGGTCGATCCATTGAGTCCAGAAACATTCTTTCCGATGAGGTAGGCGTAGTCAGCAGGAATCGATGACGATTCCGAGTTACCGGAACTCAGAATTTGCTGAATACTGTCAATACCAACAGCAGTTGCATTACCTTTGTCATCGATGACATTTAGCTTAAAGGCTCCGTCACCACCGATCATAACTCCAGCAACGACTCCATTGATAATTTGGTTATCTTTCGATGTTGCATTAGGGTTAACTACGGCGACTTCTTTACCTATTAGAGATTGCGCCTTATTAAAGTCTCCTTGAGATTGAAGGTTTTGCATTCCTTCTACTTGTCCAAGTTGAGAAATTTGAGCATATAGGTCACTATCTTTCATTGGTTCAAGTGGATTTTGGCTCGCCATTTGCACAGTAAGCAAGTGAAGAAAGGTACTCATATCCAATCCAGGTAACTTTTTAGGTGCTGGAGGAACGTAGTAGGAATTTGGGTTTACAGATGAAACGAGATTGCTCATTTTTTCAGATCTCCATGTCGAGTAACGTCGTGACTGCTCGCCTAGCCCTAGGTTGATCCACTTGGTCATTTGATTCAAGGGCTCGCTTTTCGACGGACTGTGCAGTGTGTCTTGGGTGATGATTTTGACTTTGGTTTTGCGATTGAGCCTGGTTAAATTGCTGTCCCATACTCATAGAATCAGCACTCGCAGCCCGAACTTCAATCCTGACCTGTCCAATATTTCTATCAGCCAGGGCGCCAGCTAAGTCGTTGCGTGATTCGTGAAGTGCCTGTCTTAAGGGTTCGTTCGATGCATTGAGCGTCGCGGTTACGCCTGCCATGTCCTTTCGGATGTTCACGATGACCGAACCAAGCTCCGGAGGATTCATTTCGACGCGAACTTCGTTACGAACACTTTTGATCGCTAGCTCATCAATCTTTTTGGCAATAGTGTCGACCATGACTTGCCGTTCTTGGCTTGTCATTTTCCCAGTCACGGTTAAAGGCTGATCTTGGGTGGTTGTACTTGTAACGCTCTTTTGTTGGATGTCTGGTTTAGAAAGTTGAGAACCGTCGGTTCCTTTTTCCTTTTCTTTTGAATCCTTCGTTTGGCTATCAAGTATCGTTGCTGTATCCTCGGCCGTTTGTTCTACCACAGCTACTCCATCCACAGCTTTCTCAACACCTTTCGACTTATCAAGTTTAAAGTTGTCAGTTGTTGTTAATGTTTTAGATTGTGGTCCAGATATGTTGGCAACTAGCCTGGGAGTAGCTACTTCCGTTATCGGAACGATTACTTTGGATTGTACAGACGATATGTTGAGGATTTCCTTTTCTGGTGCCGGCATTAAGAGAGGGACCATGAATTTTGGTTCCACCGTTCGTGGAGCTGTCGGATTAGCAGATGACGAATTAGGAGGTGTCGGATTAACAGGCGTCGGATTGACGGTTGTCGGATTGACAGACATCGGATTGACCGCTACCTTTACTTCCCCGGTTGAACTTGGCGTTATCGCTTCTTCAAAAGTCGAACAGATCAGTGCTGAAAGCGTCTGGTTACTTTTTGGGTCAAGGGCTAATGCTTGAGTTGATTCTGTACTTTGAGGTAATGATTCAAATGCCAGTCCAGATTCTAGGTTCCGAAACGAATTGATACTAGAACTTAAAGGTTTGCTCGGAAGCTCAATTTTCAGAAGTTCTGCTGTCAGCTGCACTTGAGGTGCCGGCATGGATTGGTTTGACTCTTGAATTGGAGCAATTCCAACAAGCAAAAGTTGAGCAAGGATGAAAGGATCAATCTGAATTGGTGCGCCAATGGCGTCAACTGATGTTTTCGTTCCAGTTTCCTCGTTCTCGGAGTCCAGTGTTTGCAGTTGAGCATTCGGCTCGGTTTCTGCGACTTCTCCGGGAGTTTCCTCCTTTGCTGTTTGAAGCGTTTTCTCAAACTCTTCTTTGGGCGGAGGCGACTCGGTTATTTTTCCGGGTGGAGCCTGTGGCGAAGCACCCCCGTCTACTATAAGACTTATGTCCATCTCCCATATGTATTGGAGAGTCCTGCAATATCATTAGGGTCTGGGCAAGAATATGTTAAAATGAGCCATAATTAGGGGGTGCGGGCATCAGCTTCGACGGAACCTGTTAAAGCGATCCTTTTTGATATCGACGGAACACTCGTAAATGGACTTTCCATGATTGTTGCCGGACTTGGTGATGCCTTTGAAAAATACGGAAGTCACCGTCCAACTGACGCTGAAATTCTCGCGCTAATTGGCATTCCTCTTTCCGAACAAATGACCCGATTTGGTTGTTGCCCAAAAGATGATGAAGAAAAAGAGGAAATGATTCAATTTGCAATCGAACGGTACCAGGCTCATATTGATTTAGAGACTGAATATACCGAAGCAGTTGAAGCTCTAATATTGGCTTCAACTTCGCAAATCAACATTGCGCTCGTAACCAGTCGAAATTCGCAAGAGCTAGAGAACCTAAAGGGTTCATTCTCCGCTTGGGACTTTGTCGACACGACCGTATGTTCATCCGACGTTTGCAAGCCAAAGCCACATCCTGAAAGCGCTTTGCTTGCCCTTTCCAATCTCAATGGCGAACCAAAAGACTCTGTCTTTATCGGTGATTCCATTTTTGACCTAAAGTGCGCCAAGTCGGCAGGTATTCGATGCGGCGCAGTTCTCTATGGAGCCGGACGAAAAGAAGATCTTCTCGCCGAAGCTCCCGATCTTATTTTTACAACACCCCTGGACCTACTGGGGTGGGTTCAGAACATAGTTGAGCAAAGTCATGCCAAGGAAGAAGACCTTAGACCAAACAGTTTCGAATATCGAAGTAAAGGCTAAAAAGCCCACGACCACAAAAAAGAAAGTTGCCGCAGTTGAACCTGAAACACTGAATTCAGAGCTTAGTGGAGTTCTTGGAGATGATGTTTCGCTCGTTTTTCGTGCGAAGCAACCGACATCTGATGCACCACCTAGAGCTGTGCGCGGAAGGTCTGCTCCAGATTTAAAATCGGCAAAAGTCTTGAAGGCTATCCCTTCTAATGTAGAGCCGGATACGACAAAGTGGGACGATGAACTACCAGTTCCATCTTTCCGAACGAGAAGCGAGCAAGTTGCTAGACCGAGAAACACAAGTCTTGCTCCATCTCTAGAACCTACGTCCCCTCCGCCGGCCAGACCGTCAAGGACGCGGCAACCACGCCGGGAAGAAGTAGTCACCGAAAATGAAGGATGGGAAGCTGAAAAGCCGACTCGTCGAGATGAAGAATCTTCGGTCCCAGTTCGCGAATTCGAACCGACCGCAATCCTCGAATTTGACGATGATGGTCATACGGTGATGATTAAGATGCGGGAGCGAGGTGAAGAACCAATTAGCGCTGCTCCAACTTCGAGACCACAAGGGAGAACTGCGCAAAATCGCACAACGATTTCCAATAAGGTCGTTTCTGAACCGGTTGTTAACAAGGCACCGGAAAGAGTGGTAGTTCCGCCTCGAGCTTTAATCGATATTCCATCCGATGCGCCTCAGATTGTCATGAGAAAAGGCGTACCGACCTTGGTAAGGGAAACGAAAGTATTTCCTAATTTCTGGTTCTATGCTGCACCGCCCGACGAAGAGAGAATTGCCACTGTTCTCCAGGAGATTAAGCAAGCTGCCGAATCTGGGGTCCATGTCTTCTGTATCGGAGTTGAAGCAATTTGCGACAAACACCATTTTGACGCTTTGTTTGAAAAGTGCAAAACTCTACTTGCCCGAATAATCAAGCACGATAGTGCCGCGCAGGTTGTTTTTCATATCGATATGGTGGCACCGAAAGGGTGGGAAATTGAATTTACGGAAGGGGTTTATCGAGACTCACTTGGTGACTTGGCTGAACCAAGTTTAAGCGACGATAAGTTCTGGAATCACACCGAAGGATTAGTAAGAAATTTTACGAAGTTGCTTCTCGCATTGCCAAATGCCAAGCATATTTTGGGCCTTGATTTAGATCGAGATGGTTGGACCATCGCGGGTAACCAGTCACTTGATATTTCGATGGCGAGTAAGCGCAAGTTTCGAGAGTGGGTCAGGGAGCGATATCAGGAGGATGTAGTACTTCTGAGGGCATCTTGGTTTAACGGTACTGCCGATTTTGAATCCGTAAGGATTCCTGATCTCAACCAAAATCCTCGGAAGTCACGTTTGATTGAATCGGATCGAAAAGAGCGACCGGTTGTTGACTATCACCTCTTTTTGAGTGACCTTACGGCTAAACGAATTTCTGACCTAGCTTATGCAGTAAAAGAAGCTTCTGAAGGTCGGTTCCTTGTTGGCACTCGATACGGAAAGACATTCCTTAACTTCCGTCCAAACTCCGGGCATCTGTCACTTGGAAAGATCCTTAGGACGCCAGAAATAGACTTCATCACGGCAACGCCGAGCAACAAAAACCGTCAAGCAAGTGGTGTTTCGTCCTTTGAAGTTCCTATCGATAGTTTTGTTCTCAACAACAAGTTGTTCGTTTCACTTGAAGACTTCAAGACTTCCCTTTCTAATCGTCCCGAGCCCGATCTTGGGGCGCCAACGATTCGAACGCCGCAAGCTCTTGAAGCGGTTCATCGACGAGGCTTTGGTGGATCATGTGCTCACCAGTGCGGAATCTGTTGGAGCGATCAATGGGGTAATGGCTGGCTCACAGCCGCTTCGGTTTGGGAGCGTGCTAAGTCAATGCGGGAGCTGGCGGTTAAGTCAATGTCAGTCGAAAGCAAGGAGCCTGATGTAGCCGTATTTATTGATGAAAGAACGCTTGGGTATTTGGTTAACGTCGAAAGCTTTGGCCAATTGATCGAGGAATCTCTGGAATCGATTGGACGAGCTGGAGTGAGTTACGGTCTTTATCTGCTTAGTGATTTGGCGCACCGAGTTAAGTTCCCTGAATGCAAAGTTTATATTTTCCTCAATGCTTGGGATATTCGACCAGACCTCCGAAGTGCGATCAAGCAGCGTCTTCATAAGGATGGCAAGCTCTTGTTCTGGGTATATAGCGCTGGACTATTTGACAATGGACGCGAGTCGATCGAACGAGCGCGTGAAGTCACGGGAATTGCAATTAAGCCACAGCCTATCTTTAGCAAGGCTGGAACTGCGATTCTTGATAGAAGGAACATCCTTGCTCAGGCATTTCCAAGTAATTCGATTCAAACTCAGTCAGTGGTTGAGCCAACTTACTTCGCGGTTCCAGAAGATGGAACGGTTCTGGGTGAGTACGCCCAAACCGGTTTGCCAAGTTTCGTAACCCGAGATATTTCAGTTGAGGAATCTAAGCAAACTTGGACCAGCGTCTTTTTGGGAGAGACCACCGTAAATTCTGCCCTGATTAGAGCGTTAGCACAAAAAGCTGGGGCACATGTTTGGAGCTTCCATGACGATGTCATTCATGCACGACCACCATTCTTGACCGTGCATTGCACTGGTGATGGTATGAGAACAATTGCTCTTCCCGGAAAGTGGAGCGCTTACAATCTTTTGACTTCTGAATGGGTTGCCGTTGACGCGACAAATATTAAGTTCAGTTCACCCGATGGTGTAACTCATATGTTCTTAGTTGGTACAACCGACGAGATTCGACAGATATTAGAAACTGATCCAAGGTCTGTCTTACGAATGGATGAACTCCCGATCCGAGAATCGAATGTAAGAATTGACGTCAGTTCGTTCGATGTTCCAATCATGAGGCTCGGAGAGTTGACTTCTGAGGGTGATGGCGAAGACACGCTCGATGAATGGTTCTTGAGACCTAAGGATGATGAGCCATACGTTGAAGATGCCGCGCTAGCACCAGGAACGATTCAACGGACAACTGGACGACGACGAACCAATACCAAGCATGAGCGGCGACCTCGGAAACCAACCCTTGCTGAGATGGTGGACTTCGTTCCAACTGGCGAGGAGAAAGTTAGGGACAAGGACGATGTTGCTCTGGACATCCTGTTTAGGAAGCGAGACTAATGTCACATCGATTTGGACATGTAGCCGTCATTGGTCAACCAAATGTCGGCAAGAGCACGCTGATCAACTTCATCGTTGGTCAGAAAGTCAGCATAGTCAGTAGCAAGCCGCAAACAACTCGTAAGCGGGTTATGGGGATTTCCACAAAGCCAGACTATCAGATTGCATTTATCGATACGCCCGGCATCCATGAACCACACAACCGCTTGCAGCGGTCAATGGTTGAGCAGGCGCGCGGTTCCCTTGACGGAATTGATGTAATTCTGGTCGTCGTTGATGGAGCAAAGCGACCGGACGATATTGATGAAACCGTATCGACATTGGTTCACCTCGATAAGAAGATTCCGGTAGTGCTTTGTTTGAACAAGATGGATCACATGAAAGCAGAGCATGTAATCCGACACGTTGAAGACTACTGTGCATTGTTCCGAACGGAAGAGTATATGTTGACCGTTGCGATCCGAGGTGCGAATGTTGACAAGTTGTTAGACATTTTGGTTCCACACTTACCTGAGCGAGCACCGTTTTATCCTGCGGACGAATACACCGACCAAACATCGCGATTTATCGCTGCCGAATACGTTCGCGAACAGATTCTCATGAAGACGAGGCAGGAAGTTCCCCACGCAACTGCCGTAGTAGTCGACAGTTGGGAAGATCGTGAAGATGGACTCGCCCACGTAGCTGCCTCGATCATTGTTGATAAGGATAGCCAACGTGCAATCATGTTGGGTAAACATGGCTCGTTTATTAAAGACATTGGCACCGAAGCTAGACTCGGCCTTGAGAAGATGCTTGGACAACGCGTCTACTTGGAACTCCATGTCAGAGTTCAAGAAGGTTGGCGGCAAAACCCGCGAATCCTTCATGAGCTTGATTACGAAGGTTAGAGCTTTGCGAATTGTTCACGAACTTCCTGTGTTTGCTTGAGTTCGTTCTCCATTGATCGTTGAACGCCTCGGTCATATTGTGCGGTTAAAACCGTTCCAATAATAATCGAGGTGATTCCGATCGTAATGCTTGAAAGTCGCGGATGATCGGGTTCCAAGGGCCTTTGAGAAACAGCAAGCAGTGCTACCGTGCCTATAACAAAGTACAGAATATTCTCATTATACGCATTTGATAATCCAAGGTTGAGTCCCACGTGGTATGCGAGCAGAAAAAGCCCGATAGCGGTTGTCCATGGCTTAAGTGGCACGGTTCCTCGCTGTAAAGCAAATAAGGTAAGTACGAAAGCTGACGTAGCTTGCCAACCCGAAATAGCTAGACCAAAACATAAAGCGATTAACACGAATATGATTGGGAATAGGCGCTTTCCTTTTTCCTTGCGTAATGACCAGTAGATCGATATCAGGGAAACTACGAACAAAAGCGGAGAGAGAAGCGGACATCCTAGCCCGTAATTGCCAAGGTTTGCCCAGTCTTTCCAGGTTGATCCGATAAATGTGAAGACTATCAGGACAAGCGGCCAACCAATAACCTCCTTGTTGATGAATTTGATCTTGGATTGACCGACCAGAATCATAATCAATCCAACTAGGCAGCATAGAATCCCCGCAAACTCGAAGAAAGGTCCCAATTGACCAACAAAAAGGGCGGCCAATTCTTCATCTGGCCGAAGGAATCGGGGTTTGATGTCGCTCTTGCTTGCGCGGATGCAATAATCCCACGCTTCTTTTGAAACAGATTGCTCGTAGATTCCTTGGACTTGATTTTGAGACTGAAGGTCTTTTTTGTCAATCCGCCAAGGGGCAGCAGATTTGAGTCCCCAAATTCCATGATTGATATTACCGACTCCAACCATCGCTGCAATCGCAGTTGGTGCTGACTTTGTCATGACCCTTCCCAGGTCAATTTGAGCGATTCGAAGCATGAGTGGATCAGGACTCTTTTTGATAATCTTCTCAATCTGATCACTAGTATTGAGATGTGGAAATATTGTCCCGCCCCAAACTTCCAAGAGCGCGCTCTTAGGCAAGAACGAAAAATTGCTCCGATATAACTCTTCCTTGCACGTCACTTCGTCGATAACATAATCTTCGTAAGTCGATGGAAACGGACGAGCAGTCAAAGCAGAAGTCGCCTTTTCAAATTCTCTCATAAGAAACAACATATGGAATTGGCGTTCTCGCCAATACCAATTGTTTGGCTCAATGAGTGCACAGTCACTTGCTACCTTTGCGAGCCGACCAGCGAATTGTAGGTCCTTTTCAGTATAAGGTGACTTTGTCAAAGGTGCGCTTGCGGCTAGGGACATTCTGAGAAGGTGAGCTTTTGCCTTAATATCCTGAGGGTTTTGATTGCAATATTCCTCCAGGCCCCTCATAGATTCTTTTGAATTATAGGTGTGGAGGGCTTGAACGATGACAAGTCCGAGTTCTTCGTTTCTTGTCCGATTTGCTTGTGCGGGAGGATGTTTGAAACTCCACGCGGAGATTGAGAAAGTATATGGTCCGACGTTGGAACTACCAAGCGTCCAATTTTTTGCCGTTATTTGTCCGGTAGCAAAGCGAGCACCGAAGAGGAGCTGGCTCCTCAACTCGAAACTGAAAATCAAGAAGGTCAAAAAAACGACAAATACGACGATGGTTCTTCGATCGCACTTCATGGGTTTGGCCTCGATACTACAAGTTCTTGTTGTATAACTCGCTTAATGGCAGGAGATTGCACCGATGCAGAATTGGTCAGCTGTGTTGCGATCCCGAGCATCATTGTAGCGAGAACTACTGTCAAAAGGATATCGAATGCATCTTTCTTCCGTTGCGCATTCAAGTAAAGGCTTATCGGAGTTTCTGTAGCTTCTACTCTTTCTTTAGCATAAGCAGCGAGCCGATCAAAGTTTGTCATGATTCGTCACCCATCCAGTATTGAAGTTGTTTTTTTGCCGCGCTGAATCGGCTCGCGACGGTGCCTTCTGGAACGTCAAGGGTTTGTCCTGCTTCAGCATATGTGTAGCCATAGACTGCAACCAAAAGAATAACGTCTCTAAAGTCCTGCTTGAGACCAGCGATTAACTCACGCAACTCGATCATAGTTGGGTCTTGCTCTCCCGGAGCCAGTACTGAAACCGCGAGAGGTATCCAATTTGGTTTGCGCTTCCAGTAGTTTCGTGCTCTGTTGGTCACGATCTTGGCAATCCAGGCTTCGGCGGAATCTAGTTCCTTCAACCGACCTCGATGTTGCCAAACTTTGATGATGCAATCCTGAGCAAGGTCTTCCGCTAAAGTGTAATCAAGTGTAAGGGAATATGAAATCCTGAATATGAACTCTCGAATCGAGTCAAAGTCGAGTTCCACGGTTTTCCCGCGTTCTTCCCTGCTCTGTAGGGCTTGTAACGAATCCCATGTCAGTACTGCCATATCTTTATGACCCCGATCACTCACAATTCCTTCATAGAAAAAAAAAGAGTAGCAATGTGATTGCTACTCTTTTGACGTTACCAAGGGTCTGAAATTAGTCGATTTCTTTCCAGCTGTCTTTAACGGTGTCTTTCGCACGTCGCCGAACTTGACCGTAAGTTCGTCCATCAGTACTCGTATTTGCCTCGGTTCGAGGAGCACTTTGATGAGCTCCGCTTTGTAAATGAGCCATTCGAGACGTTTCCGCTCGTGCGAGTCCGATCAATCCGAATTGCTCACCTTTCTTCGCAACTGTCATCTTATCCCAGAGATAGAGAAGCGGCGAAGCGTTATAGATGGATGAGTAGGTTCCAGAAATAATTCCTATCAGCATTGTGACGATAAAGAATTTTAAGTCTGGCGTCGGCGTTCCGAAGAACGCAAGAATTAAGAGGGTTACTATAACTGTTCCTGATGTATTCAGAGATCGAGAGAACGACTGAGTGATCGATCGGTTCATGAGGTGCTGCAGATCTTCTCCAGCTTCGGGTTTTCGAAGGTTCTCTCTGATTCGGTCAAAGATAACAATCGTGTCGTGAACAGAAAATCCAATGATCGTTAGCATTGCGGTTAAGAACAGCGAACTAATATCCCATTTGAAAAGATAACCGAAGAATGCAGCCATGAAGATAACGACGAGAATGTCGTGGAACAATGCGCCGATGGCAGAAAGACCAAATTTGAGTCCTTCTTTGAATCCCCCAACCGAGAATCCAAATCGAATTGCAAGATAGCAGACGATGAGGAGGATTGAGAATCCTACGCCGTAGACTGCGCTTAACTGAACTTCTTTTTGAAGTGTCGGACCAACCGTTTGTATTCCAAACAAGGGCGCATCAGGAATTCCAGCCGCCTGAGCAATCTTTAAGGCATTTGCTTTTTCTCGAGCCGATGCCTCAACAGATGTTTCGTTCGCGGCAGGTTTTGGCAAAGATTCAGCAGGAACCGAGATGATCGCAACTCTTTCAGTGCCAATCTCAGCAAACTTAACCGTCGACCCCTTGAAACCAGCCTTTTCTAGGGCTTCACCAAGTTGATTGCCGGCTACATCGGACTTTAATTTGTACTGGGCTTCGGTACCGCCTTGAAGTTCAACGTTTAGTTTGAATCCGCCAAGCGGGACAAAAATCATTCCGAAGGCTACCGTAAGTGCTGAAATGACAAACCACTTCTTGGTTTTCTGCAAAACAGGAAGGATCTTCCCGCTACCTTGAATCAGCTTCCCAAACCAGTCTCTTTCAATGGCATACAACTTAGGATTTGTTGCGACTCCAGATCCAACAAAGAAAAGTAACAATGATCGTGTTACGGTTACCGCGGTGAAAAGAGAAATCAAGACACCGATGATCAATGTTGTGGCAAAGCCTTTAACTGGTCCGGTTCCAATACTTGCCAAAACAAGGCAGGTTAGAATCGTACACGCATTAGAGTCAATAATAGCCGGAAGGGCTCGCTTAAAGCCGATTTCAATTGCCGTCTGTAACGGACGCCCATTCTTCATTTCCTCTTTGAAGCGTTCAAAGACCAGAATATTTGCATCGACGGCCATACCGACTGAAAGAATAAAACCAGCAATCGCTGCCAGTGAGAAAGTCGCCTCAATGAACTTGAGGGTTGCAAGAGTCAAACCTGTATAAAGAAGCAACGCCAATAGGGCAACGAGACCAGGAAATGCATAGTACGCAATCAGATAGACACTAATAACTCCAAAGGAGATAATGCCTGAGATCAGAATTTTTTCGTATGCGGTTTTGCCAATGGTTGGGCTAACGGTATAAGCGCCGAGTTCAGTTAGGGTCGCAGGCAGGGATCCACCATTGATCAGAGAAACCAAGTTCAGGACATAGCTTTTGGAGAAAGTTCCGTGAGTGACACAATTGTTTTCTAGTCTCGCATCAGCCTGCATGTTAGCAATGCTAAGAACTTGACCGTCTAGTACAACTGCAAGCGGTTCTTCTTTGCCATAGAAGTCATTACTCCATTTAGACATCTTTGCAGTGCCTTGGCCGTCAAACTCCATATATGGCTCATAGCTGTCGCCTTGTGGTTCTGCCCTTGCATTTTTAACATCAGTTCCAGCTAGGATCAGTTTCCAGCTGGCGATCATTTCCTTGTACTCCGGACTCTTAGGATCATCGAGAATTTTTTTGTCTCGAATCCTCATGAAATTAACTAAGGGATTATTTGGGTCTGAATTCGGTAGTTGTTCGTATTGCCTTGCTCGATCCTTGCCAGAATTTACGGATTTGGCGTGATAGAACTCCATTCTTGCGCTGGTACCAATGACTTCCCTTGCTTTATCGATATTCTCGACTCCGGGCAATTCGACAATGACTTGATCTTCACCTTTCGAAGCTACGATCGGTTCGGCTGCTCCCATTCCACCCGCGCGGCGCATCAGGACTTGAATGATCTGTTGCCTAGCTTCTGCTACCGTAATCTTTCCTTTCAGATCTTGAGCAAGATCAACTCGATAGGTTAGACGGGTACCGCCAGTGATGTCTAGACCAAAGATGGTCTTTAATTTGAAATCCCCTAGCAACGCAATTGCGGCTACGGCGAGGACAAAAAGAAGGAAATAATAACTGTTACGACGTTGCAAAGCTAGGGGCCACTCCTGGCGAAAATGAATTCACTAGTATACCGATTACGCCGAAACGTTCGGGCATGTTCGAGCATCTAACCAGTGAGTTCGCTCATAATCTTACTATGATTACTTCAATCGCAGCCGTACTTTTCGCCTTTGCCGCCGATGATGTCGCTCCAAAGCTCAGTTTCAAAATGGAGGCAACGAAGGTCGATGTCGTCAAAGGAACCTTGACCGTTTCAATTCCCGCTGGATGGCACGGTTATCAAAATCCGCCGAAAAGCGAATACGAAAACCCGTTAAAATTCGAATCGGCGACAAAAGGATTTACTTTGACGAAGGTTTCATACCCTGCAGGAAAAGCAATGAAAAGTTCAGGTATGGATTCTTTAGTGTACGAGGGCGATGTCGTGATTCCTTTTGAAGGCAAGATTGGTAAGACGATGAAGCCAAAGAACGGTGTATACGGCGTAGATTTCACAATAAGCTACCAATTTTGTGATGCATCGACTTG